>WQZR01000013.1 GCA_009780625.1 Bacillota bacterium | reverse complement strand
TCTTATTGCTTGGCTGTGCCCTTGGCTTATGCCCTTTCCCCAAAATGTGTATGCTTTTGCTTTTGGCAGAACAGATTCAAACAGAACACGCATTATGCTAAACAAACCGGGGTCCCAGCCTGTTGCGGTGATTATCGTTTTTTTATGAGTTTCAGCAATCTTTTTCACCATTCTAAGGTGGGCTTCCATATTTTTATGATTATCATAGCTATCTACAGTGTTAAAAAGTTTTCCCCATCTATTGATTGCCTTTGGCAAATCCGTTGCCGAACCCACACAAAGAAATAAGACATCGAGTTTATTTATATAGTTTTCCAACTCTTCTTCTGTTTCTCTTGTGAAGATTCTCACAAGTTCCATGTCTGGAAAGTTTATAATTTCTTTTTCTATACCCTTCCCCAGATTTCCATAGCCTAAAACTGCAACTTTTATTTTCATAAAGATATATATGACATGTAGACTTTTTTGTGTATTATGTTATACTTCTTCTATCGTGCGCCCGTAGCTCAGCTGGATAGAGCGTTTGGCTACGAACCAAAAGGTCGGGGGTTCGACTCCCTCCGGGCGCGCCAAAACCAAGGAGAAAACATTTGAGTACGTACGAAAATGAACTAGCCAGTCTTGCAAAGTTTGTAAGTTCTATAGGCAAAACAGATAGTTTAAAAGTTTTCGACAAAGATAATGTTTTCGATATATTGCAGATTACTGAGTGGGAAATAAAGCATAGTCAAATGCTTGCTTATTTGTGTAACCCTTCTGTGAGCGGTTCTGTTGGAAAAACCTTTCTTAAAGAACTACTAACAAAAATTAGCAAAAACCCTTCCCCACTTGCCGACGAGTTGCGAGCTTCTCTTTTAGACCTTTTAAATGAATCTAGTTCATCAATAACTGTAAGCCGAGAATATTTCGTTAGTAAAGTCCACCCAGAGAAGAACGATAGCCAAATTGACCTTGTTATAGTTTTTAAGAAGCAACAATTTATTATCACAATTGAAAACAAAATCAACGCAAAAGAAGATGTGACAAGTAATCAACTGCAACGTTATCAAGACCGTATGCAAGCAGCGTTTCCAACTCCGTATAAACATCTGCGTCTTTTCCTCACTCCGCGTCGTGATATGCCAAGCATCCCAACGTGGCTTGAAATTGATTATAAAGATGTGTGCGAATCTATGAAACAAGTTCAACTTGCTCCAAACACGCCAGATAGTGTGAAACATTTAATAAATGATTATGAAATTTTGTTAAGGAGAGATTATATGGAAGACGAAGAATTTAAAGATATTTGCATAGGTTTATATTTTGACCACAAAAAGGCAATTGATTTAATCCGCGAAAATTGCAAAATGGAAGCTGTTGTTGCTCAAAAAATTCGCGAAGTTGCGGACAAACTAAAACTTAAAGCAAAAACAACTGCACAAGCGGTGAGATATCATACATTTACAGATGCCATACTGGACGCAAAACACCCTAACCTTTTTGAAATTGAGGTTGTAGTCGCTACAGACACAAAGAAGCCAGAATTATTTCTTTTCCCAAAACTTAGAAGCGATGATGCAAATAAACTTAGAGCCGCCTGCACTGCAACAGGCTTTTCTCCTAACCTAAAAGAATTTCAAACAAAAGGCACTGCAACAAAACGCGAACTATACTATGAAAAATTACTTAATCTTGTTGAAATAAACAACATGTTTAAGAGTCGCCAAGATTTTGATGATACTCTAGAACTCATTGAACAACGATTTACTAACTACATAAATGGCAAATACGCAGACCACGTTAAAAAGCTGCTTGCCGCAAAACTGTAGTTTTTATGCTATAATACAGTTAAATTTGTGAATAAAGGAGAAACTGATATGCTTCCAGTTCATATAACATTTGGGATTACGATTGGTTTACTTACGGTTTTAGCAATAGTTCTTTCTATGGGTAAGGCTACAATACTTATAAACGGTATGATGTTTTTGCCAAAAGAAGCAAGAGATAAGGTCAACAAAAAGAATCTTGGCAGATTTGTCAGCATAATGCTGATGGTTATAAACATTCTTATGGCATTGATGTGGATGGATATTGCATGGCTCGAAACATGTTATCTCTGGCTGACATGGACTACAACAGGGCTTATGTTTGCAGCAATTATTCCTTTCGTTATTGTTGGGGTTAAGATGCGCGAAAAATGGTTTGGACTTCAAAAATAAAAAACTGGTTTACTCCAGTTTTTTTTAAATGCAAAGGAGAAGATTTATGAATAAAACTCTAATCACATTTATAGGCAACCCAAGTTCTGGAAAAAGCACTCTTCTAAAAGACCTTTCGGAACACTTTAAAAACAAAGTTGAAATTCTTTCAGCAAGTGGAAGTCTTAGAGCAGAAGTTGCAAGAGGCACAACACTTGGAAACGAAATCAATTCTTATATTCAAAGTGGCATATACACCCCGCTTTCGCTCTCGGGCCCTGTGTTTAAAAACGCAATCGAGAAAGCAGACAGCGGGGTTTTGTTTTTAGACCATTTTATTCCAACATTTCTTGCCGACACATATGAAGGAAAACCCGATGGATTGATTGCAATTTTGGCAACACCAGAAACAAGTCTTTCTCGTTCTGCAAAACGCGGAAGAGATGACGACGCACTTATTTTAAAAAGATTGGCTGTTTGGGATGAACAAACATTGCCAGAAATTGCATTTTGCCAAGCACGAGTTCCAACACTTGTTATTAGGGTAGACACAACCACAACAACAGAAGAAGTTAAAAACCAAGCAATAGCCTTCCTTTCTAATACTTTCAAACTATAAACATTGTTTTTTATTTAGTTCTGTTTTATATTGTGCTAATATAAAGCATAAGATGGAGTTAGATGACAAGCAGTGTTAGAGAGATTACGAATAACGATTTAAAGGTGTTGGAAGCAGACCTTTTGTTGTTGCTTGAAGAACTTCAAAAACTTGATTTAAAAAATGGTTTGGAATACGAATTTGATAACAATATTGGTTGGGTAGACATATTTAAAGCAACCACAGATTTTTGGCGTGTTTTTAAAAAAGACGAAGAAGTTGTTGCATATTGGAATTGTTTTATTTTTAATGATGAAACCCAAAAACTTGTGGAAAGCGGTTGCTTGGTTGAGGTCGACATTCAATTTGAAAACCTAAAGAAAGATATATATGAAGGAACAAACCAACTATATTTTGAAACACTTTGCATAGACAAAAATCATAGAAGCAAAAAGGTTTATAAGTCTGTTTTAAAATCTGTTTATCAAGCTTTCAATGCGGCAATTTTGAAGGGTATTAGAATAGACAAAATCTGGACAACAGGTTGGACAAGAGAAGGTGAAAAACTTCTGAAAAAACTTGGGTTTTGTTTTCACAGAAAAAGCAGAAATTTTGGAAATATATATTTTATCGACTTTGAAACATTTATGCAGAACCTCGAATGTTGGGTTTTTGAATTATGCTAAAAGAGTGATACAATAAATATATAGAGTTAGACAAAGGAGAAAAACATGGACAAAAAACTAAAACAAGCAGAAGAAGAAATGCGCGCAAATATTGCAGAGCACGCAATTGTGATTAAAGAAATGAAAATGTATCCAGTTAACGAAAAACTTGTTGACAACATTGGCTATCGCGCTTTGATGAAAAGAGCAGAAACCATTCGCTCGAAATTCGAAAAAACTAGAGAAACAAGAGACGCTATGATGTCAGAAGCAGAAAAACATTTCGAATCAGAAATGTTGCTCACTCCAGTGGTTTATGACACAGTTGAAGATTTCAAAAAAGACTTCGGTCCAAAAGATGCAAAGAAATATGGTCTTACTATGGGCAGAGCAATGGAAATTGTTGAATTTAATCTTGCAGAGTTAAAAACTCGCGAGCATGAATATATGGCTGGAGGTTCTCACAACCTTACGGGTGCTGGAGGTTTTCCAAAAGAGAAAGCAAAATTCATCACTCCTGAAACTATGTAAAACAAAAAAACGGCATTGCCGTTTTTTTTGTTGTTTTACATTCTCATAACTGCTTCGTATACTTCTTGCTCGGTCGCTTTTTTTCCGTCTGCATGAAGCACTCTTGATGTTCCTGTTGAAATTTCGTCCACAAGAATAACATTATTTTCTCTATCGTGCCCAAACTCAAATTTTGTGTCTGCAAATGTAAGTCCTTGTTTTGCAAATCTTTCTGTCAGAAGCAGAACGCCTTGTTTTGTCATGTTGATTGCTTCTTCTAAATCTTCTTGCAGCACATATAAAGAGTCTATAAAGTATTGTGAATCAAAGATTGGGTCACCCGCTGCATCATTCTTGACAGATGTTTCAACCATACACATTCCATCAAGCTGAGTTAGAATTGCACCATTTGCAACATCTGGGTTTCTTTTTAGATAACTTCCCATTGCAATGTTTCTTCCAATAACTTCAATTCCGCCGCTTGTGTGTTCTTCGCCATCTTTTTCAAATGGCATACCTTTTCCAAGAAGCACAACATGTTTTGCAATAAGGAGGTTGTTCGCCTCATCTATAGATATGTTTTGAGTTGGAATTCCAATCTCTTCCATCATCTTAAAAATTTTCCAAGTTGTCATCAGGTTCATATAACCTAGACCTTGCATATGCCCCGCCACCTCGTTTCCGCCACCATCTTTCACTCCTGCAGTTCCTGTGAAACTGTCTAAGAACTTCATAACCACATTGCCATCAGGCAGAAGCCCAACTGCTTTTGTTTTTCCCATTGCCAAAAACTTTGCGCCTTTTTCTTTAAAAAGTTCCCTAGCTGTTTTTTCTTGTTGTGCCATATATTGTTCAAGTGACACCGTGTCTGTTTTACTCATGTTTCCCCTTTCTAGTAATTAAACTCTAATTACATAAAAGTTTAACACAATATATGTTTATTGGCAATATCACTGTTTAAATTCAACTTCTTCTTCTTTTTCTTCTTTCTTTGTTTTCTCTTTCATATAATGAGTTTACCATGATAAACAAAAAACGCCGTTGGGCGTTCTTTTATTCTTTTTCTATAAATCTTCTGTCGTCTCCAAATTTTCTTGCAAGCATTTGGTGGTTATATATGCTATCGAAGTCTGCTGTCACCCTCACCCTGCTTAGATAGAAATTTGTTCTCACAAAATCTTCTGGTGAATTTTTTCTGAAGAAATATATATGAGTTCCATCGAAGTGTAGGCTGTTTCTGTTTACCAAAACTTCTGATGTTCTTGTTTCGAAGATTTCATCTTTAAGCACGGTGAAAGACCCACTGAAAACAATTTCTTCTTCTATTGTCATAACGTTAAATCTCTTCACAGCCATGCCGCCCATTTCGCCACCTTCAAAATAGTAGATATATTCTCTGTCACTAAAAGCAATTGCAGATAGTGAAACTGAGAAGTTTGGCATGTGATGTTCAACCGCCAAATCGTTTGCCCTTCTGATAAACACACTCCCAACACCTTTTTGGTGAATGATGTGCCCTGCGCTCATAATATAGAATGTGTCTGCTGATGTTGCTTCAAATAGACGAGTGTGTTTTCCATATTGGAAGATGCTTGTGATTTGCCCATCGTTTCTTGCAAAAATCATATGGTTGTTTGCCATGCCAAGAATTCTTCCACCACCAAAGTTTGCGTTCAACTCTTCAAAACGCTTACTTCCCGGAACATATCTATATAACTTGCTTCCAAATTCCGTTGTAAAATATGTGATGTTTTCACTTGCTGTAAATGTTTTGCCTGGGAACCACTCGCTTACGCGTGGCATGTGAATGCTCGAAACACCACTGACTCTTCTTTCCTCTTTTCCACCAACTGTCAGAACAAGTTCTTGTCCGTTGAACGCAAGTCCATAAACTTGGTTGTTGTGATAATAGAATCCCCATTGGCTGCTTTCTTCGTGACCAAAATCTTTAATGGTTGCAATTGTTTCGTTTTTGGTTCCGTTTGTTCTAACTCTGTTTAAATCTAATTCGTTTAGTTGTTCAACACCTTGTCTTGAAACTCTGTTTCCAAATGTTGCATAGTAAATTAAATCTCTAAAAATATAGAATCCACCAAACTCGTGCCCCACCTTGATTGGAACAACAAGCTCTGCACCAATAATGCTTCCCGCTTCGTCCACATTTGGTGTTCCGTGTGTAAACTCCAAAACTCCGTCTTCTATGTGATAACTCTGCCCAACTGCTTTAACTCTATATATTCCAGAACGTCTGACATCTCCAAACCTGTTATCTCTGTGGTTGCCGTCATACATTCCTTCCCAGCCGTTTACAAAGAAAATCCATTCGCCTTTCATAACCGCCATGCCGCCGTTTCCAACAACCGCTGCGTTTGCAGGAGGTCCGCCTGTCACAAGTGGTGGTTCGTGAAAAAACCAGTAGTATATACCTACCCCAAGACCCGCCAAAAGACTTGCGATAATCACGCACACAAGTGTTATTTTAAGCCAAGTACGCTTCACTATCCCACGCCAAACGCGTCTTAGAAACCCTATAATTGAAAACCAAACTCTAGACACAAAAAAACTCCCTCTACTCTCGTATTTATAATATTACCAAAAATTTGAATTATTAAAAAGCAAATTGGGTTTACTTCTTTTCTTATTAACGATAATATGGTAGAATATAAGATAATACGAATAGGAGAAAGATTTAGAGATGAAGTTTGTTTGTAAAGGATTAGATTTAAATGACGCACTGAGCAAAGTTATTAAAGCTTGCAGCACAAAAGGCGTTGGCACAGTTTTGGAAGGAGTTAAGCTTGTTGCGGAAAATGGCACACTTACATTGACAGCAACCGACCTAGAACTTGCCATTGAAAAAACAATCACAGCAGAAATTTTTGAAGAAGGCGAGGCACTTGTTCCTGGAAAACTTTTTTCTGAATTTGTAAGAAGACTTACAAATATGAACGTTGAATGTTTGCTTACAGAAAAAAACCAACTAAGAATTTCTTATGGCGAAAGCACTGGACTTATTTCTTGCTATAACGTTTTGGAGTTTCCAAACTTCAAGAAAATTGAGAATGCAGAATATTTCCAACTTAAGCAAAAAGATTTGAAAGACATAATTTCAAAAACTCTTGTGTCTGTTGCACTTGATGATTCTAAACCAGTTTTTAAAGGTGTTCTTTTTGAAGTTGAAGAAAAGTCTTTGACTGCTGTTTCGCTTGATGGTTTCAGACTTTCAAAAATTGAAAAGCCAATCACGAAATCAACAGCACAAACTTCTGCAATCATTCCATCAAGAAGCTTGACTGAAATTCATAAACTTCTAGAAGACACAGATGCTGGTGTGAAAATTAAAATTCAAAAAAACTATTTGATGGCAGAACTTAAAGAGACTGTTATTCTAACAAGACTTATTGATGGCGACTTTATCAACTATAAACGAATTATTCCTCAAAACCAATCTGCAAAAGTTACACTAAACAGAGAGCACTTTGAAGAAGCGATTGAAAGAGCTTCACTTCTTTCTAGAATTGAAAGAAGCAACATCATCAAACTTGAAATCACTGATGGGCAAATTGTGATTACATCAAATTCTGAACGCGGTGAGATTAAGGAAGTTGTGACTGCAAAAACAAACAAGAATGATTTAAGCATTGCGTTTAATGCAAAATATCTTCTTGACGCAATCAAAAACATGCCAGAAGGTTTTGTTGAAATGAGTCTTGAAACAAAGGTTGACCCATGCATCATCAGACCAGAAGGTGATGGCGACTATTTATATCTTATTCTTCCGGTTAGATTGGCTTAAAGATAATAAAAAAACGGCGGTGCCGTTTTTTTTGTGCACCATTATATATTTAAATCGCAGTGAAAAAGATTACCAAGTAATCTTTCCTCCACGCATATGTCTTCTCTCGCACTCTTCGAAAGTGTCTACAGGAAGACCCCAGTCTTCTCTATAGTCTCTTCTTTCTCTTTCTAGGTTGCTTAAAAAGCTGCCGACTTTAACTTTTTTTAGTTGCTCGATATTAGATTCTTTAACTTCTTGAACTTCTTCAATCGTTACAACTTCTTGGATGCACTCCATACCAAAAAACTTCCTTTTTCCTTTATTAAAATACAAAAAATATATTTCTGCCCGCATCATATCACATGCAAAAATATATTGCAAGGGTTTTTGAAAAATAATTTTTCGAAATTAAAAAAACGGCTTTTCGCCGTTTTTTTAACTAAATATATCCATTAGTACTGTTATGATTTCTATCACAATCCATACATGAAAAACAGTAAGTGCCAGTCCTAGAATTATTGATGCTATTGAAACTCCACGACCACCAAGTTTACTTGACCTAGTTAGTGCAACAATTCCAAGAATCATTCCAATAAGAGGAATAAATGGAATAAAGAAAACCAAACTAAATGTTATTGCCGGTCTTGCAATTTTATTCGCACCTGTTTTTGCCACGATGCTTTTACCCATTTGGTGCCCGACATAGTCTCTTTCACTTTCATAAACTTCAACTTTAATTTTATCTGCCATCTTTAAAACTCCTTTGACTGATTATATCATTTATGGACTATTTTTGTTCTCTGTCCATTTCTTTTTTAACTTCAATCGCCCACTTAACAATTTGCTCAAGTCTCTTTTCATTTCCTGTCAAAAAGTTGAAACCAACAACTGCTTCGAATGCAGTCGCAATTTTATAATCTGTTCGTGTTGCGTTTTTTGCAATGTTGTTTGATGTTTGGTTCTTTGCTCTAGCCGCAACTTCTTTTTCGTTCTCTGTAAGTTTGTCTAGAATAAACCTAAAAATCTTAGCTTGAAATTCTGCCTTGATAATCTTTGCCGATTCTTTGTGTAGGTTTTCAGTTTTGGTTTCGAACTGCTCCATAATGAAATGTTCTTTTATTCTAAGACTGAAATATGCATCGCCGATGAACGCCAGATTTAGGCTTCTTTTTTGTTTTGCTGCTTCTTCTGTGAGTGTTGTCATAGGCTTCAATTCTATCATAGATTTATTTTTTCACCCTAACCTTTTCACCAAAGATTTCTCTTAGTACTTCGGCTTTGGTCAACTCCTTTACCTTCACTTTTTCGATGGCTGTAAAACTTAAACTTCTTCCCGTTGCTTGATATAAAGCTTCTTCTATAATCTCTTTGTTTTTGTTTAAAAACTCCGCTTCTATTTTGGAAGTGAACGCCGTTATTTTTTTTGCTTCAATCTCTCCACCCCAAACAAAACCACCAGAAGAATAGGCAGTGAAATGCCCTTCTTCTCTAAGGTTAACTAAGACTAGCCCCCATGTTTCTGTGAATGACTCTCTCTTCATTTGCTCTGTCTAAGTTTAGCATATGCACCGTTTTTCTTAATCAGTTGTTTGTGTGAGCCTTCTTCAACAATCTTTGTGTCTTTTATGTATAAAATCTTGTCTGCTTTTTCGATTGTTGAAAGTCTGTGTGCAATGACAACAATTGTTTTTGATTTATCTTGTGAAAGTTTTTCGATTGCTTGTTGAATTTCTTTTTCTGTTGTGTTGTCGATTGAAGATGTTGCTTCGTCCAAAAGAAGAATTGGTGCATTTCTAAGCAGTGCCCTTGCAATTGCAAGTCTTTGTTTTTGCCCACCTGAAAGACGAACACCACGCTCTCCAATTCTTGTTTGATATTTATCCGCAAGGCTGTCTATAAAATCGTGAATGCATGCAAACTTTGCAACCGCAATAATTTCTTCTTCTGTTGGAGTTGTTGCACTGCCGTAGGCAATGTTTTCGAAAATTGTTCCATTAAACAAGAATACATCTTGAAGAACAATGCTTATGTTGTTTCTTAGACTTTCGAGCGTCATATCTCTGATGTCTATTCCGTCGATTGTGATTGCTCCTTCGTTTACATCATAGAACCTGGAAATCAACGCTGCGATTGTTGTTTTGCCTGCACCCGTTTCCCCAACAAGAGCAATCATCTGACCAGCGTTTGCTTTGAAAGAAATTTCACTTAGAACTTTCACATCGTTATAACCAAAGGTTACGTTTTTAAATTCAACATCTCCCTTAAGTTGCCCAACAGTGATTGCATCTGGTTTTTCAACAACATCGCTTTCGTAGTCTAGATATTCAAATGTTCTTTTTAGGTTTGTAATCACGTTTGTTGCGTCTTCCACAACACGGGCTATTCCTGCAACTGGCACGTACAAAATTCCTATATACATAAGGAAAGCGACAATATCTCCAACGTCTTCAATAATTCCGTTCATGGCAAGATATGCACCAACCACAACAAGAAGCACGGTTCCTATGCCTTGCATGAGTTCCATAAGTGGTCTTAGGGTTGCGCCCCATCTGGTTGCATATAGAGAGTTCTTGTGAATCTCTTCGGTAAGTTCACTAAATTTGTTTTGCTCGTATTCTTGTTTTCCAAAGGATTGAATTTCTTTCATTCCTTGAAGGTTGTCTGAAAGCATGCCATACATTCCGCCAAGAAGTTTTCGAACCTTATCCCAATGCTTTGCCATCTTTCTTTGGAAGATTGCAATAAACAAAAGAACTGGAAGCGGTGCAACAACAAACGCTGCAAGAATTGGGTTTATGACAAACATTATGGTGATTACACCAATGATTGTGATTGTTCCAACCAAAAATTCTGGAAGCGACCAAGCAAGCAAGTTTGGAACGCTGCCCACGTCTTCCATAACACGTTGACTGATTTGACCAATTTGTTTGTTGTGAAAGAATTTTGGTGAAAGTTTTTGAAGGTGAGAATATATATGACATCTGATTGCACCAAGAGTTTTGTATGAAAAGTATCTAGAAAAATAGTGATTTAGAACTTGGAAAATAAGTTTGGCAAGATATACAGCAAGAAGTGTTCCAATAATCACCCAGATTTCAAATGGAAGTTCGTCGTATGTTTGAATGTCTGTAAGAATGTTTAGAAGTTCCCTAACAGCGATTGGAAGAACCAAAGAAAGAAGTGTCAGAATGGTTATAGAAAAAAGAGTAAGAGCAAATGCCCAACTCCACTTTTTGCCGTATTTAATTATCCTGATGAGTGTCTTCATTAGGACTATATTATATCATATCAGAATTCTTTTCTATGAACCATTGAAGGCTTCCACCTGGAACGTTAAAGAACATATATGCGTGCACAGAGCCGTCAGACAATATATTGTATTCTATTATTGTGCCATGTGGAAAAGATGTTATTTCACTACCAAAAGACGGTGGTGAGCTTATTTCAAAACCTGCGAAAGTGAAGAAATTTAGTGCTAAGCCATATGTCCCATCTTCGATACCCCAAAACTCCCATATATGTCTTTCATGCAAATCAAAGTGTAGTGGATTTCCATACTCTGCTATAAGAATCTCCCTAGACTCCTCAATTCCCGCAAATATATTATTTGGTCGATAAGTATAAGTGACTACCTGTCGCTCGTTTGTCGGGTTGTTATCTGTGTGGGTTACTTCAATTGAACCATCGTGGTTGATGCTGATATGTGGACCAGGTTGACCACTTGGTGCAGGTTTCTCATAACTGTCAACCAAGGCATAGTTTTGTGAAATTAGATAATTTCCTATTGAAGTTGCGGTTGCACCTTGACTATTTAGAATACTAGTTGCCCAATAATACCAACGACCTTCTGGTCTGAACTCATACCTACTTGGTTGTACAGCAAACCATAATTCCGAAGGTTCTGCCAAAACAATTGAAAGTGTTGCAGTAAGTGTTAGTGTGTTGTGTTTTGGTCCAGTCATTGTTGCAGTGATTTCATAATCGCCAGGAAAAATTGCTGCAATAAATTCAGCATTATTTTGCTCATATGTTACAGTGACACCTGAAGGCAGTATCCCTGAAATAACTATAGTCTGAAACAGTCCATTGTAATAAGTAATTGTATCTACAAATGATATTCCTGTGATGTTGCTTTTTTGGTCTCCGTTATCTCTACAAGCAATCAGTCCAAAACACATAAAGAAAGCAATCGCGGAAACCGTAAGAAGTTGAGCAATCTTTTTCATATATTTCTCCTTTAGAGTTGTCTTTGTCTAACTACTTCAGCAAGGCAAATACCCGCTGCAACGCCGGCGTTTAGGGAGTTCACTTTTCCAGTTTGTGGAATTGTGATTATTCCGTCGCATGCTTTTTTGACATGCTCTTTAATTCCCTCACCTTCGCTTCCAATAACGATTGCAATTTTGCCTTTAAGATTTGTTTTATAAATATTTCCGCCACCAAGCTCTGCACCAAAAACAAAAATTCCTTGTTTTTTTATGTCTTCAATTGCCCCAGTTAAATTCCCCACAAGTGCAATCTTTACGTGACTTGCCGCACCTGCAGAAATTTTGAGTACTGTTTCGTTAACTTGTGCGTTCCTGTTTTTAGAAAGAATTATTCCATGCACTCCAAGAGCCTCGGCTGTTCTAATCATACTCGCAAGGTTATGAACGTCTGTAACTTCGTTTAACACCAGAATAAACGCGTCTTCTTTTCTTTTTTCTGCAACTTCCAAAATGTCTTTAATATTAAAATATTTATACGAAGTTGTTTCCGCCATAACGCCTTGGTGGTTTAAACCTCTAAACTCTGCATCAAGTGCAGCACGGTTTACTGTTTGAACTTTAATTCCGCGTGCCTTTGCAACACCATGAATCGCATTATATTCAGTGCCTTTCAAACCTTCTTGCATCAAAACTTTCAACACCGTGATGTCTTTGTTTCTTAGAGTTTCTAGAACTGAGTGTTTTCCGAAGATTTTCATTATTTTGTTTCCTTGTTCTTTTCAATTTCTTTTTTGATGTCGCCAATGCTTAGAAACATTGCAACAATAGGAACTATTGAACTGAATACAATCAACAGAATAAGTGGCAGTTTATAGTCGCCCCAATTGCCGTCTGCAATTCTTACGATTAGATATGTTGCAAGAATTAGAATAAACCCTGTTGCAACACCCATTCCATAAATAACCCACTTTAGACTTTCACCATAGTTTTTGTTTTCCATATAAACTCCTATATATCTAGATTATATCATGTTTTGCACCAAAAAAACGCCGAAGCGTTTTTTGTTTTACTTGTTGATGCAACATTGTTTATATTTTCTTCCAGAACCGCATGGGCATGGGTCGTTTCTTTCTGCAACCTTTTCAACTCTAACTGGTGCAAGTTTTGCTCTTTCCCCACCTTCACCTGGTTTTCTGTCTCCGGTTACAACCTGAGTGCTTTCCATTGGGTTTGGTCTTTCTCTCATTGGGTCTAGAATTTTTTCTTGTGTTGCTTCTGTTGATTTAAACTGTGGAGCGGCTGTGATGCCTGTTCTTTGCTCCATTGGTTTAACTCTTGCAATATGAATGTTTAGAAGAAGTTTTGCAACAATGTCGTGTATTCCATTAATCATTGTTTCATACATCTCTTGGCTTTCTCTTCTGTATGCAATAAGTGGGTCTTGTTGCCCGTGGCTTCTTAGACCGATATCATTTTTTAGAATTGTCATTGCATCAATGTGGTCAATCCATTTTCTGTCAACTATTCCTAAAAGAATTTGTCTTTCTAGGCTTGCAAATTCAAAACCAATTGCTTTTGCGTTTGTCCATTGAGCTTCATATCTTTTTTCAACTTGCTCAACAATCATGTCAACAACATCTTGAACTTCTTTTCTTTTTATGTTTTCTGGTGTAAGGAAGTTTGTTCCTGGAGCCAGAACATATTCATCAATCACTTTATTAAGTTTTTCTAAATTCCATTCGCTGTATATTTGCTCGTCGGAAATTTCTCCCCTTACAGTTCTTTCTGCAAGGTCTCTGCACATTGGAACGATTGATTTTCTTACGTCTTCTCCGTCTAGAATTGCGTTTCTTTGTTCGTATATAAGTGTTCTTTGTTTGTTTAGAACGTCATCGTATTCAAGTGTGTATCTTCTGATTGTGAAGTTTATACCTTCAATTTTCTTTTGAGCGTTTCCAATCATCCAACCCAACATTGAATAGTTAAGTGGATATTCATCATTGATACTCATTGAAAGCATTCTTTTTAGTCTATCCCCACCAAAACGTTTGATGATTTCATCTTCTAGAGAAATATAGAAAATACTTTCACCTGGGTCGCCTTGACGTCCAGCACGTCCTCTAAGCTGGTTGTCGATACGTCTTGATTCGTGTCTTTCTGTTCCGATAACTCGAAGACCACCAAGCGCTTGAACTTCTTTCTTTTCTGCTTCTGTTTGCTCTTTATATTTTTTGTATAGTCTTTCATATAAGTCGCGTGCAGTTTGTTCTTCTGGAGTTCTTTCTGTAAGGTATGCAGTTGCAGACTCAATAAGTTCTGCATCGAAACCTTGTTTTCTCATTTCTTCTTTTGACATAAAGTCTGCGTTTCCACCAAGAAGAATATCCGTTCCACGACCAGCCATGTTTGTTGAAATTGTGATTGCGCCTTTCTTTCCAGCTTGAGCAATAATTTCTGCTTCTCGCATGTGATTCTTTGCGTTTAACACATTGTGTTTAATATTTTGTTTTCTAAACACTTGGCTTAACTCTTCACTTCTGTCTACGTTTGCAGTACCAATCAAAACTGGTTGACCTTTTTCGTGTGCTGCAAGTGCGTCTTCCAAAACTGCACTAAACTTTCCTCTGATTGTTCCAAACACGATGTCTTTATCGTCTTTTCTTATCATTGGCAAGTTTGTTGGAATTGTTACAACGTCTAGGTTATAAATTCTGTTAAATTCGCCTTCTTCTGTTTTTGCTGTTCCAGTCATTCCTGAAAGTTTTTTATACATTCTAAAAAGGTTTTGATATGTGATAGTTGCCATTGTTTGGTTTTCGTTTTGAATCTCAACGCCTTCTTTGGCTTCAATCGCTTGGTGAAGACCGTCGTTATATCTTCTTCCTTCAAGAACACGACCAGTGTGCTCGTCGACAATCAAAATTTCGCCTTCGCTTTTGATATAGTCTTTGTCTTTGTGCATAATCACGTGAGCACGAAGTGCGTTGTTGATATAGTGGTGAATTTCTAGGTTTTCAATATCTCCAAGGTTTTCAACTTTATAGAATTTTTCAGCTTTTGAAACACCTTCGTCTGTAAGCCTAAGTTGTTTCTTTTCGATATCATAGTCGTAGTCTGCTGGTTTTAGTGTTTTTATAAACTTGTTTGCTTCTTCATAGTTTTTTGCTGGTTTACTTCCTGGTCCAGAAATAATCAGCGGAGTTCTTGCTTCGTCAATAAGAATAGAGTCAACTTCGTCTACAATTGCAAAATGTGTTCCTCTTAAAACTCTTTGTTCTTTTGTTCCGCAAATATTATCTCTTAGATAGTCAAAACCAATTTCTGAGTTTGTTGCATATGTGATGTCCGCTGCATATGCTTTTCTTTTTGCATCTTCTTTAAGTCCACTTGTTGAGCATCCAATTGTAAGCCCCAAAAATCTGTGAACCTTTCCCATCCAGTCGCCGTCACGTTTTGCAAGATATTCGTTTACTGTGATGATGTGAACACCTTTTCCAGTAAGTGCGTTTAAAAAAGCAGGAGCAACAGAAACAAGTGTTTTTCCTTCCCCTGTTTTCATCTCTGCAATACGACCTTGGTGAAGTGCAATTCCACCAATAATTTGAACCTTAAATGGCTTCATTCCAAGAACACGCCAACATGCTTCCCTAACCAAAGCAAAAGCCCTTGGCAAAACTGAGTTTAGTTTTTCGCCATCTTCTTGAACTCTTTTCTTTAAAACTTGTGTTTCGGCTTGAAGTTGTTTGTCTGTCATTTTTGCAAACTCTTCTTCTAAATCCATAACCCTGTTTGCAATTTTTGTGAGACCCCTCACGGCTCTCTTGTTGTCGTTAAATAGTCCTAACATTCGCTCTCGGCTCCTTGTCTTAGTTATACCTTATAAGTATATCCATATATTTACTCTAGAGTATAACATTTGAAAGCGATAACTCGATAATAAATTATGCTACTATTGTTATGTGAAAAATCTGCCGATTAGAAAAGAAGTTAGGTTGAAAGGTTTTGATTATAGTGAGCCACGTTTTTATCATGTTGTTATTTGTGTTCAAGATGGACATTGTGTCTTAAGTGAAATTTTAATAGAAGAAAATGTAGGGGTCGCACCTAAGGGCGACCCGCAAACAAAACTGACAACAACAGGAAAAGTTGTTTTAGACTTAATTAAACATATAAATGAAAACAACAAGAGATATAATATTGATTCATTTATAATAATGCCAAATCATCTGCATATGATTATACAAGTATTTCACCCACTCCAATACAACGGGTCGCCCTTAGGTGCGACCCCTACACTCACCCTTGGACAAATCATAAACTATTTCAAATCAACAGCAACAAGAAATGCCAATTATAAATTCTTCCAACGCAATTATTACGAACGAATAATCAGAAATGAAAAAGAACTAAACGAAACACGACAATATATTCAAAACAATCCAGTAAACTGGCTTACAGATTTTTATTTTATATATAAGAAATAGGTCTATTAAAATTGATTAACGTGTTAATTATCAGGTTTTTTGATTAACACTTTAATTAAAATTAAACTATGATTAATAGGTTAATTGCAGACTTAAGAAAACAGAAGGGTATCAGTCAACACGAGCTTAGTAGACAAACTGGTATCAATCAAGGAACTATAAGTCTAATAGAAGCAGAAAAAACAAGTCCAACTAGCGAAGTGATTGTTAAACTCGCTAGATTTTTCTCTGTATCGACAGATTATCTTTTGGGTTTGGTTGATGAATTTGGAAACGAGATTAAAAAATAGTGAAGAAATATTTTGATAGGCTCTTAGATTTTCTTTTTCCAACACATATTAAGTGTATATTTTGTCAAGCTGAAATGCTTAAGCCAACACCCGAAATGATTTGTGAAGAATGCGAAGGTGTTGTTTTGCGAGTGACAAACCCTTGCAGAATTTGCGGAACCGAAGTTGCAACGGGGCTTTCAATTTGTTATCGCTGTGATAAGGAGAAAATATATCTCAAGGCTGGTGTCAGTGCTTTTCAATATTCCGATTCAGTTATATATGCCATTTCAAAATTTAAATACGATAACGGCAAATATCTTGCACCGTTTATGGCCGCAAGTATTTTTAAATCTTTCGAAACTAGAAAGTTTGTTTTTAATAACGACTGTCTTGTTGTCCCGGTTCCACTGTGCCATAGAAACTATAAAAAGCGTGGGTATAACCAAAGCACGCTTCTTGCAAAAGAGTTTATTAAACTTTCTAAAACAAAATTGGAATTATCTGAAGACGCACTTATTAGAATAAAAGACACAGACAATCAAGTTGGACTCGACAGAAAACAACGCGCAGAAAATATGTCCGGCGCGTTTTGTGC
>WQZR01000012.1 GCA_009780625.1 Bacillota bacterium | reverse complement strand
GGCTTCAGTGTATAAGAGTTTAAAATTTTCCTATTTTTGCCGACAACATCAATAAGTTCATTAATTTCAAAAGAAAGTTTATAAAGAGCTTCTGTAGGGGTCGTTACTTGTAACGACCCATGCGTAGCGTTATTAATAACGCTCCCTACAAGCCGCCTCTCCCTAACAAACCCTATAAAACAAAAAGGCAGAGAACCTGCCAAAACTACAATACTAATTATCAAAAACATAGTCAAGTTTTCGAAGAACCAATGCCCTAACCCCGCACCAACCAAACACGCTACCGCTGCCACAAAAATCGGCCTGAAATTAAAAATCTTAAACGGGCGTTTCACAGGTTAACAGTCTACCTCTTTTGTTTTAGTATTAGTTTTCTATTATATCATCAAATTTTGGATTATCGTTTCTAATGCTGAGCTTGAAACAATCTTTTATTATTCCACCATTTTCTAGTCTATCTAAAATCATTTTATAGTATGGCTTATGTAATTCAGAACTTATAAAGTGACGTCCTAGCTTTTTGCAAAGCAAAAGTTCATTTCCACTACCACCAAACAGAATTTGAACAACATCGTTCTTCTGTGTTGTTGCTTTAATAAACATCTCAACAAGGTCTTGAGGGATTTGACAAGCATGAAAAGTTTTATCTTTTGAAACGTTTTTAACCAAGTCAAAATAGAACCATGAATATGGCATTCTTCCTTTTGAGCCATTTTCTATATTTTTCATGATACGCTTATCTGTTGGGTTTTGATACGGCAACGCAACATTATTCTTATAAAACTTATTTGTCTTTGATTTTGTTGCATGCAATATATTCCTGTGTGCAGTTGTGAATTTTTGAGAAGAATGACCTATGTTTGAATTATAAACCCAAACATACTCGTGAACATTGTAAGCAGCATCGTCTAAATATTTCACACGCAAATAAGCATTTTGTTTTGGGTAGTTTAACATAAATAAATTGCCTTCGGGCTTCAAAACACGCATGCATTCTTTAGTCAACTTAATATACCAGTCAATATATTTATTCCACTTCTGAGTGTATTTTGCTCCGTTGTAGTTAATTCCAACGTTATAATCAGGGTCACCAAAAATCATGTCAACCGAATTATCTGGCAGACGTTTTAAAGTAAACAACACATCTTCATTAAAAACTTCATTTAATGGTAGTTTAAACATGATTATTCCTCCCTTAAATATGGTGCAAGTTCTAAGGACAATTCTCCTTTTGTAGGAGCACAAATACCACGCGTTCTTGTAAACTTTTGAATTACTGATGTAATTAGGTCTACATCAATTGCTCCACCAGTTTGCGTTTTAGACACTATGTCTTCATAGAATTTTGAAATCATGATTGGTGCATTGATAATAGATAGAATCGTGTTAGTTCGACCTGTTGTGCTTTTAGAGTAAGAAGCAGAAAACAACTCAGGCTTTTTCGTATAGTATTTCACATCCTCATTCCACCCTAAAAGGTCCACAAAATAAAGAAACTGTTTTAATGTTGGACTTCTTTCATCATTAAACTGTTTTTTGAAACCTTCTTTTCTAATCTTTTCTAAGTCGCTAATAACCTTATTTATCGCAACAGAAGGACGATAGCGAAACTTTCCTTTTTCTTCTGTGTGGTCTCTAAAAAAACAAAGCCTATAAAGTAAAACCGAAGTTTGCTTAAAAACTTCTTTATTTACTAAATAAGTTTTAAACATATACGTCCACATATCTTGAAAAGAATATTTCTCTGTCATCTCTTTGCCACCAAAAGAAACAATAGGATACATATCATTGGTATTAGGGTTTTGACGACTTGCTTCCTTTCCTGGTTTCAAAAATGCTACCTCAATCCCATCAGAAAAATTAACGACTTTCTTTGCTTTTCTTTCTTGCGTTCCAATTGGAAAACCGATTGCCTCTTCTATAAGCCCTCTTTTTCTTTTAAGAAAGATGTCTATTTCATTCTTGTCTTTAAGCACTTTCGTTTCTAAAGCTACAACCATCTACTACTCCCTATTTAATTATTATAACATAAAAGGCTATAGAATTATATCCCTAAAAAGTTCTGACTCCCTAAAACTCTTCTTTGCGTCTTCTAGAGTTTCAGGCAAAAGTTCGATGTCCATGTCTTTTTCCCATGCGTTTTTTGTTGTTGCAGATGGACACTTCAACATATGTTCAATGCCATACATTCCCGCTCTTAAAATCGCCAGCAATCCTAGATATGGGTTCATCAAGCAATCTGGATTTCTAAGTTCAATTCGCCTTGCCTTTTCCCTTGCATGTGGAACGCGCACCATCGCACTGCGATTGTTATGCCCCCAGCAAATATTCACTGGTGTTTCGTAGCCTCTTATAAGTCTTTTATAAGAATTATCATGCGAATTCATCACACAAGAAAGCGCATCTGCATGCTCCAAAATTCCTGCAAGGAAATGTTTCGCGGTTTCAGATAACTCGTCCCCTGTTGCAAAAACATTCTTATTGTCTTTTGAAATTGAAATATTTGTGTGGCAACCGTTTCCAGAAATTCCGCCAAATGGCTTAGGCTCGAAATTTGCAACAAGACCCTTCTTTTCTGCAACCTTTAAAACAACCAAATAGTGCAAAATTAAGTCGTCGCTTGAAGCAAGTGCGTCTTTATGTTTAACACAAATTTCATATTGGCTCGGTGCACGCTCGTGATGGAATGCAAGCGGAACAATTCCAACTCTTTCAAGTTCAAAACACATCTCCCTAACAACCTTGCTCCCACCATCTAATTTCGGAAGAACATCAACATATAGCCCGTCGTCTAAAAACTCGCCGTCTTTAAGCAAAAAGAACTCTGCTTCAAAGCCGACATTCATCTCGTCAAAGCCCTTTGCTTTAAGTTTCTTCAACTCATTCTTCAAAAGCGTTCTTGTGCAACCAGAAGCTGGCTTCATTGTTTTTGAGTTTAGAATGTCGCAAAAAACAATTGCAACCTTTCCAAATTCCGAATCTTCCAGTGGAAACCTTTTGAATGTTTTTAAATCTGGAGCAAGAACATAGTCCGAACTTTCAACATATGCCAAACCTTCAATGCTAGAGCCGTCGATTATAACTTCATTATTAAGTGCAGATTCCAATCTATGCGTTGTGATTTCCATATTTTTTGGAACACCTTTGGAATCAACAAAAACAAGTTTTATAAACTTAATGCCCTCTTCTTCCACAAGTTTTATTATTTCTTCTTTTTTCATTTTTTTTCCTTTTCGGGTCGCCTACAAGTCGACCCCTACATTATTTTATTCGTGAACAAAAAACCGCCCCATATGGGCGGTTGAAATGTTTTAAGTTGCGGGTCGCCTTGGAAGTCGACCCCTACATTTACCTTAATCCCCTATGAGCAACAAAATACACACAGGGTTGTCCTGCGTGAGTTATTGTTGCTGCTGCTGGTTTAAGGTTTTAAATATCATACTATGATAATATGCTAAATTAAACCATTTGTCAACAGAAAAATGTATATTTAAAAACAGTTGACTTTAATTTTTATTTCGCATATAATGTAATCGCTGAGGTGGCAGCAGAGTGGCGGTATACCATTCTAGCCCTTGGTAATCTATAGAGGTTCATATACTCACCTGCTATAGAAAGTTATAAAAACACAAACATTCCCCTGCTTTTTGCAGATAATTGGAATCGGGTTTTTATAGCTTAGACGAAAGGAGTATTTTTTTGTAGGCTAGCGACTTCAAATACTCCTTTAGTTTCAAAGGAGTATTTTTTTACACATATGATAATTGAAATGATATATATTATCTAAAATCAATACTCCTTAAAAGTATACAAAAAAATGTAGGGGTCGCGCCTCAGAGCGACCCGAAGGAGATTATTATGGCAAACGTAATATTAGAATTAGAAAGAGCGGAAGCTTGCAAAAAATTAATCAACATCACAGCAAAGAACCTAAAAGACCCAGACGGTCTAAATCAAGGTTATGTGGTTAGAACAGGAATTTGTCTTAGAATAAAACCAGCTGCAAACGGGGACGGAAAAATTGCATCATTCTATGTGACAAACAGCCCACGTGAAAACCACATGCTAAACCTAAACACAAAGGACATCATAGACGCACAGCCTGTTAGACGTGGAATGGTTGTTCTTCATGAAATTAAAGAAGACATCATAGAACTTTCTAAAAACAAACAATGGAAAGAACTTGAGTCACTTCTAGACGAAACGTTTATGAAAATCAACCTAAGAAAAACAAAAACGGAAATCAGAACAATGCTTGAGGGAATTAAGAATGTGTTCGCAGGTGCAAGAACAACTGCAGAAGAAACCGCAACACGCGAACTTATTGCAGCAAAATTCCAATCAACTGACAAAGGTGTGATTGAAAGAACAGTTGTCTACACTTCAACGGTTCCATCAGTAAGCCAACCTGGAAAAAACACTCACAGGTTCCTAGACATCACAAGTCCAAACATGGCACACTTCTCTCAATATGGCGAAGACCTAATCTTGGACATCAAACGCACAGGCGTGACAATTTCAGCAGAAGAATTTAAAAGACTTTGCGAAGAAGCAACAGCAAACTGTGGAATGGTTCAAGGCAAAACAACACTTGGAACAAAAAACGCAGCAATTGTTGGCTAAGTCTCCCCTATTGCATAATTTAAGAATCTAAGATAAAATACTCCCATAAATAATCAAGGGAGTATTTTTTATATGACAAATAATATTCTTGAACTAGAAAGAGCAAGTAAGCATAAAAAACTTATGGACATCACGGTTGAAAACCTTAAAGACAAAGACGGTAGAAACACCGGGCATATAGTAGTGCGTGGAATTGTTTTTAAAGTTGCAAAAACAGAAACTGAAAGAGTTGCAACTTTCTTTGCAGTAAATAGACCTAAAGGCAAACAAGTTCTAGAACTGGCTACAAAAGATGTTATTGAAGTAAAACCAGTAAGACGCGGAATGAAAAGACTTCAAGAAATAAAAGAGGAGCTCATTGCCCTATTTAAAGAAATTGAAGAACTAAGCGGAGAACTTGATGCAACAATCAACAAGAAAGACAAAAAAGAACTCCAAAAAATCATAAACGAAAAATGGGAAGAAATCGGCAAAACTCTAAATGACACCGTTGAACAAATCAATTTGAAGAGAACTCCAAAAGAAGAAGAAACTTTCATTGAAGGGCTTAGAGAAACACTTGCCCAAATTGCACAATATAGAGAAGACACAGGAAACGCAATTCTTCTGACATTGAAATTCGTTTCAACCAAAAACGACATGGTTGAAAGAGATGTTGTATACACAAAAAGTTCTGACGCAACATCAAAAACAACTTCAAAAATTGGAGAAAGAGTTCATAGATTTATCACAATCACAAGTCCAAACGAAGTTCACTTCTTCAGAGTTGGCGAAAAGAGAATTGTTGACTATAAACGCAAAGGAACAACAATCACACCAGACGAGTTTAATGAGCTCTGCGAACAAGCAGAAAACAACAACCCAAACATTCAGGGAAGAACTGCAATCGGCAGAAAAGAGCCATACTATGGCATTGCCGGGCACAATGAACTCTAGTGAATTGTGTATGTTTCAGGTGGTGAAACAATTTGAGTTGAAGGGAGGATTATGCCTCCCTTTATTCTTGCATCCGTTAAAGTCATTTTCGGTATCAAAAGACCACTTTGATTCATAAACGGGTTTATCGAGTTCTTCTTGCTGTTTTGAAACATATGCTCAACATATGGCATAATGAAAGCCAAAAGTTCGCTTGGGTCTTTTTCTGTCATGCAGGCTGCAATGGAGAAGTTTTTCTCCCTTCTGCCCCCGCCACCAAAGGCCTCGGCAATTGGAATAACTGAATAACCATTTTTTCCTCTAAAAGAACAACACCAAACCCCATCTGGCTGTTGTGCAAATGTTGCGGCAACATCAACCCCACGTTTGTTTATAAGTGCAGTGCTTATTCCAAATGTATCTCTAAGAGTTGCACCTGCATTTTTGATTACGTTTTTATCCATGCTTGCTACAAGAAACCTGTTGTCGTGTGCGTATATTCTGTCTGCAAGCCTAAGAAGTGCTTCTCCTTCTATTGTGCTGCTGTTGAATATGTCAATAACGCGTTCAGTTTCAGCCAATGGCGAAAGTGCTGCAGCAGTTCTTAGAGCCCTAGGTGACATTCCCCAACCAAACTCGTTGTCTGTATACATTCCCGCAAACAGAATGTTAGCTAGACCCACAGGAATGTCTGCATTGTTTGCAAGCAAAAATTCTGCTTCCATCTGGCTTGCACTTGAAGCCCCTGTGTCAACAATGTTTTCATCAGCAAACATGGTGTTCCCTTCGTGGTGGTCGAAGTTATATGTTTTCTTTGATGCCAACACTGGGTTTCTAAACTTTCCAAGTCTTGGTGCAGTTGCACAGTCTGTCACAATTCCTAAATCGTGTCTAAACTCAAGTTTTTTGTTGTCGTTTAGTTTAAACGGGCTGCCTTCATACATATGTCTATATCTGCCAATTCCATCGCCTTCTGGGTGCTCAGCAAAAAGATTAATCTCTGCACCTGGATTAACCGACCTAACCATATGAGCCATTCCAAGCATGGAAGCGTGTGCGTCTCCATCTGTATTTATGTGTGTGCCAATAACAACAGACTTTGCAATCATTGCATCTCTGAGAAGTTTTTTTATACTCATGTCTAAGTCTTTTAGTCTGTCCATTCCCACTCACTTATGTTTAATCATTAGTATATTTTAATGATATCACATATACAAAAAAAAGGCACTAAAAAACCCCCGTCAGGGGGTTTTACGTGTGGTGCACTCGGAGGGACTTGAACCCCCACGGTAACCCGCTAGATCCTAAGTCTAGTGCGTCTGCCAATTCCGCCACGAGTGCAATAGGTTTAATTATATAGCATTTGACATTCATTGTCAATTATTTTATCAAATTAAGATTTGAATATTCTGTTGCTGATAACATATTGTGCAATCTCTTTAAACACTGGTTCGTTTTCATAGAATGTGTCTATGTCATAGTTTATAAACATGCTTGAAAGTGTTTTGCAACCACGGCTTTCATAGAGCTCCATTTTGGCTCTCACCTTCTCTGGTCTTTCAACGTCCATGCTGAAAGCGTTATGCTCATCATAAAACTTGCATTGAATGTCGCACTCCAGTTTGTCCACCAAATATGCAAACTTTGCTTCTGCTGTTTTCTTTTCTTCAAACTCAAGATAATATTTTTTGATTGTTTCGCACTGGTTTAGTGGAGACAAAATCTTCTCAACTGCTTCAAGTTCAATTTTTTGTTTTTCTGCTTTTGTCATTGTTGAAACAGTTGCTGGAATGTCGCCAATAATTGCCTCACCTATTTCGTGAATTGCAAGCATGAAAGAAACTTTGATTATATCTATGCCAAGTTCAAACTCGGAGTTGATTGCCATGGCAAGCATCTGACAGCCATAAACATGTTCCGCAACAGACTCCAGCCTTTCCATGTCTGCCTTCCAAACTTTCCACCCACTTCTGATGATTCCCTTAAGCTCTGTTGTGATTTTATAAAACTCAAGAATGTTTTTAATTTTGTCGTTGTTGTTCATATGTCTATTCTAGCATGAAAAAAACGCCCTCGGGCGTTTTTTGTGTTTAGTTATTAGAAGCCGATTATATAGAATATAACAAGCACAACCATAGCAATGATGTATGCAATCATATATGCAACATTGCGTTTGCTTCTTGCAAAGAAGAATGCAGCAATTGCAACAATACCATATGCAACAATCTCAGCCATATATCTCATCCATCCTAGGAATGAAATGCTCAGCACGTCGTTTGAAAGAAGTATGCTTGCAGCAATAATCATAATTGCGCAGAACGCTAGGAAATTTAAAATTTTTCTAAATGTGATATCTCTACTCATTTTGTTTCTCCTTTAAATATATTATTTTTCATTTTAACACTTAACCATTTTTTTTACAACTTTTTTAGAAGTGCTTTAAACTCACTAGGCATCGAAATTTCGAATGTAAGCCTTTCGTTTGTCATTGGGTGTAAGAATGAAAGTTTTGCCGCAACAAGAAACTGACCTTTCATCAATACCTGTTTTTTTAGCCCATATGTTTCATCTCCAACGACTGGGTGGTTTATGTGTTTTGCATGCACACGAATTTGATGTGTTCTTCCAGTTTTAAGTTGCCACCTTGTGAGTGTGTGGTTTTTAAACCTTTCAACCACCTGCATTTCAGATATGGCAAGTTTTCCTTTTATTCCTTCTTTTGGAAATGCTGCCATTGCTTTTCTGTCTTTTTCGTTTCGAGCAATTTTTGTTTCAATTGTTTTTTTGTCTTCTTTAACAACACCTTCAAGCAACGCAATATATTCCCTCTTTGCAGCCTTCTCTCCAGCAAATGCAGGTTCGAATTGTTTTGCAAGCTTCTCGTGTGCCGAATTTGTTTTTGCAACAACCATAAGCCCGCATGTGTCCTTATCAAGTCTATGAACAATTCCAGGCCTTTCCGCTGCTGTTCCCTCACTTAGGCTAAACTTATAAACCAAAGCATTCACAAGCGTTCCAGACTTATTTCCAACCGCTGGGTGGACAACCATTCCGATTGGTTTGTTTATAACAACCAAATGCTCGTCTTCATACACAACATCAAGTTTTATGTCTTCTGCTTCAAAACTAAGTTCGTTTGATTCAAACTCGCCTACCTCAACAATGTCGCCAACTTTCAGTGGTTCGCCTGCTTTTTTTACAGGTCGCAAAGATGTGCGACCCCTACATAAAAAAACTTTGCCTGCCTCAATATGTTTTTTGATTTGGCTTCTTGTCACATCACCTAAAACTGCACACAAAAATGCATCTAGTCTTTGGCCTTCGTATTCAGTTGTGATTGTATATTTATTCATAATTATTTATATTTATTCTTTCTTATCTTCAAACTTAAATTGGAAAATAAAATAGATTCCTAGTCCAATCGCTCCAGCAATCACAAAAACATCTGCCAGGTTAAAAACAAATGTCTGCCACGGAAAAACAAAACCAGACACAATCCAATCTCTCACATAACCATTTTCATAGAACAATCTGCATGCAAGGTTTCCATATGCACCACTCATTGCAAGAACCATTGAAATAAAAAATATAATCGTTTTTTGTTTGTTTGCGATTGCAAACCAAGTTAAGGCTATAAGCACAACAAATGTCATAGAAACAAGAAACCATCTCGCCCCCGCACCTGCAAGCCACCCAAGAGCCATGCCAGAGTTATGAACAGACTTAACCTCCCACAGCCATGGAATAATCACAAAATGCTCTACACCGTCTGTCAGAAATTTTGTTAGGATATCTAGAAAAATCAAAAAAACAACCCAACCGATAAACAACCAGTTCTGCCAGTTTTTTGCAAATGCTATTATATTTTCTTTTTTTAGATTCAATATGGCTTAAACCTTCTTTCTCTCTTTTGGAATTAAAATATTAACTCCCTCTGGCGTAAGTAAGTATAGCCCTTCACTGATAGGATGTATACTTCCCTTCAAAGCATAAAGTGCACCAGAAATGAAAGACACCATTGCAGGCGCAATATCGTCGTCTAGTTTTTCAAAGTTTACAATAATTGGTTCTTTGCGTCTTAGAAAGTCAACAAGGTTCTTCATGTCACTATGATTTTTTGGGCTGTATACAATAACGTTCTTTGAAACACTCACACCGTTTTCGTTTGCTTGAAGTGAAACACTTCCAGCCGCTCCACCTGCAGATTCTCCGCCGCCTTCGTATTGTGGAAGAATGTCGTTAATCAAATCGAACTTGCTAACCTTTTTTGGAGCAGGTTCTGGTTTTTCTTTTTTGGCAAAGAAAGACGCTCTTGGCTTTTCTTCCATATGATGAACTCTTTCTCTTTTTTCTTTTTTAGGTTTTGGTTCTTTTGCTGTTTGGTTTTGTTCTGGCTCTCCTGCCTCAAAACCCATTGTTCTCAAAATGCTATCTAAAAGTTTCATAACAACTCCACAAATTTTTCTAACCTTATTTTAGCATGAAAAAGAAAAAAACGCTTACGCGTTTTTTATTTTTCATTGTAGAAGTCGAAGCTTTGCAGTATCTGGTCCAGCGTGTCCTTAGACACAAGCGCATCTCTTAGATTGAATGCATTTGTTTTCTTAGAAATTTCTGCTTTATCTCCAAGTGTGTATGTGATTGTTTCGCTTTCGTTTTTAACTGGAGGCATAACCTCTTTTGGAGTGTTTTTCTTTGGTCCGTATATATGTCTTTCTCTTGCTGCCGCCACTTCGTCAATCTTTGGATTTAAAAGATATTTTGAAATAAGTGCTTCGTATGGAGATTGATGTCTTCTTCTTTGTTCCTGCTTTGGTTGTTCTTGTTTAGACTCAGGTTGTGGCTCTGGTTTAACTTCAAATGTTTCGCCTTCTGTTGAATTTGAAACAGACAATGTTTCCCCTGCCATCAGTTTTTCAAGTCTTTCTTCAATATCAAGTTTTGGAGCAACTTCTGTTTTTGCTTCTGATTTAGTTTTTTCAACCAAAATTCTGTGAACCGCTTCAAGGCGTCTTGTTTCTGCTTCGTATTGAAGTGTTGCTTCAAGTTTGTCTTTAACTTGGTTTAAAGTCGATGCGCATGCTTCGCACAGGTTTTCACTGTCTCCCTCAGCACAAGCTTCGCAAATCAGCCCTGCGTTTTCGCGAGCAACAATCTTTGGTTTAGCTTCAGAAAACACAGATGTATAACTCACTGGAAGTTTTGCTCTTGCTGGTCTAACTGGAGCAACAATCTCTTCTTCAACTTCTTCTGGTTCTGGCTCAACAACTTCAGCAACAACTTCTTCTTCCTCAAAAATTTCTTCTTCGCCTTCTGCTTCGCCAACAATTTTCATAATCAAGTCTTGAACTTCACTCTTAAATTTAGATGTGTCAAGTCTTTCGTCTTCAACTTGTCCATATTCTTCTTCGATTTCGGCAACAACAGTTGCATAGTGTTTATATAACTCAAGAAGTTCAGCAATAACTTCGTTGAACGCTTCCCTTCCTTCAAGAACCATTTGGTTTGCTTTCTCTTCGGCTGCAAGAATTGCGTTTGCCATATATTGTCTTGATGCTTCAAAAGAATCAATTTCTTTTCTAAGTCTTGCGTTTTCGTTTTTTAGAGATGTCACTTCTGCCCTGATTGCATTTATATCTGCAGCCATATTAAACTTTTGAGTCTTAAAAAACTCATTAACTTCAATTGGGCAATATCCATTTTTAGATTTTCTGAAGTTCATCTAATATTTCCTTTTTTCAAACAGTCTCAAAAAGTATTTACAATTTTAACACTTATCAATCAAAAAGTTAAACCTTTTTAGGCTCTTTTTTTCTTCGGCGTTTTTTTAATATATCTTTGTTTCTATATAGCCAAATACTTGTGAAGGTAAGCCCAACCACAATAAACAGCAAACTGAACATATGCCACACGTTAAATGCACCAAACAAAACCGGTGTTCCTTCAGGTTCTCTAAACCCTTCAAGAATAATTCTAATAATCCCATAAGCCGCAACATATAGCGAAACAATCAACCCCGGTGCTTTCACCCTTTTGATTAAGAAAATCAAAACTGCAAAAACAATAATGTTTAAAAACGATTCATAGAAAAACAACGCGTGGTGCCAAGCTTCAGCATGATTTGCATTCCAATTGATATAAACTGCCCACGGAAACCACTGAGCATTTGCGTTTGTGATTTCTCTGCCATACAACTCTTGGTTAAAGAAGTTCCCCCATCTTCCAATCGCTTGGCTCATCACAACAACTGGTGCTGCAATATCAAGAACTGCAACAAGGTCAATTTTTCCGTTCTGCCCTTTTCTTTGTTTGATTTTGTTTCCTAAAAACACACCCAAACAAAGCCCTGCAAACCCACCAACAATTCCGCCGTATATGCTAAGCCCTGCAAACTGAGTGAAAATCAATTGTGGACTTGCGATATATATATCAATAAATGTAAATATATAAAACAATCTTGCACCAAGCACACCAAAACCAACCGTAAACCATGCAACAAAAAACACATCATCGCTAGAAACATTTCTATATTTTTTTCCAAGCCTGTCAGCAATAATCACAGAAGCAACAATTGCAAGAGCAATGATGATTCCATAGAATGTGATTTCAACACTGCCAACAGAAAAACCTGCTGGAGGTGTCCATACTGCTGGGTTGCCCGAAACACTTTCTTTGATAATCCAATTCATTAGTTTAATATTAACACAAATTTTGAGATTTAATATAAAGCTTTGCTTCCTTTGTTGGAACAGCATATTTCTTTGTGTCTATTCCTTCATGCTCCAAAAGTGCAACTTTCATCTTAAGTCCGCCACCATAACCCGTCAGGCTTTTGTTTCCTCCAACAACTCTGTGGCATGGAATGATGATTGAAATTGGGTTATTCCCAACAGCACCACCCACTGCCTGCCCAGATTTGCAGCCAATTTGTTTTCCAATGTCGCCATATGTCACAAGGCAGCCATATGGAATCTCGCATAGTGCCTTCCACACTTTCTTTCTAAATTCAGTTCCTTCTGGTGCAAGTGGAAGTTCTTTAACACCCGGTTGCTTTCCAGCAAAATATCGCTTGAGCCAATCTTTTGTTTTATCGAATATTGGCAAGTCTTTTTCTTCACCCACAATATCTTTATTATATAAAGCAATAAGGTTTTCCCCATCACTTGTGAGAGTTAATAAACCTATTGGAGATTTGTATGTTGTTTTATATACCATGCTTCTATTTTAACACGTATAAAGAATTATTCATAAAGTGAACTAGACCAAGAAAAGATGCACATATGTTCACACTAATAAAAAAAGGCGAAATATATCTAACAGACTTAAACCCAACACAAGGCAGCGAACAAGGCGGCATTAGACCATGTGTGGTTATTTCCAACAACATTGGAAACAAACACTCCCCAACCGTGATTGTTGCAATGGTTACTTCGAAAGTAGATAAACTTAAACTCCCAACTCATGTGGAGATTTTGCCATACACCACACAACTGAGAGAACATAGCCTGATTCTAGCCGAACAAATTCGAACAATCGATAAACTTAGGCTTAAACAAAAAATAGGCGAGCTTGATTCTCGCCTACTTTCAAAATTAAACTTTGCTTTGCGTGTAAGTTTGGAACTTACATAACAGCAACAATTGCTGTTGCATAGTCGCCGTCGTGAGAGATTGAAAGACTTATGTCTTTAATTTTATGTTTCTTCATAATCTCTGGTGCAACATTCAAATATGGTTGACCAGAATCTTTGTGTCTAACCTCAACGTCTTTCAAATCAATTCCATTAAGAACACCCACTCCAATTGCTTTAAGGAAAGCTTCCTTTGCCGCAAAGAAACCAGCAAAACTTTTTTCAATCTGCGTTATATATGTGATTTCATACACTGTAAAATTCTTCTGAACAAAACTTGCTTTCATTTCATTCATTCTTGGAGCAAAAACAATATCAATTCCAACTCTCATCTTAACCTCCGCACCCACCGCAAGTTGAACAACTATGCGTGCAACCGCCGTGCTCGTCAACCGCCGTGAACCTTTCTTCCATCCATGCTGCAAACTCTTTGCTTACGTATTTAATTTTGTATGCAACAATCTGTGGCAAGTCGTATTTAGTCATTGTATTTATTGCATTTTCAACATGGGAAAATAACTCCGCCTTTGTTTTGATGCTAACCTTAAATTCCTTCGCTTCTTCCATCTTTCCTTTCCACATGCAAACAGATGTTGTTTCTTCAATCTGAACACATGCAGCAAGCCTCTTCTCAACAAGTTTTCTCGCCATGGCTTTTGCATCAGCCTGCGTTCCAACTGTTGTCATCACAATCAAGTATTCTGGCTTAACTAGTTTTTCTCCAGCTTGCATTTTTGCCAGTTTCTTAAACTCTCTTTCTTCTTCCTTTCTTAGTTTCTTTTCTAGCTTTGTTCTTTCTTTCAAAGCTTTCATAACCTCATTTGCCATATTTTTCTCCTTTCTCCATTTTAGCAAATGATTTGACAGAAACGAAACTGTTTGATATAATAACTCCTGTCGAAGTTATTGGACATTAAAGTACTTTTTTATTGAAAGGTCTAAATAAACTTCGTTTAAACTTCTAAACAAAAGTTGTGCCTGTAGCTCAGCTGGATAGAGCACCTGCCTTCTAAGCAGGGGGTCGTGGGTTCGAATCCCCCCAGGCACGCCAAACAAAAAAAACGCCTCTCGGCGTTTTTTAATTTAGCTAGAATGTTGGAAAGTCGAAATCCCAATCATCACCTGGGAATTCCGGGAAGCCTGGAAATCCTGGGTCTTCACCAAAAGTCAGCCCTTCTGTTGCTTTTGTGATTATAACTGTTTGAGTGTTCTTTGCAAGTTCATAGCTCTCTTCCCAATCTTCAAAACCAAAATACCAAAACTCGTAGGCTCCTGGTGTTAATATCATATATATTCCAATTTGTTCTGTGTGTATTGTCACACCGAAAATGTTTATAAAACTTACATCAAAAAGAATATCAATAAATGTTTTTTCAGAAGTGTTTGTTATTTTAATAATTCTAAGCCCCTCATGTTCCTCTGTGCCTTCAATTATTTCAATAGAGAAGTACGCAACATCAACTTCAACACCTGTTGGCATCGAAGGAGTTGGAGGCAAAACATTTTCTGTTGTGTTTCTATAAACACACCCCGCTAGGCTAATCACAAAAGCAAGAAAGAAAACTGCAACAATTCCACATTTCTTTAGAAATTTCATCTATCTCAACCCTCCACTTGGTTTTCTAAATATTTTTCTATATTCCATTTCCATCATAGTCACAACTCTTCTTGCAATCTCTCTTGGTTCCCTGCTGTTTCTAAACTCAGAAAACGCCTCTGCCAAAACTTCTTGTTCTTTAGAGTTCCCTGTGCTTACTGCATATTGCGAAAGCCCTTTTCTAAGTCTTTCAGTTCCATAGAACCTCACAACTTGCCCAAACTCTCTAGACATTGAAATTTTTAAATCAAAATCAATGATGTGCCCAAACTCGTGGTCCACAAGTGCTTTGATGGAACTTGCCGCACTTGGAGCCTGAAGATGCTTAAAGTTTGTTTGATTTACAGTCTTTAGCGAGTCCACCGAATCAACCAGCATTCTGTGGTTTAGAATCAAACAACTGAATGTATATGTTTTCACCCCAAAGAACTCGTGGTTTTCTTTCCACCAGTGCATTGCAAAACCTGCACCTTTCTTGTCAAAAGCGTTTTTGCAACCTTCAAGTCCCTTCTCTACATAGTCTTTCATTGATTCTAAAATATCATACTCAGCATCTGGGTTTAGTTTTAGCCAAAGTTGGTCTTTGTTTTGTTCGCAGCCTTCAAGTGTTCCAAAATAGTTGAACGAGCGGCGTATTTGTGGATAGTCGCACATACACCTAAGAAGCGCAGAACAAGCCGCTTTTGCTTCGTTTAGTCTAAAGCCATCTAGGACAACCAAATCTGCAATATCAATAGATGTCATAACAGCAGTCAACTCTGCTATGTCTTTAGATTTAATAATCGCATTGTATGCGTCTTTTGCTGTTGATAAGTTAAATTCCATCTTGAACCTCTGTTTCTATTTTCTTTTGTTTCTTTGAAGTTATTTTTTCTTTTAAAAGTCTAACATAGAAAACGATAATAGTTGCTATAACGAACACTGCCTTGATTAAGTTTGTAAGGTTTAGATAGTAGTAAACACTGTTAATAATCATCGCAACACGATATATAACCGAAGTTACCCTGTGAATATGTATTCCCTTTGCCCACTTCCCAAAATTCGATAAAATTGTCACACCTAGAATCACCCACTCAAACCACAAACGTGTATACCACCAAGACCAGAAAACCACTGCAGCAGATATAAGTGAGAAGATAATCAAAATCAAAAGAGACTGCCATAGTTTCATTTTGCCTTTGCTTGTTTCAGCAAAAAATAGGTTTTTAAAAATACTTATAACTTTTAACCCAGCAAGCGACCAGTTGAAAATAAAAACGTAGTTGAAAACTTTAAAAATATTTCCAATGGCAGCCATTTTGAGTGTTTTTTCTTTATTCTTGGTTTGATATCTATATACCGCAATTCCAGCATTTATAAGACCAAAAAACTGAGAAATTAAAAACATCCACCAAATAACCGGAAGTTCAAATCTATCCGAAGCCTGAACAAACCAAAAAAGAAGACCCCACGCTCCAAGCATAGACACCACTATACAAATATGCAGCAACCACTTATTTTTTTTCTTTGGCTTTGTTTCTTCTGGCAGCTGTGTAGCTTGTTCAGTCATGACCTATCCTTTTATTTCTTTAATTTCTTCTAGGTTGTCGATTTTAACAAATTTAGAATAGCCGTTCAGTTTAAGCCTTCTTTCAAACTCGAAAAAGTTGTTTGGGAATGCAAATGTTGCAACATCCCATCTCTTCATCAGTTCTGCTTTTGCCCTGATGATTTCTTCTTTTGAAGTTTCTCTATAATAAACAAGTGCCAGTTTTTGCCCACCTGCTTGTTCTCCCATTTCTGAAAGAATGTCCAAAACCCTATCCACACCAATGCTTGCGCCAAATGCCGAAACTTTTTCGCCATCAAATTTTTCAATCATGTTGTCGTATCTTCCGCCACCACCGATTGCAAGGTTTCCGTCTTTACAGAACTCAACAAGTGTTCCGGTGTAGTAGCCTTGCCCTCTCACAATGCTTGCATCAAACCCAACTTCAAACTCTGGGTTATATTCGTTCACTGCTCTAATCACTTCTTTAAGTTTTTCAACTTCTTCATACAACTGCTCGTTGCCGTTTACTTTTGCCATTTCTCTAAGTTCTGTTAGAGCCGCAGTTGTTTCCAGTTTAGAAAGCCTTATAAGCGTTTCCACAAAATCTCTTACTTTGGTTTGTGTCTGTGTTTCCATTTGTTGATAGCCACCAAACAGTGCTAGAATTTCTTCTTTAACTTTTTCTTCGCCAATTTTTTCAAGTTTGTCTACAATAATCAAAATTGCAGGAATCATGTCGTCTTTAAAACCAGCATCCAAAATCAAGTTGTTTAAAATAATACGCGAGTTTACTTTTGCAAGAGCATTTAGCCCAAGCGCTGAATATGCTTCAAGCATTGCACAAATAACTTCAATTTCTGCAAGGTTTGAGTTATCTCCAATAATGTCTATGTCTGCTTGTGTGAATTGTTTATATCTTCCCTTCTGTGCTCTTTCTGCTCTAAACGCTTCATCAATCTGCATTGCCTTGAATGGGTTTGGAAGGTCTTGACGATTGTTTACAAAAAATCTGCCAAGAGACACAGTTTGGTCAAACTTCAACCCTTCTTCTGCTAACTGATTTTCAGAGAAGCTTTCAAGGTTGTTCACAATTCCTTCAACCGCAGTTTTAAGTTTGTCCCTTCTCTTTAGTGTTTTAAACATCATCTTAGAGTTGTCGCCTTCGTCGCCGCCCGCAAGCAAATCTATGTTTTCAAAGATTGGTGTTTTAATCAGCAAAAAACCATGTCTAGAAAACACGTTCACGCATGTCTCAAGCATTTGAAACCTAAGCTCTGCCTCTTTTGGCATATAGTCTCTGGTTCCGGAAATTGGAAGTTTTGAATATTTCATATGTTCACTTTATGCCAGCAAAAACTATTTGCCTCTTTGAGCAGCTTTCTTAGGTGCACTCGAAACAGTAGTTTGGCCACCTCTGTTGATTGGCTTTCCGCCAGAATACTTTGGTTGCTCCTTAACCTGTCCGTCTGCAGTTCTTGGTCCTAATTTAAAATTTGGTTTCTGTGGCATTTTTCTCTCCTCACTTTATTAATATCTTATTGTAACATAAAAAAAATGGCTTTCGCCAATTTATTTCTTAGATTGTAAAAACGCTTTCAGGCTATTCAACATCGTTTCGTATTCGCGTTTTGATAGAACCGTGTCTTTTGCATCTTCGTTTCCAAGCGAATGAATGATGTATAAATCTCCAGTGTTTAAAATCGCTTTTCTATACAATGGATTTTGAATTGCCGATATATACAATTCATCAACAAAATCTGCGTATTCTTTGCTATGTCTGTCTATTGGTTTTCCCTGCCAGAAAACAATTCCCGTTTCTCTCCAGTCATAGTCTGAATTAAACTTTGAATAATAGCAGTCCATTCCGCTCATTTTCAAGATAAGGTTCTGTTCTTT
>WQZR01000011.1 GCA_009780625.1 Bacillota bacterium | reverse complement strand
ATGCAACGGTGAATCTAACTTTTGTTGAGTCAGCAAAGGGTGCAAAGAAAAACGTTACGGTGACGCGTCAGAAGAGTTGTTCAGATTGCGGTGGAAAGGGTGCAAGGAGTGAATCTGATTTCACTGTGTGTAGTCAGTGCCGTGGAACTGGGCAAGTAAGAAAAACAATGAACACGTTTCTTGGTGCGATGTCTTCTGTTCAAACCTGCACAGTTTGTAGGGGTCAAGGCAAGACAATCAAGCATGCTTGCAACACTTGCAAAGGTAAGGGGCAGACCATGTCTAGCGAAACAATTTCAATCGACATTCCAGCAGGTATTGCGGACGGTCAGGCGATTCAATATGCAGGCGGAGGAAATGCGGGAAGCAAGCCAGGGTATGAAGGCAATCTTAATATAACGGTTAAAGTTGCAGAGCACCCACTCTTAAAGCGAAAAGGTTTTGATTTGCATTTGAAGTTGTTTGTGCCTTTCACAACAATGATGCTTGGTGGAGATATCAAGATTCCAACGGTTGAAGGGTTTTTAAATCTAAGAATTGATGCAAACACTCAAACTGGAACGCTCTTGAAAGAACGCAATAAGGGAATTAAGAAACTTAATGGCATAGGGCACGGGGACTTGATTATTGAACTTGTTGCGGAGTTTCCGCGTTCGGCATCTAAACAAATCAAAAAAGAAATTGAAAGCGTGATGAAAACGCTTTCGCAAACAGAGTTTGACGGGTATCGCAAATATCTTGATACCTTGAATAAGTTATAAAAGAATAAAAGGATAAATTAAATGATTGAATATAAAGTGATAGCACTAGATGAAACTGCAGAAAAGGAACAAGAAATTCTTAATAAATTGGGAAAAGATAATTGGGAACTTGTTAGTGTAGTTGGTGGAGATGAAAGAGCATTTGCTTACTTGAAGCGAAAAAACAAAGCAAACGCAAAAAATAAAGAAAGTAAGAAAAAAGGCAAAGCATACGAAGAGTATTTAAAAGAAGTTAAAGAGGGTAAAGTAAGTGAAGAGAACCCTCTTAAAAAGTATGCGGTAGAAAAAAGCGACAAGTATTCATAGTTCTAAACAAAAACGCCAAACGGCGTTTTTTATTGGTCGGTTGTGTGGTATACTCTTTATAGAGATTATAAAAAGGAAAATTTTGAATATGGAAAAATATAAAAGACGCACTCCTTTTAGAGAAAAACTTGCAACTGCCGTAGGTTGGACGGTTCTTGGCACCATCTTTGTTGCCTCAACTGTCGGCTCAGCTTTTGGGATGGCTAAGGTTTATGACAACGACATGGCAAAAAAGACTGACGCAGAATATAGAGTCCTGCATGATAGAGAAAAGAATAACTTTGTTAAATATTCTGAAACATTTCATCCAACAGAAAATGCAAATGAAAGATGGGAAAAGTATAATACAGAAGAAGCCAGCGCTGCACGTCGCCAAGTTGCTTCATCAAACATGAAAAAGAAGCATGGTCCAAAATGGCTCTGGGTGGGTGGTGTTACGGTTGCGGCTGGGATGGTTTCGGGGCTTGTTGGAGTGGGTGCTGGTGAGGCAGCAGCGAGTGCAACAGAATCGGTTGCTGACAAAATTGCAAGAAGAAAAGCTCAAAAGGCTGCAAAAGCAAAGAAGCCAGATGAACCTACAGCATAGGATAAACAAATTATGAAAAGATTCAGAACAAAACATAACGAAGAAGTTGTGATTTATGCAAGAACAATTGAAGGAAAGGCACTTGAACAAATACAAACGCTTTCAAATTCAATTCTTGGCAAAGGCGCAAATATTCGAATAATGCCAGACGCCCACGCGGGTGCAGGCTGTGTTATTGGCACAACAATGCTTATTTTGGACAAAGTTTGCCCAGCAATTGTTGGTGTGGACATCGGTTGCGGGGTTAACTTAATCAAAACAAACATAGATTTCAAAGCAAAATGGCAAGAGTTAGACGAGATTATTAAAAAATTTATTCCATACGGTTATAGAAATCATTCTAGACGAGTTCCATACCAACCTTTTAATGATTTGAAATGCATTATGAAACTCGATAACAAAACCGCAGAGTCTGGGCATCATGCTCTTGGAACACTTGGAGGCGGAAACCATTTTATTGAAGCCTATGAAGATGGCTGGCTTGCAGTGCATAGCGGAAGCAGGGGAATTGGAAACAAAGTTGCATTGTATTATCAAAACGTTGCGGAGAAAGCGCTTCTTGCAAACCGCAGAGAAGGCGAAGGTGTTGGAAAAGAACTTGCTTACCTCGAAGGCGTGAAGATGGCTGAGTATCTACACGACATGAAAATCTGCACAGAGTTTGCAGAGGCTTCAAGAAAAAAGATGCTTGAAACGATTGTTTCGAAAATGGGTGGAAAGATTTCAAAAGAAATTATTTCAACGCATAACTATATCGACACAAAAACAAACATCTTAAGAAAAGGCGCAATTCGTGCAAATGCTGGTGAAGAACTTGTTATTCCTCTAAACATGAGAGACGGAATTTTGCTTTGCGTTGGAAAGGGCAACCCAGACTGGAACAACTCGGCTCCACATGGTGCGGGAAGGCTTATGAGCAGAACAAAGGCAAAAGAAGAGTTTAAGCTTGAAGACTTTGTTAAATCAATGGAAGGAATAAACACAACAACGGTAAGCATCAAAACTCTAGACGAAGCACCGTTTGCATATAAAGACTGGGAAGAGATTCAAGAGTTATCTGAACCGACAGTTGAGTTGGTTAAACATCTTAGACCGGTTTATAACTTTAAAGCTAGTGAATAAGAAAAAAACGCCTCTTGGCGTTTTTTTGATATGTCTATGGTTCTAGAAATTTTTTGGCAACAGCGGTTGGAGATTCGATTGAAACAATTTTTCCAGAAACTCTTTCAAGTGCAAGACTTAGTTTGAATGAAAACGCTTCGTCTGCTTTCTTTTGGTATATTGATTGACCAAGCGGGCTGTTTATTGAAACATCTGTAATCATAGCTCCAATTGTGTTGCTTGCGTGATTTGCAGTTAGAACAAAAAGGTTTGTTGTTCCGTCTTTATAGCGAATTCTGATTAAGTCGCCAATGTCTGCAATTGTTCTGTCTGTTCCGCGTTCAACAAGTTCTATGTCTTTTCTTAAATCAAGAAGTCTTTTGATATTCTGTTCATACATAGTTGTTGTCGACAGCGTGATGCCATATGTTGCTCTCTCTGATGCAGTTTTTAAGCAGAAGCTTTTTGGGTCGTCAGAAATCTGTTTTCTTTCTTCTCTTTCGATTTCTTGTGCTTGTTTTAGATTTGCTTTTATTTCTTCAATTTCTTTATCAAGTAGAATGACTCCATTTTTATCTAGTTTCATTTGTTTCTCCTTTTTTGTTTAGGGACTTATTTATATCACGGCTTAGGAAGAATGTCAATATTGTGCTAAACTGGACATATGAAACTAAAAACAATATATGCAACTCAATATGAAGGTCAAGAACTGAGTGTAGGCGACGAGGTCACTGTTGACGGTGTGGAACATGGACATGCAATCAGAACATTCAGGCTTGATGATGGAGATAGGTGCCGCATAATAAATGGCACAGACTTTTGGTATGAAGCAGAAATTCTTACAACAAAGCGAGAATTTTTGACAGCAAGGATTCTAAGCGTAAACGAGGCAAACACGAATCCAACAAGAAATCTTACGGTTTTTCAATGTATGCTTAAATCTGACAAGATGGAACTGCTTCTTCAAAAACTTACAGAGATTGGGGTTTCTTCGTTTGTTCCTGTTATGTCTAGAAATGTTGTGAAGACTGGAGAAATGAAGGAAGCAAGAGCAAATCAAATCATTGTTGAGGCTCTAAAACAATCGGGAAGAACAACAAAACTGGAGCTCAAAAAAGCGATTGATTTTAAACAAATGGCAAAAGATTTAAAGGACTTCGATTGTGTGTTTTTAGCTAATGAAACGGCCACCAAAAAGCTTGGTGAGTTCGGAGCACAAATATATGCGACAATGAAGGAAAATGCGCGTATAGGGCTTATAATCGGCCCAGAAGGTGGTTTTGACAAATCTGAAATAGAGTTATTGACAAATTTAGTGCCACAAGAAAAGCTTATTAACTATTTGATGTGCAATCAAATTTTACGTGCAGAAACTGCGGCAATTGCGGCTGCGAGTATTATTTTGTTAGGGTAGGAATATGAAAGTCATCATCATAACTTTGGGTTGCAGAAGCAATCAATATGAGGCAGATAAAATCAAACAAAAACTTGAAGAGCAAGGGGTTTTTGTCAGCCAAAAGTTTGATGACGGGGCTGCAGATTTTGTTGTTTTAAATACATGTTCGATAACTCACATTGCCGACAAAAAAAGTAGGAATTTGATTTCAAAAGCAAAGAAGCATTCGCCAAAAGCAAAGGTTATTGCGGTTGGGTGTTCGAGTGAAAAGAATAGGGAACAGTTTAAAGGTGTGGACTTGGTTCTTGGAACAAAAGACAAAATGAGTGTTATATCTTTTATTATGGGGTTTCAAGATATTGCCCCTGCTAACGGCAAGCTAAGCGCTGGTGCAATATCTTTCAACCCTGCTGACAAAGTCTGTGTGAATGTAGGGGTCGCACCTAAGGGCGACCCGCAGAAAAAACAAAAAGCCCTTCTGAAGATTCAAGACGGCTGCAACAACTTTTGTTCATACTGCATTGTTCCGCACATTAGGGGAAGAAGTGTAAGCCGAGATATCAATGAGGTTCTTGCTGAAGCCGAAGAGTTGGCGAAAGTTTATAAACAAATTGTTATAACGGCAATCAATATTTCTGATTTCAAAGTTGATGGGCAATATGCATTGGTTAGGCTTGTGAGAGAACTGGGCGAAAGGTTGCCAAAGACTATATTCTCTTTTGGAAGTCTATACCCAAGTGATATTTCAAACGAGTTGTTGGAAGCGATGAAGAAGGCTGGAAACTTTGAAGCGTTCTTCCATCTTTCAATGCAATCTGGCAGCGATGAAGTTCTTAAGCACATGGGCAGGAAGTATTCTGGCGTTGAGTTTTTGGAAAAAGTTGCTTTAATCAGAAAGCATTTTAAGAAGACGTTTATTTCTTGCGACGTGATTGTTGGCTATCCAACAGAAACAGATAAACACTTTGCAGAGACTGTTGCGGTTTGCAAAACTGCAAGGTTTGACCATATGCATATATTTGTTTATTCTAGACGTGAGGGAACACCTGCGGCGTTGTTGCCGGAGGTCGCTCATGACATAAAAGAAAGTCGTTCTAAGATACTTGCCAAATTAAATAAATAGTGTATAATAGACGAATAGACCTTTTACTTAGTTTTCGGAGATTCCTCAGAACCTAACCGATTACTCAGTTTAATGGAAATAATATGGGAGGAAAAAAAGATGGACAAAATCACAAAAGCAAAGATTGTTAAAGAATTTGGAAAGAAGCCTGGCGACACTGGAAACACAGAAGTTCAAATCGCGCTTCTTACTGCAAGAATTTCTGAAATCACAGAGCACATGAAAGTTCACCCAAAAGACAAGCACACAAAACGTGGTCTTTTGAAACTTGTGCACACAAGAAGAAGTTTTCTTAAATATCTAGAGAAGCAAGACATTGAAGCATTTAGAGCACTAAAAACAAAACTAGGAATTCGTTAATAACGAATTCTTTTATATTCTAAACGGGAGGAGGTGAATATAGTATGGCAACAGTTAGACTTGGAGAAGGCGAAACAGTTGAATCTGGACTTAGAAAGTTTAAAAGAAAAGTTCAAAGAGATGGCGTGATTAAAGATATTAAGAAAAAAGACTCATACGTTGGACTTAGCGAAAGAAAAAAACTTAAAAAAGAAAACGCAATCAAGAGGGACAGAAAAAAAGATAAGCGTTAATAAAAAAGCACCATCGGTGCTTTTTTTGTGTTACAATACTTTATTAGTGTAAAAATAAAAAAAGACCTCAGAGAGGCAGGGGAGAAAAAAAATGAAAGAAATTAAGGCAGTTAAAAACATTCAAACATTCAAAACAGAAATTGGTGGAAAGGAAGTGACACTGGAGTTTGGCAAGCTTGCACAACTCAGCAACGGAAGCGTGCTTCTTAGATGCGAAGAGACAGTAATCATGGCAAACGTGAATATGAGCAAAAAACCAAAAGATGGACTAGACTATTTTCCACTTGTTGTGGACTATGAAGAAAAAATGTATAGCGTTGGAAAAATTCCAGGCGGCTATAAGAAAAGAGAGAGCGGACTTAGTGATGCTGGCATATTGGTTTCGAGATTGATTGACAGACCAATCAGACCGTTGTTTGATGACAACCTTAGAAACGAAGTTGCAATTGTGGTGACGCCACTTTCAATTTGTAGCACCGTAAACGTTGAAGCACTTTCTATGTTTGCTTCAAGTGTTGTTCTAAGCATTTCAGAGGTTCCATTTGGCGGACCAACAGGAAGCGCTGCAATCACACGCGTTGGGAAAAACTTTATTGTAAACCCAAGTTGCGAAGACAGAGAGAAGGGCGACCTTTTCGTTATTGCTTCTGGAACAAAAGATGCAATCTTGATGGTTGAGGCAGACGCAAGCGAAGCAACGGAAGCCGACATTTTGAAGGCTATTGATTTGGCTCATAAAGAAATCAAAAAACAGGTTGCTTTCCAAGAAGACCTTATGAAAAAAATTGGCAAACCAAAATATCAAATGGAAGCTCCAAAAGAAGTTGATAAGAAATTTGTTAAGGAAGTTAGAGCGTTTGCAGACGCATTACTTGATAAAGCAATTGTAAGTGTAGATAAAAACACAAGAGAAGAAGCAGTTGAGCAAGTTAAGGCAGATGCTTTGGAAAAGTTTAGAGAGAGCGAAGAAGTTAAGGCAATTCCTGATATCATTTATGATTTTACAAAAGAAAAAGTTAGAGCAAGCATCACTGAAAAAAACATCAGACCAGATGGAAGAACAAGCGACCAAATCAGACCAATATGGTGTGAGGTTGGATTGCTTCCTCGTGTTCATGGAAGCGGAGTTTTCACACGTGGGCAAACACAGTGTTTGACAGCTGCAACTCTTGGAATGCTTTCTGAAGTTCAAAAACTAGACGGTGTGGACGACGAAGACACAAAACGCTATATGCACCACTACAACATGCCTCCATATTCTCTTGGAGAAGCAAGAATGCTTAGACGTGCAGGAAGAAGAGAAATTGGACATGGTGCACTTGCTGAGAAAGCACTAGAGCCAGTTCTTCCAACAGAAGAAGAATTCCCATATGCAATCAGGCTTGTTTCTGAAGTGACATCTTCAAATGGTTCTACATCAATGGCATCAACTTGTGCGTCAACTCTAAGTTTGATGGATGCAGGTGTTCCAATCAAGGCTCCAGTTGCGGGAATTGCAATGGGACTTATTAAAGAGAAAAAGAAAACAGTCATTCTTTCAGACATTCAGGGTGTGGAAGATTTCCTTGGAGATATGGACTTTAAAGTTACGGGAACAGAAAAAGGAATTACAGCACTTCAAATGGACATGAAGATTTCTGGAATCGATTTGAAGATTATGAAAGAAGCGCTAGAGCAAGCAAGAGTTGGCAGAATGCATATCCTTGGAAAAATGTTTGAAGCGATTGAAGAGCCACGTGCAGAGGTTTCAAAATATGCTCCAAAAATTATCACATTCCAAATCAACCCAGATTATATTAAAGATGTTATTGGAAGCGGTGGAAAAGTGATTAACGAAATCATTCGTCAAACCGGCGTTAAGATTGACATTGAGCAGACAGGTGAAGTGTTTGTTGCTGGTGTTGACAAGCCAATGCTTGAGAAAGCAAAAGATATCATCATGACGATTGCTGGAGACCTTGACACAAACAGAGTATATACAGGTGAGATTATCAAAGTTCTTCCAATTGGTGCAATTGTTTGCATTGCTCCGGGCGTTGAAGGAATGATTCACATTTCAAAACTTTCAAAAGAAAGAGTTGCAAAAGTTGAAGATGTTGTAAACATTGGAAACAAAGTGGAAGTAAACTTCCTTAAAGAAGACGACAGAGGAAGACTGGACTTTAGACTGATTAGAAAGTTATAAGGGATTTAAAGATGGGATTTTTTAGGAAAAAAGAAATTAGTTATGAACAACTAGTTAAAGATTTTAAGACAAGACTATTGACAGAAAAAGAATTAGATTACATCGTTATGTTGCCACTTTCTAAACAAGACCCATTTTTTGATGCTTATGGTTTCAATAAAGCCGACAGTGGCAAAAGTGCTTTGTTTATAATCAAGAACTATGACGGGCTTATGTATGCTGAAACAAGAAAAATGAAAAGGGGTGGTAAATGATTACACTAACTGTAACTTTTTTTAGTTCCGTTGTTTTGTTTGGAACTATGTGGTTTAGAAGATTGTTTAGAAAAAAAGTTCCAACAATTATTAAGTTGGAAGACGGAGTGACACTCATTCACCAAAAAAGAATGGTGAGCGATTCGGCTTCGGTTGTTGTGTGGTTTAAAACTGGTGCAAACGACGAAAAGATTGCGGGCATGGCTCACTTTGCAGAACATATCTTTTTGCAAGGAACAAAAGGCAAGAATGCTGCAACAGTTAGGGAAGAGCATAAGAGACTTAGTTCAGACATGAACGGTGCAACGTGGTATTCTTTTGTGAACTTTTCGGTTCACACATCTTTGAAGAATTTAGATAAGTCAACAGAACTTCTAAGCGAACAACTTTTCAACCCAAGCCTAGACGAAAAAGACATAGAAAACGAGAAGGGCGTTTTGGAAAGCGAAATTGCAATGTGGCACGACGACGAGCGTTCGGTTTCATATAACGCTGTAAGAAGGCTTACATATCCAAACGCAAGACACGAAGACGTTTTGGGTGACATTAAATCGGTTAGAAGTATTTATAAAAAAGATATTTTGGAGCATGCAAAAACAAACTATGGACTAGACAATATGGTTGTTATGGTTCACGGCAACATTTCAAAAAAGAAAGCGAAGAAGTTGGTTTTGGAAAAATTTGTGGCAAAGGCAAAGGCTTTTGGAATTGGTGAATCTAAGGCAAAAAACGAATATAAATATAACCACAACGACAAATCGAAAATGGAAGTTATTGTTAAATCAACACAAAAAAATGCAATCATTGAATTGAACTTTCCATTGACAATATGTTCGGCATATTATCCACACCATATTCGCCTTGAAGCCGTGGAATGGCTTTTAAATGGGCTAGGCGGCGTTTTGATGGACGTTCTGAGGGAAGAACGCGGTTTGATTTATGGTGCACACTCAAGCGCTATGCTGACTAGAAATGAAGAAAAACATTTCTCTATTTCAATAGAAACATCTAAGGAAAAAATCAACGAATGTCTTAGCGCTTTGGACGAAATTTTTAAGCGAACAAAGTTCACACAGGAGAAGCTTGATGAATATAAAGCAGTGGTTGAAGTGAAGGAAGCAAAAGATTCTCCGATTCCAAACTCGTCTGCATCTTGGAGAAGTTTCAGAATGCTTTCTAGGTTTGGAATGTTTAAAACAAAGAAAGACAGAAGAGAAGAAATCAAGAAACTGACACTTACTGATGTAAACAACATGTGCGATGAAATCAGAAGAGAAAGAAAATTTTTTGTTGTTGTTCACTCTGCAGTTGAAGCAAAGAAAATTCTAAAACTTGATGAAATTGAAAGAATTGTGTTCTAGAAAATTTGTTCTAAAAACGTTTGGTGTTTGAAATTATATGTTGTATACTTATAATACAAATGTTCTAGAAGTTAAAGGAGAAAACAAATGAGCAGTAAAGGAAGAAAGGGAGTAGGCTTGTCTGAAACCCTTGCACAAATTGAAAAGCAATTCGGAAAGGGAAGTATTATGACCCTTAGAGAAGAAGACCGCCAGCAAGTTGAAGTTATTTCAACGGGGTGTCTTCCACTTGATGTGGCACTTGGCATTGGTGGAATTCCAAGAGGAAGAATCATTGAAATATATGGACCAGAGAGTTCTGGAAAAACAACTGTTGCATTGCATGTGATTGCAGAGGCACAAAAGGCAGGAGGCGTTTGTGCGTTTATTGACGCAGAGCACGCCCTGGACCCGGTGTATGCACAAAAGCTTGGAGTTGATTTAGACAAACTATATATCTCTCAACCAACAACTGGAGAAGAAGGACTAGACATTGCAGAAATGCTTGTTGCTTCTGGAGAGATTGCACTTGTTGTTGTGGACTCTGTTGCAGCACTTACACCAAGAGCAGAGATTGAAGGTGAGATGGGAGACTCTCACATGGGTCTTCAAGCAAGACTTATGAGTCAAGCTCTAAGAAAACTTACAGGTGTTGTTTCAAAAACAAACACAACTGTGATTTTCATCAACCAACTTAGAGATAAGATTGGAGTTATGTTTGGAAGCCCAGAAACAACAACGGGCGGAAAAGCGCTTAAGTTCTATGCATCAATCAGAATTGATGTGAGACGTGTTGAAAGCATTAAAGACGGAACAACAGTTATTGCAAACAAAACAAGAGCAAAGGTTGTGAAAAACAAACTTGCTCCTCCATTTAGAGAAGCAACATTTGAAATTGTTTATGGAACTGGAATTTCAAAAGAAGGAAGTTTGCTAGACCTTGCAATTCAACTTGGCATTGTTGAAAAGTCTGGAAGCTGGCTTTCATATAAGGGCGACAAGCTTGGGCAGGGAACTCAGAAGGTTAAAGAACTGTTTATGAACAACAGAAAGATTTATGACGAGATTGAAGCACTTGTTAAGGCAGAGGTCTTCAATAAGCCGCAGCCTGCAGTCCTAGATGATGAGGAAGAGGAAAATTTTGAAGATTAATCAAAAAACGCGAAAGCGTTTTTTATTTTGATATTCATTTGGTAAAATTTTCTAAAATTGGTATACTTAAGCCAAGAACATATAGTTCTATGAAAGAGTTTTAGGGTTGTTCCCATTTACGATATACATAAAAAAAGTTTGAAAAAGTTTTAAATTTATTAAATATATAGAATTAGGGAAAATCTAGGGCTAAAAAATAAGGAGAGAAAGATGTTAACACTAGCAATGTTGGCTTCTAGTGCTCCTGCAATCATTTCTGGAGTTGTTGCTGGCGTGTTGGGGCTTGCTATAGGGTTTGTTGTTAGACAAGTTTTATATGTAAACAAAAAAAACGCGGCAGATAAAACTGCAGCACGAGTGATTTCAGAGGCATATCAAGAAGCAAAGGTTGTAAAACAAAATGCTGTAATCGAAGCAAAAGAAGAAGCTTTGAAACTTACAAAAGACAGTCAGGAAGAATTCCATAACAAAAGACTAGACCTTGAAAGACAGCAAGATAGAATCAATTTAGAAAAACAACAGATGGAAAGCCAAAAGGCAGCCATCGCAAAAGACGAAGAAAGAAGCGAGAAAACAAAGCAAGACCTTGCTTCAGAAAAAGAAAGTTTGGCTCGTCAAAAAGACGAAGTTGAAAAAGCGAAAAATGAGGCTTTAGACAAGTTGACGAAAGTTGCAAAACTTTCAAAAGAAGAAGCAAAGAAAGAAGTTATAAGCCTGATTGAAGGCGAAGCAAAAAAAGAAGCGGCAATTATTGTTAAGGACATTGAGCGTAAAGCAAAAGAAGATTCAACAAAGGTTGCAAAAGAAATTATTTCTCACAGCATTCAAAGAATGGCTGGGGAATATACAGCGGAAATCACAACAAGCACAGTGACAATTCCTAGCGACGAAGTTAAGGGAAGAATTATTGGGCGTGAAGGAAGAAACATTCGTGCGCTTGAAGCTGCAACGGGCGTGGACTTTATTATTGACGACACACCAGAGAGCATCACAATAAGCGGGTTTGACCCAATTAGACGTGAGATTGCAAAACAAGCACTTGAGAAGTTGATTATCGACGGAAGAATTCACCCAGCAAGAATTGAAGAACTAGTTAGTAAAGCAAAACGTGATGTTGACCAAGTTATTAAAGAAGCGGGAGAACTTGCAGTTTTGGAATCTGGTCTGATTAACGTTCACCCAGAGGTTGTTAAAACTCTTGGGCGTCTAAGATACAGAACAAGTTATGGTCAAAACGTTCTAAAACACAGTTTGGAAGTTTGCTTTATTGCCGGACTTCTTGCGGCTGAGGTTGGTGCAAACGTGACGATTGCAAAACGAGCTGGCTTACTTCACGATTTAGGAAAAGCACTAGACCACGAAAACGAAGGAACTCACACACAGCTTGGTGCTGAGATGCTTAGAAAATATAAAGAAACAGAAGCAGTGGTTCATGCAGTTGAAGCTCACCACGAAGACGTTCCGTTTACAAGCATTGAAGCAATTCTTGTTGCAGCGGCAGATGCAATTTCTGCATCACGCCCAGGGGCAAGAAGAGAAAGCCTTGAGAATTATGTGAAGAGGCTTAAGCAACTTGAAGGCATCGCAAACGACTTTACAGGTGTTGAAAAGTCATTCGCAATTCAAGCAGGAAGAGAAATCAGGGTTATTGTTAAACCAGATGAAGTGGATGATGCTCAGGCGTTGTTTATGGCAAAAGAGATAGCAAAGAAAATTGAAGCTGAAATGGAATACCCAGGACAAATCAAAGTAAACGTAATTAGAGAAACCAGAAGTTCGGAGTACGCAAAATAGAAGTAGGGGTCGACCGATGGGCGACCCTTTTTTATTAGGGTCTTGATTTTCTAAAATTCTTCTGCTAGAATAATCTTATGTACACAGAAATTTTATTTTTGACAACTTTTGTTCTTGTTGTTATTTACGGACTATTTGGCGCCGGCGCATAATTGTGCTATACTTTATTTATGGATAAGAAAGAAAAAAGTTTAGATAAACAAATTGATGAAGCAGCAGGGCAGGTTGCATCTGCCATTGGGCAAGTTTCAACAGAGATTGCTTCTGGAGTTAGAAAATTTTTTAAGAGTCTAGATGAAAAAGAGAAAGCAAAAGTTGTTCGTTTTTGCGACGCCTGCGGAACTCAAGTGCCACAAGACGATATTCGTTGCGAATCTTGCGGCAAAGGCATTTCGAAATAATTTATATATATGCTATACTGCGTTTAGAAGATTAGGAACGTAGAAAAAAGTGAAAGAGAACTTAAGAATGTTAAAAAATTGGTGGCAGTTCACGAAGCCGGACAAAAGAAAGTTCGCCTTCTATTTTTTTCTAGCTGTTGTTCATAGAGTTTGTTTAGTTCTGGGACCTTTTCTTGCGGCAATGGCAATTTCGAATTTGGCTGAAGGGAATATAGAGATGGCAATGATTTTCCTTTCACTCGAATTTGCACAACTTGTTTTTAGAAACATTGTTGCAGACCAGATGTATAGAAGATTTACGTCTCTTAGAAAAGACCCATATTGCAGGCTTCAACAAAACATCATCACAAAAACGCTTAGGGCAAAGAAAGAAAACTTTAAAGCAGTAAGCGAAGAACAAATTCTAAACACAATTCACGCAGACGTGAATGAAGTGACGCGTTTCTTAGACACAATATCTCTAAAGGTTGCAGACCTTGTGAGACTTCTTATCACTGTTGGTGCGGTTATTTTCCTAAATCCATATGTTGCTTTGGTGATTGTTGGTGCAACAATTATAAACTTCTTTATTGGAAACAAATTGTTTAGTAACTTTGCAGCAGTGCAAGGGAAGGTTAAGAGCGCAATTGATAATCAATATAAAGCTTTGACGAACATCTTAAACGCAAAAGACAAAATTTCATTCGACGAAACGCGAGATGCGCTGGAAAAAAGTTTTGGCGAAACAAGTGGGCAATACATAAAGTTTGACCACAAAAGAAACAAAATAGATTCGCACATAAGAACATGGTTCTTTGTGTTCTATATGGGTATCGTTTTTGCCATATCAATTGCACTTGTGTTTTTGATTGGGCAAGACTCTTTGACGTTTGCAGAATATTTGATTATCATTCCATACGTAACAACAGGAATTGTTGGCGCAACAGACTTTATGGAAGTGTTTAGAAGTCTTAAGGAAGTAAACGTTTTTGTGAACAGGGTTAAAACAGTTCTAAGTTTTTCCGAGAAAGAAAATATTGACGGAACATATGAACAAGACTATATCTTTGGAGGGATTAACTTCCTGGATGTGACATATGAAAATGAAGAGTGCGATGGCGACGAAAATAAACCGCCAGTTTATAACCTGACATTTTCAATTGCTCCAAACACAACGACAGTTATCCATGGTTCAAACGCAGATGGAAGAATTTCGGTTTTCAGAATGCTTAAAAGAGAACTTAAACCAACAAGCGGAAACATTCTTCTTGGCGACCTTGATATATACGACTATAAGCGTTCAAACTATATCAAAAACATAAACGTTGTGACATCTGACTCTTTTATGCTTAGAGACAGCGTGATTAGAAACCTGAAGATTCTTGGAAACACAAGAGAAGATGTTGATGAAATCTGTAATGAACTTGATATTCACGACAGAATTTTGGAGTTGAAAAATGGCTATGACACTCACATAGACGATGTTCCAAGCGATTTGAAATATTTGATTGTTCTTGCAAGAGTGTGTCTAGCTAAGTGCGACACATTGTTGTTCTATGACATCACAAACAAAATGGAACGTTCGATTGTTGTTAAGGCAATCAAAAAACTTAAAGGAAAGAAAACAATGGTTGTGTTTGCTCCGTCACGCACAGCTGCAATCACAAAGCCGGGTGTTTGCGACAAAGTGATTGAACTTAAAGATGGGCTTATGGTAAGCGAAGAAACCATTGAGGACATTCAAACAATAAAAGCAAGAGAAGAAGAAGAGAGGGTGGAGCAAATCAGAATGGAAGAACTTATTGCAAGACTTGTTGAAGAAATAAACGAAAAAGTTCAAGAAAACGAAGAGAGTGAAAAATCACTCCCATCTGAATAGTCTTTCAAATGTGTTTGGACCGGCTAGTCCGTCTATGCCTAAACCACGTGCTCTTTGAAAGGCACGAACTTGCCCATCTGTTATTGGGCCAAACGAGCCATCTGGAATTGTTGAAAACCCGTTTGTATATAACGCTGCCTGCATAAGCCAGACAAGGTTGTTTCTGTCGCCAATTCTAAGTGTGCGTGTTGCTGCACGAGTTCTTGGTCCCCAGATTCCATCGGTTGCAAGTCCTGCATTAAACATGCGGTTTAACTCCATTTGATATGCACGAATAAGTGCCCTTTTTGAAACTGGTCCAAAGTTGCCGTCGACCGTAAGCCCTGCGTTATAGTGAGTGTTTAAATACGTTTGAATTCGCCGAACGTTTTCAACATAGTCTCCTGGAGGCGGCGGTGGCTGAGTTGTTGGCGGTGTTGGTGTTGTCACCCCTGGGCAGCTTCTTCCAAGCGAACTTATAATTCCGCTGGCAGTTGCTCTTGCATAGTCGTTAAACCGTGTGTCGAATAGGCGGTTGTCTTCGGCATTTGAAATAAAGCCATATTCAAAAAGCATTGCCGGTGCGTTTGTATTCCTTAGAACTGAAAATGTTCCATATTTAAGCCCGCGGTTGCTTTGAACTCCAGCAGCCACAACTCGGTTTAAAACTAAATTTGCTGCAGCAACAGAAAAAGCCGAAGCATTTGTTGCAACCCAGTTTTCAACTCCGTTTGCAGCGGGGTTTGTTGAAGCATTTCTATGTATTGAAACAAACAGGTTTGGGTTTGCTCGATTGCTTATTGCGCTTCTTTCAAGAAGTGGAACAAAAACATCGGTGCTGCGTGTATACACCACATCAATTCCGCAACCTCTTAGAATGTTTCCAACTGCCAGTGCCATTCTTAAGTTATCATCTTTTTCTAGTCTAGAACCAAACACTGCGCCAGGGTCATAGCCTCCGTGACCGGCATCTATAACAACTCTTGCCATATATTCTCCTTCGGGTCTCTCTAAGGTGCGACCCTACATTCTTAGTGTATGAAGCACATATTGTTTTGGTTTTAAATAGAATAAAAACATAGGAGAAGAATTACATATGGCAACAGGAACACTAATTATAAGTGCAAGCATGGCGGGTGGGGCTATTCCAGTTCCAAACGCAGCATATGCTGTGAAAGATAAACAGGGGAATGTTTTGTTTACTGGGTTTACAAACGAAAGCGGGGAATCGGCGGTTATGACACTCACCGCTCCATCAATGGAGATGACTTTGTTTCCAAACCCAGATGGGCCACTTCCATATGGTGTGTATGACATTTTTATATCAAAGCCTGGCTTTGCAACAATCAATATTATTGATGTTGAAGTTTTTGCAGGGCAAGAGTCTATTCAACCTGTGGAGATGCTTCCGATTGAAGACGGAATGGACACAGAGTATACATACATAATTCCACCACCAACGGCTTATCAGCCAACTTATCCTCAACTTCAGGTTGCACCGCCTGACCAAAGAGACCCGCCAGCAGACCCAGCAAGAGTTGTTGCTCCAGATTTTATGCGGGTGCATCTAGGTGTGCCGACAAATTCTGCTGCGGCAACTGTTAGAGTTCGGTTTATTGATTACATAAAAAATGTGACGTGTAGCGAAATATATCCAACATGGCCGACGAACTCGATTATTGCAAATGTGCATGCAATTGTTTCGTTTACTCTAAACAGAGTTTTCACAGAGTGGTATCCATCTCGAGGATATAATTTCGACATAACCAATTCAACAACTGTGGACCAAGCGTTTGTGCCAAACCGAACAATCTTTAGCAATATAAGCCAAATTGTTGATGACATTTTTAATGTCTATGCAAGGCGTGCGGGTTTTTTAAACCCATATTTCACGGCATATTGCAACGGCACAACAACAACTTGCAAAGGGCTTTCGCAGTGGGGAACAGTGACGCTTGCAAATAGAGGGCTGACGCCTCTTCAAATTTTGCATAACTTCTATCCAAATGATTTGATTTTGGACACTGCACCAGTTGAAACTTTCACTGGAACTTATCCAGGTTTCATTTTAGAGCAAGGTGCAACTGGAGATTCTGTCAGAAGAATTCAAACACAACTAAACAGAATACGTGCAAACTATCCAGCCATTCCAGCAATACCTGCGTCAGAGTTTGGTTTCTATGGTCCAAACACAACTGCTGCGGTTAGGTCGTTTCAACAAATTTTTAGACTTTTGGTTGATGGAAAGGTTGGGCGGAGCACATGGAACAGAATTTCGCAACTGTTTGTTGCAGTCACAAAAATGGCTGAACTAAACGGTGAGGGGCAAAGAATTGGATTAGACCCAAACCCGCCAACGGTTACAATAAGGCAGGGAAGCCGCGGAGCAGATGTGATTCATGCTCAGTTTATTCTAAATTATATATCGCAGTTTTTCTCAGACATTCCAGCACCAGCAATGGATTCTGTGTTTGGTGCAACAACGGCTGATGCTGTGCGGGCGTTTCAAAGAAGATTTGGTTTGACAGCAGACGGCATTGTTGGACCGGCAACATGGAGAAGATTATATGAAGTATACAGAACAGTTGAAGGGCAAAACCCTCCACAGGTTCCACAGCCACCGCAACTTCCACCAGTGACTAGACCGCCGTTTCCAGGGGTTCTTCTAAGACGTGGAAGCACAGGAGCTAGTGTTAGAACTCTTCAAGAACTTATAAACAATTCTAGGCGTGTGCACCCATCTGTGCCTGCACTTAGTGTGGACGGCAACTTTGGACCACTGACAGAAAATTCTGTGCGGGCATTTCAGCGCGCAGCAGGTTTGGTTGTTGACGGAATTGTTGGACCAATCACTTGGAATGCGCTTACTGCATTATTGTAATAAAAAAACGCCCTTGGGCGTTTTTTGTTTTATTTAAGTTCTTGATAGTCACTGTCTGGTGCAACATTTGAAATTGCTGGAGCTGGTTGTGCAACGGCTTCTTGTGGCTTTTGAATAAGAAGCATAATCCCTGCAATCAGTGAAATTATTCCGCCAAGAATAACTCCATAAACAATTGCAATTATTCCAACTGTTTTGTCTGTGAACTTTGTACTTCTCATTGCCAAAATTCCAAGAACGATGATTGCAATTTCAAGCGGAATGTATAGTGCATACATCACAATCCAAATTGTGATGAAAAGTGCAAGCGTTCCATCTGGGTCTGCAAGTGTTTGACCATTTGCGTTTAGGTCTGCTTCAATCAACTCCACAAAGAACACTCCGATTGGATATGATAGTGCCATCATCACAATGCATGTGATAATTCCAACTCCGCCTAGAATGATTAGAATAAGTTCTGTTGCTTTTCTTACGTTTGATTTCATTTTTT
>WQZR01000010.1 GCA_009780625.1 Bacillota bacterium | reverse complement strand
TTTGTGCATGTTCTTGCAACCACACAAGTGGCTTCGTTCCATGCATGAGAACAACTGTTGCCAGAAAAAGCACATGCAGAAATTGCAAATGAAAAAGTTATCAAAAACACAAATGTAAATAAAACTTTTGGAATTTTTCTCATTGTTATAAGTATACGATTTATATCATCTATTGCCAACAAAAGAACGGCTTAATTGATGCCGTTCTCTGGTTGGTGAGAATGAGTTATTTGCCTTGTTTCCATCTTTTCTTTCATGTCAGTCACTGATTTTTTTGTGATTTTTGTTTTGCAAAGATAGAGTATAAAACTTAGAGCCAAACCACCACCACTTACAAGAAGACTCCATGTCAATGCTGTTGGGTTTTCGACAATCGCACTTATAAGTGCAGAAACAGCACCTGCTGCACCAACTGTGATTGCTGCCGCGGCTGGAACAAGATTATATTGCTCTTCAACTTCTGTTGCGGTTGTAACTTTTCCAGAAGAAACTATTGTTTGACCTTGTTTCTTTTCAATCTTTGTCAGCCTGTCTTCTATTCCGTCAAATCTTGGAGTTACGTTTTTATCTAGATATTCAATCACTCTGTCATCACCAATCTTCACAATTTTTCCAACAGACGCAATTTGTTTTGTAAGTTCGGCAATAACTCTATCGTCGCCTTTTCTGATTGCTTCGTGCAACATCGCAAATTCGTCGAGCTTATCGTCGCCGTTTTTGATGCTTGTTAAAGACAAAATAAACTCTTCGGTCAAGAATCTTGAAACTTTGCCTTCAATCAAATCAAGTTTGTCCGTGTTGGCTTTCATAATCTTATGCATTTCAACAAGCAGGGCTGGCATGTGTTCTGAAATATAAGCAAGTCTTGCAAGTTCTTGCCTTATGAATGTTTGCATTTCTTTTGCTTGTGCATTAATGTGATTGGTTATAATACCAGAGTTATCTTGCGGAACAGCAACAGTTTGCGTGTTTGGCACTTGTTTAAGATAGGCATCAAGCATTTCTTTTTGTTTTTTTAAATGTTCTTCAAGTGTTGCAACAAATGTGTTGAAACCAGTGATTGAGTCTTCTTTGTTTTGAAGAAGCGTTGGCATATGAGTGGTTAGATAGTCAAGAACTTGTGCGGTTGTCACTCTCGGTGTTGTTGGCTTGTTTGGGTCTGCTGGTTTTCTTGCATTTTTTAGCCCGATTTTCACGTCAAACTTATCGTGCTTCACGCCCAAAGAAGAGAGCAGTTCTCTAAACTTTTCTTCTAAATCTATGCAACACTGTTTTTCTTCTTTATTCATTCCGTAAATTTTATCATGTATGTTTGGGGAATGCAATAGGGTGCTTCTAGTCTCTTTCTATTTTTGTGATTTCCGCATCGGCGTTTTCTTCCACAAAACGAATGATTGTATCAAGCGATTGTCTTGCATGAGCATAGTCACCCGAAACAACGGCTATTCCAATAGTTAAAGTTTGATGAACATCTTGAGTGTCCACTTCTGCGGCAGAGCAATTGAACTTCTGCCTTATTTTATCAATGATGCTGCGGCTGACTTGTCGCTTGTCTTTTAGAGAAGTCGAATGAGATATATAAAGTGTCAATTTTGCGTTTTCTATATGCATATAGATATATTATCACCTGTTGGGCAATTCGTGATATAATTGATGAATAATATATAAAGGAGGAAAAAAATAAAATGGTGACTTTATTTTGGAAAATTAAAAAGCTAATTGGATTCGTTATGTTCGCTGCTGCACTTATGGCGCTTATTTCATTTTTTATGAACATTGGCGTTCTTGCAGAACTTTTCAGCGGAGTAGAAGATTTCAATGGTGCAGCTGCTGGCATTGCAACCATTATTGAAATGGCAGGCACTCCACTTATTCTATTCACTCTAGGTCTTCTTGTTTTATTCTTACCAAGACCTTCTTCAAACTAATAGAATTAGTTAACAAAAAAGAAAGCGTTGCCGCTTTCTTTTTTTCATGCTCTGGTGGAGAATGTCGGATTCGAACCGACCACCCCCTGCGTGCAAGGCAGGTGCTCTAGCCAAATGAGCTAATCCCCCAAGCCGCATGATAAGAGATATTTTATCATATTGTCTAAAAAATGCAAGTGTTTTTTATTTACCTCTTGAAATTTTTTTAAATCTAGATTATACTGGGTTTTAACTAAAAAAAGGAAGGAACAAAATGGACTCAAACAATATAACACTTGAAAGCATAGATGCAGCACGTGCAGAGATTAGAACAAAAGGATTTTTTGCAAAAAACAAATTTGGTTTGGTTGCAACAACAACGAAAGAAATGATGGCTGATGTGGAAAGGCTTGAAAAAATTGTGACTATTAGAAAAGGCGAAGAGGTTGAAATTACGAACAACGGAATTATTTCAATTCAAAACAAATTCATCGGCTATGGTCAAAGACATGTGGCAATGGTTGAAATTCTTCACAACGGCAAAAAGCATCGTGTTCCTGCCTCGATTCTAAAAGGAGAGCGTGAACCGCACCACTATGGTTCAGATAGAACTGCAGAATTCCTTGGCAACCTGACATGGAAACTAGGCACTGCAACAATGAAGAAACCATATAAATATGAAACAGATATGCATGACATCAAACAATATAAAGTTCCTGCAGACAAACAACTCATTCTTCGCGGCTTTAGAAGAATAACAACACTTCACACAGACAGAACAACAAGTGAAACTGTTGAAGCAAGAACAAACTTTGAGGGAATTCCTGTTTTGATTGACATTAAGGAACTTACAAATATGGAAATTAGAGAACTTACAAAAGAAGAACGTGCAAAAGGTGAACTTATTATATAAAACAAAAAACGCCACTTGGCGTTTTTTTTATTTACTCATCATTTTATCTCTAGAACGTTTTGCTTCTTTGGTTATTTGATTAATCACCTTTGTTGGGTTAAGCCACCAGTCCCTGCTCCAAATTCGAAGAATGTTCCAACCTCTGCTTTCCATAAACTTGCTTCGGAATACATCTCTTTCCAAAATGCTTGAAGAAGAATGATATGCCGTGTCGTCGCACTCAATTCCAACAAGGTATCTATCTAGTTGCTTATCATAAATTGCAAGTGAAAGTTTATAGCCAGCGTTGCCAAGGTCTGCCTCAACTGTCCAACCTTGTTTTTCAAGTGCTTCTTTTATGCCATTTGCAATTCCTGCTGACGAAGGTCTTGCAACCTGGTTTTGAGTTCTGAAACCTTCTAAGATAATATCAGCTTGTTTTTTGTTTCCACTTGAAACTGCCTGAACATATTGAAGATATTTTTTGAAAAGTTTTGGTCCTTGGTTTTTTGTGTTTTCAACCATCAATTCATCTGGTTCGATACTAGTCACAACATAAATCTTTTTCTTTGCACGAGTTATTGCAACGTTAAGCCTGTTCTCTCCGCCTTCCATATTCAGTGGTCCAAAGTGTGCAAGAACTTTTCCTTGTTCGTTCTTTGCATAGCCTATGCAGAAAATGATGATATCTCGCTCATCCCCTTGAACGTTTTCGATGTTCTTGATAAACAAACTGATGTCTTCGCCGTGTTCTTTTCTGTTGAACTCTGAAAGGAACTGATTGTTTACCGAAACGTTTTGCTTCATCTCAGCGTCAATTAAGTCTTTTATATATTGTTCTTGCTCTGCGTTGAATGTGATTACACCAATGCTTTCATTGTTCTTTCTTGTTTTAAACAACTTCTTTATTAGGTTTACAACTTGTTGTGCTTCGGTTTTATTTTTCCTATCAATCCATCTGCCTTCAACTTTAATCCGCTCGATTGGCTTCACCGCAATGTTGCGGCTTAAGTTTGGCGCAATTTGAAGACGGCAGTCATAGAATGCGTGGTTGCTGAAGTTTATAAATTCTTCGTGAGCACTTCTATAGTGATAGTTTAGATTGATTCCGTTATATCTGCTTGTTGCAAGGTCCAACAAACTTTCAACTTCCAAGGCAGCCTGCGTGTTTAAATCTAGTTCGTCAATATCGCTTCCCATATACCTTCTCATAAAGTGTGCTGAAGGTCTAAGTTGTTTGTTGTCTCCAGCAATAACGATGTGCTTTCCTCTATATATTGTTGGCAATGTGCTTTCAATAAAGATTTGAGATGCTTCGTCGAAAAGAATTAAATCGAACATACCTTCTCTAAGAGGCATAATTGTTGAAACGTTTTCTGGCGAAAGAAGCCAACATGGGAAAAGTTCCAACATAAGGTCGCCATATACGTCCATAAGTTTTCTGATTGACCACAGGTTTTGTGGCTTTCCAATTTGGTATAGGAAGTTTTTGTTTTCGCCGTCGCTGTTATATTTTGTGATATAACTCTTTTTAAACATATCAAGACAAATTTGTTTAACTGTTTCCCTCTGCTCTGCCTTCAAAGAAATGATTCTGTCTTTCACGTTTTCGAAGTCCATGATTTTTGAAAGTCTTTGTTTATATCTTTCTTCGCCTTTCACAAGTTCGTGATATATACGTGCAGGCAGAATCTTTGAAATAACTTCAAGGAATCCTTTTTGAGAAGTTTTTTCAATGTTATAGGCTAGGTTTAGAATTGTCATGTCTAGTTCTGTCATTGTTCTTAGGTTGATGTTCATATCCCTAACAACAACATAGTTTGTCAGAGCATCGGAAAGAAGTTTCAACAGCGTTGCGTTTCCGTTAAGAACGCCTTCGAGAGTCATTGCAAAACCTTTTTTGTCTAAAACAGATTCCAACAAAGAATATTCTTCAACATATCTTCTTATTGCCATCATTGCAATTTTGAAGTTCTTTTCAATTTCGCTTACTTTCTTTCTTTCAACGCGTGCAATAAATTTGATTACCGGTCTAAGGTGACCATTCTCTAGTCCGTTTTCCAAATAGAACGCAAGTGCTTGTCTTGCATTTGGATATGCTGCAAAATTGAATGGAACAATCTTAGAAGAGTTAGCCAACTTTGTGATGAAAGAATTCACCTGCCCAATTGTGTGAACAGACAAATCATCTTTTATGTGAGCAATAATTGGGTTGCCCTGAAACATCTTCAGGCGTTTGAAATATAACTCGCCTTTTCTTTTTTCTTTGATTATTCTTAAAGTGCTTGAAAGTTCGTTATATTTGCAACCCATAAGTTTTTGGTTGTTTATAACCTTTTCATATATAAGTCTTTCCAGAGCATCTTTTCCAAACTGATAGCTTTGTGCATACATCTCTTGGAGTGTGATTCCAAATGGAAGCGGCGTCCAAAGCGTTTCTGTGATGTTCTCCAAAATTTCAACTTCTTTATCAATCAGAGTTTTTATTTTTTTATATTTTTCTTCTTGAAGTCTTGGGTCGGCAATGTTGTTTTTAATCACATCGTGGTGAGTTGTTTTTGTTCGAACATAAAACTCGTTCTTCCCTTTCTCTGGGTCGTTTAGATACATTGCTCTGTCGTTTAGAATTCCTAGCCTGTTATACACAACATCAAGTGCTGCTTTCTTTTGCGAAACAACAAGAACACGCTTGTTTTTGCAAAGTGCGTCTGTGATGATGTTTACAATCGTTTGGCTTTTTCCTGTTCCTGGAGGTCCATAAATCACCATGTTGCCGGCTTTGTTTAGTTGTTCAACTGCTTGCTCTTGAGCAAAATCCAAAGAGCTTACAACATATAAGTCTGTGTTTACGTTTTTGATTTTCTTTGCAAAGATTGAAGTGTCTAGAAGTTCTTTGATTGCTTGCGTTGGTTTCTTTTTTTCAAGGAGGTTATAGTCGTTATAAATTGCGTTTGCAAGAGGGAAACGACCAATGACTGCATATTGCCTAATTTCCATTGGGTCGCCAATTTTTGGTTCTTTTGATGTTTCGAAATTAAACAAACCTTTTCTTGGAATATAGCCTAGTTTAAAACCAAAGCCTCTAAGATATTTCACAACATGCTCTATGTTTTTAAACTTTGGAGTTGCATCCAAATCCATTTCGTCGATATTAAGATTATGATGCTTTGCATATGCCAAAATAAAAACTTTGTTCAGTTGAATGGCGTCGCCTTGTTTAAGTTCAATTTCAACCGTTGTTTCGTCTTCGATATGAATGGTTGCAGGAAACAATAAAAGCGGTGCACGAATAATCATATCTCGCCCTAGTGCACCCTGAACAAATGGATAGCCAACAAAAAGTTCTTGCCTTCCAGTCTCACGTGCAAAGTCTTCCATTTCGCGTTTAAGAGTTTTTAAATCACTCACTTGCCCTAGAATAACTTTCTTATCTTCTGTGTTTAGGTTTTTAAAAAGTCTTGCTTTATGTTTATTGCAAATAAGTGTATACGCTCTCTTTTTTCCATGCCACAAAAAATCTGTGAAATCGTTAATCTCATCATAGTCCCCGTCTAGAATTTTTCCTATATCATAAGCCGATTTTTTGCTTATCTTTTTTGAATATAAACTGCGGCTTCTTCCACTGATTTCAACAAGTCTTTCTTTATAGTATTTATATACCTTTTTCATGTTGTACTCCTAACTTTTCTATTATAAACCCTTCGAAAATATAAAACAAGTAAACGAATGAAAATATAAAAAAACCAGCCGTTTTTAAGCTGGTTTTCCAGATTGAACACTCTGTTTTAGGCTTTTGCTTCGCCTTCCGTTGTTTCAGCATTAACAACTTTAGGTTTTGCATTTGATTCCCATTTTGGCTAGGGCCGCCTTATAGCACTGTGCTGGAATGTAGAACAACACACCAACAACCATGATAATTGCCACAACAACCATAAACCAAACTAGGGTCATTTTTAAGATATCAGCCAACGCATAAACCATGAATGAAACCCCAATCACGGTGACTGCTGGAGCAAGATATCTGTTCCACCATTTAAGGTCTTTTTGCTTAATCATCATTCCAATTAGAACCGGAATAAGCATTGCACTGTGAAGGATTACAACCAAGTTTGATAGTGGCAATGTCCACCACCCTGCTTGGTGTCCGCCGAATGCAAACAACCATGCAACAGAAAGCATTAAGCCAATTGTTGCAGAGTTTCCAGGAACGTTTGTTTTTGAATCTACCTGCGACATAATTTCTGGAGCAGGTCCTTTCTTTCTTATTGCAAGGCTATATAAACCTCTTTGTGCTCCCATGGTGCAACCATTTAATGTTCCTAAACACGAGATAATCACGAACACATATAGAATGGTTCCCATGGCATTTCCAAACACATTCTCAAAACCTATTCTAGTTCCACCCCCAGCCATAACGCCTGCAGGAGCAGCACCGAACATTCCAATATAGTAAGCAAGGTAGATTATAACAATAATAATTCCGCCGCCTACCATTGCAATTGGAAGGTTTCTTTTTGAGTTTTTAATTTCGCTATTCATTGTGAATGGAGCATCCCACCCTGCGAAAGCAAAGGCAGTTGCAACAAGTGCCAAATAGAACGGCGGCGAGTCAACCGCTGAAGGCAATAAGCCAATTTCAACGTTTGACACCGTTGTGCCGTTGACAAGACCAACAATCAAACCAGCAATCGCCATCAAAATCAATGGAATGATTTTAATAACAGTTGCAGAGATTTGAAATTTTCCGCCAATCTTTGGACTTATATAGTTCATGGCATGAACTGCAACTATATATAGTCCAGCAAGCATGAATGTTTCAGGTTGAAACCCTGCTGTTGCTGGCGCGAAGCCAACAAGAATAAGTGAGAACCTGGCAGATACGAACGCCAAAATTCCCGTGATGCTTGGCCAGAATATAACCGCCAAGAACCACCCAAGCATATAGCCATATTTTTTGCCAACAACGGCGTCGGCATAGTCAACCAAGCCGTTGCATTTTTCGTGACGTGTTGCAAGAACAGAAAATGTATAAACAAGTCCTAGCATAATCAATCCGCCGATTACCCATGCCAGAATTCCAAGTTCAATTCTTCCTCCAATAGCTCTTGCCATCTCTTCTGATTTAAAGAAGATTCCGCTTCCAATAACCGTTCCAACAATCATACATGTTGCAGTCAACAAGCCATACTTCTTTGTTAAATTACTTTTATTTTCGTTTTCCACTTTTTTAATCCTTTTATTTTTTATATTTCGGGCCTCTCTAAGGTGCGACCCCTACACCCTCAACTGTTAAACTCCTCCGCCCGCCACGGCAGCACAATAATATCTCTGCCCGCCACGGCGAAGTATATTTGTGTTTTATATATTCCTTTTCCCATATGTATCTCCTTTTAATTTTGGTTCTAAAAAAAATCTGCCCGCAGATGCTGGGCAGATTGATTTTTGACTATTCTTTTTTAGTTATAGCAAAAATTCCTACTCAGCAGCTGCAGGCAGTGTAAAGAAGAAAAATAGAACGTTGTTTGCTATTTGATTTACCATATTTTTAATTATATACCCTTCCTTGGTTTTAGTCAAATGATTTTAGTTCTCATCGTCGTTGTTATCTATAGTTAGAGCCGCCAACTCAACTTGTTTTTTTAGTTGCTCCAGGCGTTTTGCTTCTTCCATCTGACGCATTTCTTGTTGGCGTCTCATTTCTGCTTCTCTATCAACCTTTGGTTCTGGCTCTGGTTCCTTCACTGTGATTTCTTTTAGATATTCTTCTTCAAGCCTTGCACGTGCTGCTTGTTTTCTTTCTTCCAGTTGCCTAAGCCTTTCTTTGGCTTGCTCGTCAGCAGTCATCTTTCTTTCTTCTGCTGGTTGTGCCTTTGCTGAAATTGCTTCGTCTTCGCCTGGAGCTTTTGCAAACGTTGTGTCAACTGCTCCTGCTTTTGTCATAAGTCCACGTGTGGCTGCAACCTTTTCTCTAAGGCTTTCAGCAAGTGCATCTTTTCTTTCCAAAAACTTTATGCCCGCTTCCGACTCTTTAGGGTTGCCCATATCGTCTAGAACTTGTCTTCCATTTTCGTCGTATTCGTATCTGATATAGTCTTCATACTCTTTTTCGTTTTCATATAGCATGCAGAAGATTTCTTCCATTCTGCCTTCTCTTCCAAGTTTTGGGTAATGACGTGCAACAAGTGCCATCACCAGTCCTCGCTGACTTTCGCTTAGACCATTTAGCCCAAAACGAATATGGCTCTCATACAGCCCCATTGCATCTTTGATTGATGTGTCTTTTTTATTGTCCAACTGAACATTTTTATAGTGGTGATAGATTTCGTGTTTATTTATTTTGATAGGACTCATATTGTCTCTGTCACTGAGTTTTAAAATTATATCTTTATCTTTTGGTCCATAAGACGCTGCATGTTCATAGTTGATTACTAGATTTGTGCTGTTTACACCAAGTAAACCATTTGCTGCCTTAATGTCTTTGATAACTTGTGGATGATAGTGCGGGTCGACCACATATTTTTTTTTGCTTTCTGAAGGGTCTATGCCTTTTTCTTTTCTATATATTGCTTCAAATCTTTTTCTACTTTCGGCTTCTTCAAGTTTATCTTCTCCGCTATCTAGTGCACGCAAAAATGCAGCATCTGAACCTTTTTCATTAATAACTTTTATTGCTGCTGCTTTTTCGTCGCAGTGGTCCCAATATTCTTGGACAGCCGCTGATTTTTCATTACTTAAGTCCCAAATTTTTTTGTCAACTGTAAGGAAACGTTCGTTATAACTAACAAGCATATCTTCTGTTTCTTTTCTCATTCCTCGAAGTTCTTCAAGTTTCTTTTCTGTTTCAATTTTTCTTTCTTCAAGACTTGGGTCTTCACCTGGTTGCCTATAAGACAACATAAGGTTTTGAGTTTTTAAACTTTCTTCAGTTTTTCTAATTGCCTCATCTACGCTAGTTTGAACTGCTTTTGTTTTTCCAATTGCTTCGTTTATGGTGCTTCGTTCTGTTTCTGATTTTACAATTTCATTGTTTAGGTTGTTCATTTTTGTTTCGGAGTCTTTAATCGCATCTAAAATGCCAAGAAGTGATTCTTTTTCCGTTTTAACCAAGGCTTCATTTTTTTCAGCCCACTCGATAAGACCAGTTTTTGGTTGGGCTTTTTGTTCTGCTGACATGTTGACTCCTTTTAATGCTAACTAAAACTAGTCGTCTATTCCGATGGTCCCACTATCTTTTTTTTTATATTTTGCTGCACGGGCAAGAGTTTCTGCTTCTTGCTCTGCTATGCTTTTTCTGCCTGCCATGGCTTTTTCCATTTCTTCTGCTTGTTGCTTTTGATATGCTTCATACATTGCTTTTTCTTCTGGGTGTTCTTCAAGCCACGCAGGAAAATCTACAACCCTCATTCTAGGGCCTTTTATAACCCTTCCTGTCATTGGGTCCACACCAAGAATTGGACGCCCCATATGGTCGTCACTTGGAACATATAGTTCAATATCTTTCTTCTCTGACATCGTGTTTCCTCTCTTCTATTTATATATTAACAATTTAAACGCAACTGTCAAAACAACAATGCGTTTTATGCTTTAACTTATTTTAGCACGAAAAAACGCCGTTTGGCGTTTTTGTTTATTCTTCATCGTTGTTTCTTGCCCAAACCGGGGTTGAAATTTCTAGTTGTTTTTTAAGTTCCGCTTGACGTTTTATTTCTTCTTCGTGGCGAATTTGTTCTTGGCGTCTCACTTCTGCTTCTCTATCAACCTTTGGTTCCGGCTCTGGTTCTTTTACTGTGATTTCTTTTAGATAGTCTTCTTCCAGTTTTACTCTTGCTGCTTGTTTTCTTTCTTCGAGTTGTCTTAGTCTTTCTTGAGCTTGCTCTTCTGCAGGGCTTAATTTCTTTTCAACCGTTGCCGCCACCTCTTCTTCTGCAACTTCTCCATCAATTTTTTTCAAGTTCTCTTGCATCTTTCTAAGAAGTTCTGCACCTTCGTCACCTCCTGTTTCGGCTTCAACTGTATTCTTCTTTTTGAATATCCAAGACCACTTGTTTCCAACATTAGGTTTAAAAGCCATGCCTTGCCTAACCTTGTCTCCTATATCTCCAAGGTTATCTATTGTTGCTGTTAGTTCTTTATTTTCCATATCTAGTTTTTTAAGAAAATCGGCACCTGCTGGGTCTTTTTTTATTATGTCTAAAAAGTCTTCATATTCTTTTCCAGGAATAACTTCTTTTTCAGCACCCTCTTTCCTTATTCCATAAAATCTGCACATGAATTCTTCAGGTCTACTTGTTACAAAATAACTACCATAAAATGAGTCCTGCAGTTTTTTTATTGTTCCGGGTTGCAGTGTTTGTTTTAGTTTTTCAACTTCTCTCTCATACCTTTCTAATGCAGGTGTTATTCCTAGTCCAGGTTTAATTTTGCCTGCTTGTTCTGCATTCCTTACTTTACTTAAAAAGTGGTAATTTTCGTGGTCGTTGTTTAAACTAGGTGAAACTCGGTTCCCTATACATGCAATTCCGGTGTCAGGCGAATACGCACCACACCACGATTGTTTTGTGTATTTATCTTGCATGTTAAACGCATACAGCGTTCCTGCCATACCTCGTCTGTGGTTTCTTGCCGCAAAATCTTGAACAAACTTTGGATGAAAAACTGGGTTTACTTCATCGCCATTGCCGGCATATACTCCAGTTAAAGGGGTCATGATTTTTGCATCTGGAAAATCTTTTTGTTCTTTATATAAAATTGCTTGGAAATCTTTTCTATCTTTATCTTTTGTTAATTCATTTGTTCCATCAATAAGTCCTCTAAAAAGTGTTACTTTTGGTTGGTTTTCGCTTATGATGTTTCCTGCTTGTCTTATATATTCATTGTATTTTTTTGTTTTTTGGTCTACATCATATTTTTCGTGTTCTAGTTTAGTGATTCTTTCATCTATGCCTGCAACTTTTTGTTGAAGTTCTCTCACTGCTCTTTCTGCCTCAGCACTACTAGATGTTCCTCTAATTTGTCTAATTTGGTCAACTATTGCATTTCGTTTTATGTCGGCATTGTGAATTTCTTCCACTAAATTTTTGCGTTTTGTTTCGTTTAGCTTAATTCCAGAGTTAAAAATACGAATTGTTTCTTCTGCATCTTTTATCGCACCTTCAAATCTTTCTTGAAAAGAAACAAGGCTTGTTGCTGCAGTTTTTGGTTGTTGTGTCACACTAGCCCCCTTTTAAAACTTTTAAATTAAAATTCAGTGATGCCCATATCACGAGCTTCTTTCTTTGCTTTTTCTAATAGAGCTCTAGCGTCTTCCGCTATCTCAGCACTGTTTTTCATACCTGCAATGCGTTTTTCTTGTTCTTCCGCTTCACTCGCTATCTCTTTTTGATATTCGTCGTTTATCTTTTTCAACTCAGGGTTAGATGCAAGCAATTTTTGAAACTCACTACTTGTCAATCTTCTCTGTATAAGTCCACCCGTCTCTGGGTGTCTTCCTATAATGTAGGTCGCCTCTATTTCACCTTCGTATTTTTCAACTTCGTTTTTATCACTCATTTTTGATTCCTCTCTTTCCTTTATGTTTATAATAACTATTTTAGCATCAAAAACCTAAATAAAAAGCCGTTTTTACCACAAAAAAAGCCATGCGGCTTTTTCTAGAACATCATTGCACCAGCTTGAAGTTTTGGAGTTGAAGGCGAAACTTGCGTTTGCTCTTCTTTTTTCATTTGCAAGATTTTTTCTTTTTCTATTTCTGCTTGTCTTTGTCTTTCTAGTTCTTGTTGCTTTTCTGCTTCTTTTCTTTCTGTAAGTGCTCTAACTCTTTCTTCTGCAAGTTCTGCTGCAGTCCTTTGACGCTCTGGCATTTGAACTGGAGTTTGCTGCTGAGGTTGTGCCGCTGGTTGCTGTGGTTCTTTTCCAATATTTGAAGCGCCCGCTTGAACCATTCTAATCATTTTCATTGCATCTGTTTCAGGTGTGTTTGGAGTTCTGCCACCTTCCTCTATTGCAGGTCTTCTTTTTGCATCGGCTAAGTTTCTTAGAACTTTTTCCAGTTCTTCATCGTCTTCAAATATGCCCTTCAAGTTTTTGAAGTGCACATTGTTTTTCATATAGTCTTTGTCTACTGCATTCGACATAGACATACGCTCGCGGTCGTGTTCGTGAAACTCTTCTATTCTCACTTCTTGATGAATTGCAATAGGCTTTGGCATGCTATATACATCAGGTCTAACCATATCGTGAACGGTTGCAACGCCAGAACAAAAGATTGCAAATCCAATTGCAACGCCGGCAAATTTTCTAAAAAAGCTTCTTTCACTCTTTGGCTTAATATAGCCTGGTGTGCCTTTCACTCTGTTCATAGTGTTAAAATACCAAATTATGGAAAAAAAGCAAAAAAATTTGCTATACTTGTCTTTAGTATTATTTTTCATAAAAACAGGAGAAAAACATGTCAGTAGAATCAGTTAAAGAATTTTTTACAAGCATTGGTCTAGCAGAAAGAGTTGTGGAGCATGCCACGGCTTCAGACACAGTGGAACATGCTGCAGAACTTATTGGTTGCAAGCCAGCAGAAATTGCAAAAACAATGTCTTTATATATTGGAGAAGCTCCAATTCTTATTATTGCTGCGGGCGATGTGAAAATTGATAACCAAAAATATAAAGCACAATTTATTCAAAAGGCAATCATGATTCCATTCGACACAGTTGAATCACTTACAGGTCACAAAGCTGGCGGCGTTGGACCGTATGGTGTTAAAGCTGGTGTGAAAATTTATCTAGATGAATCTTTAAAAAGATTTGATGTTGTGTATGTTGGCGGTGGAGACGACAAAACAACAGTCAAAACCTCGGTTGACGAACTTGCAAAATACACTGGCTTTATTTCTTGGGTCGATGTTTGTAAATTAAGAGAAGAACAACAAATCTAGGAGGCATGGTGAAAACAGAATTTGAAGTTAGGTTTTTAGGAATAGTTGAAAAAGAAATCATTAAAAAACTCGAGTCTCTCGGAGCAACTTTTGTTGGTGATTGGTTTCAAGTCAGAAATGTTTATGACTTCACTCCAAAGATTCCAAACCAATGGGTTAGGCTTAGAACAAACGGTGAAACAACAACTCTGACTATTAAAGAAATTAAAGCAGAAACTGTTGATGGAACAAAAGAACTTGAAATTGAGGTTTCCGATTTTGCAACCACAGATGCAATTTTAAACAAGCTTGGCTATGTTGCTAGAGCACGAGAAGAAAACAAAAGGAAACGATATATTCTAGACGGTGTTGAAATCGATATCGACACATGGCCGCTTATTCCAACCTTCATCGAAATTGAAGCCGAGTCTGAAGAACAAATCAAAGACATTTGCAAGAAACTGGGTCTTGATTATTCTAAAGCTTGCACTCTTAATGTTATGGCTATTCATAGTGAGATTTATGGCGTTGACCTTTTCACAAAGAAATCAGTGTTCTAAAAATCATCAGACTTTGTCTTGGTGTTTGTTTTTTTATTTTTCTTTCTGCCTTTCATCAAAACGATAGTCAGAGTGACAATCATGCCTAAACTTAGAGCCGCCACCGCACCAATGAGAATGATAATCATTGTGTAGTCCGAGTCGGAGTTGTTTGCAAGAGTTGCAACTTCTTGTTGAAGTGTTTGAATTTGTGCGCTGCTTGCATTGATTGTTTGAATAAGTGTTGGTGGAACAGTTCCTGCCCCTGTTGCTTTAAGCCAACTTATGTCTGCTTCAATTCCAGGAAGTGTTGCAAGTTGAGGTCTAACCTCATTTTGAAGTGCAGTGATTGTGCTGCTTTGCGTTAGAATTTTTCCATCAAAACTTGTTATTGCATTTGTTATGGTGCCAAACAAAGATTCTGCATTTGCGCTTACCGTGTTCATCTTACTTTCAAGACTGGCTATATCTGCCTGGTCTAATTTTTGATTTAGTTTTGTGTTGACTGTTTGGAAATCAAATGTTGTGCTTGATGCAAGAGATGCCAAATCTCCTTCCACCCTGCTAATTTCTGCTTCAATTGGTGAAAGGTCCACGCCACCTGTTGTTTGAATGTTGTCTATTCTATTATCTAATCTAGAAATTTCTGTTGGCAAGGAAGAAAAAATCTCAATATCACCTGCTTCAAGTTTGTTGTTTAAACTTGATTGTATATTTGAAATGCTGCTATTGATTGGTGTCAACGCACTGTTCTCTGCTTTACTCGCCATGCTAGACTGAAGACTTGAAATGCTTGTGTTGATTGGAGTTAAATCAACAACTTCTGGTTCTGGCAGTGTGTCTATTCTAAGATTAACCGCAGCAATGTCGGCTTCGAGCCCTGAAAGGTCCACAGTTTCTGGTTTTGGAAGTGTATCAATTCTTGTGTTTAGTGTTTCAATTTCTGAGTTTAGAGTTGTTCCCAAAGTCTCTATATCGGTTTTTATTTCTGTTAAATCAGAAAGTTCCAACTTATGCTCAAGACTTGTTTGAATTCCCGCAATGTCTGTTTCGATTGTCGTGAGGTCTATTGCCTCAGGTTTAGGCAAGTTATCTATTTTATTGTTGATTGTCCAGATATCTGTCTTGATATCGTTTAAATCGCTTGCCTCAAGTTTGTTGTTTAAACTTGTTTGCATATTTGAAATGCTGTTGTTTAGTGGAGTTAAATCAACAACTTCTGGTGTTGGAAAGTTTTTGATTTTGTTATCAAGGTTCTCGATATCTGTAATGATGCCAGACAAGTCAACTTCTTTTGGTTCTGGAAGTTCGTCTATTCTTGTGTTTAGTGTTTCGATATCTGTTTTGATTTCAGTTAAGTCCGACGCTTCCAGTTTATTTCCAAGTGTTGTTTCTATATTAGAAATGCTTGTGTTGATTGGTTCTAAGTCAACGGTCTCTGGTTTTGGAAGATTATCAATTCTAAGATTAACCGCAGCAATGTCTGTTTCAAGCCCAGTTAAATCAACAACTTCTGGTTTTGGAAGGTTGTCTATTCGAAGGTTCACCGCAGAGATATCTGCCTCAAGAGGCGAAAGGTCCACAGTCTCAGGCTTTGGTAAGTTATCAATTCTTGTGTTTACTTTTTCGATTTCTGTATTTATTGGATTTATGGCAGTTGCTAAATCACTTGCCTCAATCTTGTTTCCAAGAACAGATTGAATGCTTGTTATATTATTATTTATTGGCGTCAAAGCAGTTGTATCTGCTTTTCCTGCAAGACTTGATTGCAAGTTGCTTATGTTTGTATTTATCGGCGTCAGAGCACTTATGTCGGCCTTTCCGCTTAAACTTGTTTGAAGGCTTCCAAAAACACCTTCCAAGTCATCCATTTTTTGATTTGTTTCATCAGATATTCTTGCAAGTTCAGACATAATAACCCCAGCATCAATTTCCACTAGTGAATCAAAAGCCACAAAGTTTTTAACAGCTGTTGCAGATGTTCCTGTAAAGAAGTATGCTTTTGTGTTTCCCACAATTCTGTTGGTTCCATTTGCATGGTCTGGAAGTGTGACAAACCACACATTTTTTGTGTCAGCGTTGAATTCAATAAAAGTGGCACCCATTGTTGAACTTGGGTTAACTCTCGCATAATAATAAATTTTGTTGCCAAGTTGAAATTTAAATCTCGGCCAGTTTCCATATTGGTCGAAGTTTATTGGAGTTTCTGTTGAAACTATATGGTTTGTGTCTACATCTAACTCCATAACTGTGTTTCCAAAATCAATCACGCTGTTTGTGTTTGTTCCGGTGAAATAGATTTTTCTTCCAACAATATTTGCTCTTGCAAGTTGAATGCTTTTTGGAAAAGTTACTGTGCTAAACTGTCTGTTGGTTGTGTTAAACACATATAATGTTCTTGCACTTCCAGAAACACCGCTGATAAAATAAATTTGATTTTCAAAAGCTGTTGCGTTGTTTCCAAAATATATTGCGGCTGGTGCGTTTATATTTGTAAAAGCACCTGTTGCTGGGTCGAATTCCATAAATCTTTCTGCCACTGAATTGTTGGTATAGCCAAAATAGACCTTCCCGCCAGCACTTAGAGTTCCAGTTGAACTTAAATTTTCAGGTGCTGTAAATTGTCTAAATGTTCTGTTTGTTGTGTCGATTTCAACAACAATGTTGCTGCTTGTGCTGGTTATGAAATAAAGTTTGTCATCAATCGGTTGAGCATTGCTTGTAAACATAACACTCACTGGAGCTCGCATCTCTCTAAACTGTTTTGTGACTGTGTCAAATTCAACAAGGTCTGGGTGGTTTCCAGACGACCTCGAATAGATAATTTTATTGCCTACAACCGTTCCACTGCTTGCAGAAAAAGTTACGGGTGCGACATATGAGTTGAATGTTGTGTTGTCTATTGTGTCGAATTCAACTATCGTAGTCATTGCCAAACCAGTTCTCACCGCATATATTTTGTCTCCAACCACATAGTGTCCAGCGGCACTTATGCCTGTTGAGTTTTCGAATTCAGAAAGCCTGACATCGTCTAGCCTTGGTTTTATTGAATTGCTAATTATTCTTTGCAAATCTAAATCATATTCCGTGATTGCATTTGTTTGCATTATATTAAAACCTGCTGTTGCAAAAAATGCAACGCAGATTATAAGAATTAGGCTTAGCCCTAAATATTTTTTCATACTACTCTCCTATCGAGTAGTTTTTGAAAGATTAAAATTTTTATTCTAAATCTATATAAAGTGCGTAGTGGTCGCTATAGTATGGTTTGTGGATGCTGTCTGACTCTTTAAGTTTTTCTTTTAAAACTTCACTAATAAGAATATAGTCTATTCTATATAGAAAGGCGTTATAGCCGCCTTGATAGTTAAGTTCTTTTGTTCTGTATGAACTCCATGTGTGCTTTTTGCTTTCTGGGTTTAAGTGTCTAAATGTATCCACAAGGTTACAAGTTTCCAGAAGTCTGCCGAAATATTCCCTTTCATGTGGAAAGAAGCCTGTAAGTTTAGACATAACTTTTGGGTGACTGCAATCAAGTTCTGTGTGTGCAACATTGATGTCGCCAGCTAAAATTATTGGCTTTTTCTTCTCTAGTTCAGAAATGCCAGCAATAAACTCTTCAAAAAATTTGTCTTTAACTTCTTGTCTGCTTCCACCATGCGGGACATATGCGTTGACTAGAATAAATTTTTCATATTCCAAAACCAAAATTCTGCCTTCGTTTTGAAGCAAAGTTTGGTGTGGAAGAACCAGCGAAACAGAGATTGGTTTTTCTTTTGTAAGCACTGCAACACCGGAATAGCCAGCACGAGAGGTTGCGATGTTTTGATAGAGATGAAATGCAGGGGTCGCATCACTATGCGACCCACGCGGGCTGCATGGTGATGCAGCCCCTACATTTTTTTCTGCAAACATACCAATTTGTTCTTTCTCTTGAATAATAATCGGTTGAAGCACTTCTGCAACAACTTCGGCTTTGGCTTTGGTTTCTTGCAGGCAAATGATGTCGCCTGCGGTTTTTAAAAAGTCAACAACACCTCTTGTCGCTGCTGCACGTATTCCGTTTATGTTTAGTGAAACAATTCTCATAAAGCCATTTTAGCACAAATTTTGCTATACTTTAGACATGCAAGTTTTAGGCGTAAGCAATGTTTCTAAAAACTTTGGTTATGGTTCGTTATTTGAGAAC
>WQZR01000009.1 GCA_009780625.1 Bacillota bacterium | reverse complement strand
CGGTTTTAAGCAGTGTCGTTGCGGCTGTTACTGTTTTTGTTAAGTCTTGGGCAAATAGTTATTCAATTAAAAACGCAAATCAGATTCTTTTGCGCCTTGGGAAAGTCGGATACTATTTAAAGAAAATAAAAAAGGGTCGATGACGCATCGACCCCTACACTTTATTCATATAGTATATCATTTATTTTGGCTACAATCTCGCGGGTTGTGTTTTGGTCTTCACACACAATCACCGTTGAATCTTCGCTTGATAGGGTGGTGAGGACTTTGTCTAGATTTAGTTTTTCAATGGTTGCTGCAACAATTGTTCCAGCACCTTTTATTGTTTTGATTACAACAAGGTTTGATGTTGGTTTTATGCTTATGATTGCTTCTCTGATTATTGTTATATATTTTGAAATAAGGCTGGTTTCGTTGTTTTCTAGGAAAGCATATTTAGATTTCTTTGTTTCGGCAGAAATAACCTTGATTAGCCCAAGTTCTTTAATGTCTCGGCTGATTGTTGCTTGAGTTATTTCAAATCCTAACTTACGCAGTTCAAAAGCCAACTCATCTTGAGTTTCAATTTCTTGTTTAGAAATCAATTCTATGATTTTAGATTGTCGAAGTGTTCTTGCCACTGTCTTTTGTATATCTCCTTAAGACTTGCCACAATATGTTGTGTGAATATGTATGCATGCATATCTATTCATATCTTATGCACTAATTATACACAAAAATTTATATTTATGCAAGTGTTTTATGCATATTCATGCATGCGAATTTTAATAAAAATTTATATTTATTTATAATTATGACACTCGACCTGAATATATATTCATGAATACTTATACGAGATTTTCGTGATATACTTAGAATAATGTTAAAAGAACTTGAAATTAAGAATTTTGCACTAATCAGTCAGCAGAGACTTGTGTTTTCAAGTGGACTTTCTGTGCTTAGTGGAGAAACGGGTGCGGGGAAAAGCATTATTATTGGTTCTTTGAAATTTGTTGCTGGAGCAAAAGCTGACACAAACAGCATTAAGTCTGGAAGCGACAAGTGCGAAGTGAGAGCTTTTTTTGTTATTAAAAAATCGGCAGAACTTTTGGAGGAACTAGAAGCCGCTGGAATTGAGATTGAAGACGGAAATGATATTGAGTTGATTCTCTTTAGGTCGGTTGATATCTCAGGAAAAGTTGAAAACAGAATCAATGGCAAATCTGTGACGGCAGGAATGATTAAAACAATTGGAAGTCTTTTGGTTGATATTCACGGGCAACATGAGCAGCAAAAACTTATTGATGTAAAAAAGCAACTTGAAATTCTAGATGCATTTTGCGGTAAGGAAGTTGAAGACATAAAATCTGCAATGGCTGTCCAGATTTCAAAAATTTCTGAAGCCAACAGACAAATTAAATCACTTGGCGGAAATGAAGAAGATAGAGCAAGAACTATAGACTTTTTGAAATTCCAGATTACCGAAATTGAAGAAGCAAATTTAAAAACTGGCGAAGAGGAAAAGCTTGCTGAAAAGAAAACAATCATGCTTTCGAGTGGAAAGGTTTCAACTGCGGTGGCTGAAGCAAAGAGAGCATTTGACGGAGCGGAGGACTATTCAACAAACGGAGTTGTTAAAGCTATTGAAGATGCAATCTCTCAGTTTTCTCTAATCAAGAATTATGGCGAAGAATATGCAAACATTCTGGAAAGACTTCAAACTCTAAAGATTGATTCTTCAGATATAGCAAGTGAAATTTCTGGAATTGATGTTCCAGAATTTTCGGAAAAAGAGTTAGACAAGATTGAAGAAAGACTGAATATATATAAAACAATCAAAAGAAAATATGGAAACACGCTTGATGATGTTTTTGCATTTTTACAAAACAGCAAAGACAAACTTGAAAAACTAGAGAACAGCGAAGAGCTTTTGAAAAAACTTACAGAAGAAAAAAGCCATGCGCATTCTTTGTATTTGGCTTCTGCAACAAGGCTTTCAATTCTTAGAAAGAAAAAAGCAAAAGAGTTTGAAGCACAAATCAAAATGGAACTTCAAACACTTGGCATGGAGAAAGCCGCGTTTGAGTGTAAGGTTGAACCAGTTCTAAAAGAAAGTGCAATTTCGAAGAATGGAATTGATGATGTGGAGTTTATGTTTACAGCAAACGTTGGGCATCCGCTTAAACCACTTTCAAAAGTTGTTTCTGGTGGTGAGATGAGTAGGCTTTCGCTCACAATCAAAACAATTCTTAAATCAAATTCAAGTGGACAAACTATGATTTTTGATGAGGTTGATGCGGGCATAAGTGGTAAAATGGGTCAGGTGTTAAGCGAGAAGCTGGCAAACATTTCAAGAGGTGAACAAGTTATTGTGATTAGTCACCTTGCGCAAATTGTTTCGATGGCAGACCACAACTTCATTATTTCAAAATATGAAGAAAATCAAAAGACGGTTTCGAAAATCACGGAGTTGAAAACCGAAGAAGAAGTGCTTTTGGAAATCAAACGTCTTGCGGGTGCTGTTGAAGGTTCGCTATATGGAACCAGTCTAGCTAAAGAACTTAAAGACAGAGCAAATCTGTTTAAATTAAAAGGATAAAAGATATGTTTAAAAGAAGCGGAGAATTTTTCAAAAAGGAAGAACCACAACAACCGGTTGTAAATCCAGCAGAACAACAACCAATGCCAAAACCTGAAGAACAAGGTATGAAACAAGATGACATTTTGGCATTTTTTAATGACGACAGAGCACCGGCTCCAAAAGCTCCAGAGACAGCAAACACAGATAGATATTCTTATGGACCTCAATCTCAGCAACAGCAGCCTCAAGTAGAGCCTGCACCTCAACCTGCTGCACCGGCATATGTGCCGCCAGCAAACCCATATAAGACAACTGCTGAAACAACAGCGGCTCCAGAAATAAACCCTGCAATAGATAAATGGGACCAATACTTTTTGGATATTATGGATGCAGTTGCAAAGCGTGCAACATGCGACAGAGGAAGGAGCGGTTCTGTTATTGCAAAAGATAAAACAATTCTAAGCACAGGCTATGTTGGCTCTCCAGCAAAAATGCCACATTGTGATGAAGTTGGGCACTTGCTAAAACGCGTTGTGAATGAAGATGGAACAAGTTCGGAGCATTGCATGAGAACAGCTCACGCCGAAGCAAACGCAATTTGCCAAGCAGCAAAGAATGGAATTGCAATTAAAGGTGCAACTCTATATTGCAACATGGTTCCATGCAGAAACTGCGCAATGATGATTTCAAACTCTGGAATTGCAAAAGTTGTGGCAAGATATGAATATCATGGAAGCTCTGCTCAAGAAAGCAAAGAGATTCTTCGCGTTGGTGGAGTTGAGTTGGTTGTGCTTATGAACAAAGGTGCAGCATACACAGATGCATACAAACGAAACTAAAGACTAAACATACATATATGACAAAAAAAAGAACAAGCAAGATAATATTTTTAGGGCTTGTTTTTTTGTTTATTGGAGTTGTGTTTGCGAGTGGGCTTTTTGCTGTGCTTGTTTTGGATACGAACATTGATGCAATTAAAGCCATTGATTCAGTTTCGGCTATATCAAAGACAGAGGCAGAAAGTTTGATAGAGAAAGGCTATTTTGGAAAACACATCAAGGCAAAACTCACTCAAGAAGCAGGGCTTTCCAACAATATGGACATTGAACTTAGTGTGTTTGGTTTGTTTAAACTTAAAACAAAGACAGTGAAGGTTGAGGACTCTGTGGAGGTTTATGCCATTGGTGAGGCAGTTAGTTTTAAATGTTTTACAAAAGAGGAAGAAGGATTTTTTAGAGACACAAAAATTTATAGCGGTGAAGTGTTGGGTGTTGGGACGCTTACATATGTAAAAAAAGAAGACAATAAATTTGGTGCCCTGGGTCATGCGCTATTAGACGAAAACAAAAAAGATGCTGTGAAAGTTGTTAAGGGAACGGTGGCGAATGCTTCGGTTGTTAGTATTGAAAAATCTAGGGCTGGGTATGCTGGTGAACTTAAGGCGTTGCCGAATATGCTGACGGCTTCGAGCATTGGAGATATTGAAAAAAACAGCGAGCTAGGTGTATATGGCAAGGTGAATGATGAGTGGGTTAAGAAGAGACTTAAAGATGAGGTTTCGGTTTTGAAGTGTGGGCGGTTTTCTGTTAAACCAGGAAATGCAAAAATTTTGGCACAGGTGAACAATGAACCGCCAAGATTGTATGACATTAAGATTGTTAAGGCTAGTAAACAAAAAAACACGGCAACTCGTGGAATGGTTATTAAAATTACGGATAAAGAGTTGCTTTCAAAAACTGGGGGCATTGTTCAGGGAATGAGTGGAAGTCCGATTCTTCAAGATGGCAAACTTATTGGTGCCGTGACGCATTTGTTTCTAAACGACCCAACTAGGGGTTATGGAGTTTATGCCGATTTTATGTTTGAGGAAAATGAATAACTGACTAGAAATTTTGAATAGAATAGACTATGCATCCAAGACTTTTTATTTTTTTTAGGAATGTTAGAACTCATTGTGGTGAGTTTGTTCAGAGGCGTAAACTGGCGTTTTATGTGGGCTTAATTTCGCTTATTTTAGGCATCGTGCTTGGTGTTATTGTAATCGCCGGCTATCATGCTCATTTTGGTGCTGACGCTGTTGTGGGGGCTTTTTTTGGGCAATTTAGGCATAAGGTTGGGTTTTGGCAACTGTTTTCATCAGTCTTTTTTAAACTGCTTTTGCTCTGTGGTTTGTTCTTTTGTTTAAGTTTAAATAACTATTTTAGATGGGTTTCATATTTATTATTTCTATATATTGGCTATGCTCTTGGAAAGATTTTTGTTGGCATGTTTATTCTGTTCGGTTTCGTTGGTGGGTTGGTTCCACTGCTGTTTGTTTTTGCTTTTTCAATTCTGTTAAGCATATATTGTTTGGTTGCGTTCTGCATGCTTCGGGAGTTTGGATGTCAAATCGAAAAGCGAGGTTTTGGTTGTTGCAGTCATAAACAGTTTTGGCAGACGGTTTTGGTTCTTGTTGTTTCACTTTTCTGTCTTGCGTTTTTTGCATCTGTGTGTTGCCCGTCGTATATCAGAGGCATTCTTGTTTAATCAGTTTAAGAATTTCTGCGTTTGCGGTTTTTGACAGACTTGATTTGTTTATATTTTTGATTAGTCTTTCTTGGTGGTTTTCTAGACTTTTGATATTTTCAAAAAGAATGTCGAGCGAGAGTTCTTCGTCTTGCATAACCAAACACACGCCTTCTTTTTGTAGAGCAGTTGCATTCAGAATTTGGTCGCCTCTAGATTCTTTTTTTGAAAGTGGAATGAGGAGCATTGGTTTCTTTAGAGCGAGAAATTCAAATATTGCATTGCTGCCTGCACGAGTGATGACAAAGTCTGCGGCGTTATATATATTTGCTGGGTTTGAACCGAATTCGATTTGGGTATAGTTTGCTGCTTTGATTTTCGAATTATTTTTATTCTTTCCAGTGATATGTATGATGTTATATTTTTCGAGTTTATTTGATTTAACAAGTTCAAAGACAGTTTCGTTGATGCGTTTGGCTCCAAGGCTTCCGCCGACAATAAGAATTGTTTTTTTATTGCTGGTTGTTTTCTTTCCATAAAACAGTTCTTGCCGAATTGCTGTGCCGACGTGAGTCGATTTTTTACACTTCGCAGTTTCTTTGAAAGATGTGAGAACATGTGTTGCTTTGTGTTTACAGATTTTGTTTGCTAGACCCATTGTGTAGTCACTTTCGTGAATAATGATTGCGGGTCGCAAGGATGTGCGACCCCTACAGCAGGCGAGAATTGTTGGAACGGCTGCATAGCCACCTTTTGAAAAGATGATGTTGGGTTTAATAACTTTTAGAAGTTTTCTGGCTTCGAAAAAACCTTTAATGAGAGAATAGGGAATGGTTAAGTTTTTTGGTGAGAGGTTTCGAATAAGTTTTTGACTTGTTACGGTTTTAAATTCTAGTTTTGAAGAAACGTCGTGCCCCTTTATATAATCAGTAATCAGTTTTTCTTCAATGCTGTTTTTTGTTCCGATATAATAAATCTTGCCAAAATCTTTTAGCAAATCCGGAAGAAGTGCAATATTTGGCATAACATGGCCGGCTGTGCCGCCACCCAATAAAACGATGGTTTTCATTTTAGAGTATATGAGTTATATGGTAAAATTAAACCCTATGAAAGTTTTAGGAATTGACCACGGAACAAAAAGAATAGGTCTTGCTATGAGCGATGGACTTAAAAAATTCGCTTGGGATTTTGGCCTAATCGACAATGGCGTCTTTAAACCAACAAGCAAAGAGGATGCAATTGCTTTTGACTTTAAAAGTTTTTCAAAAGCGGGAAGCATAATCAACATGCTGTGCGTGATTTGCAAAACTCATACAGTTTCGGAAGTTGTTTTTGGTTTGCCTCTCATGCTTGATGGAACGGAATCTCCACAGACTGCAAAGGTGAAAGAATTCGCTGGGAAGTTTATGGAAGAATGTGAAGAGCAAGGTTTGGAAATTGAGTTTCATTTTGAAGATGAAAGGTTGACATCTGTTGAAGCAGAGAATATAAAAACCGAAAAAGACGAAATTGACGTGATTAGTGCAAAAATTATTCTGCAAGGTTATTTAGATAAAATCGGCAGAAATTAGGTTTTTGTTTTGTAAAAAAAACTTTTTAGGGTAAACTATGATAGATGGTAATAACCAACAATTAAAGGAGAACTTTATGGCACAACAAGAAGTATCAATTCTAGACCAAATTCTAGACCCAAATAATAACGACCCAATTGTTTTGACCAATGCGCACACAGGCGAAAAGATTGCATTTGAACAAATCGCTTTCATTCCACTTGAGAAGAAAGAGAGATATTTCATTATGCTTAGACCTGTTGAGAAGATGGCAGAACTTGAAGATGATGAAGCTTTGATTTTTGAAATCTCTGAAAACCAACAATCTGGTGAAGTTGATTTCAACATTGTTGAAGACGACAAAATTGAAGATGAGGTTTATAAAGAGTATCTTCGTCTATATAACGAAGCAAACAAATAGTTTAGTTTAAGTTTTAAAGAACGCTTTATATGATGGCGTTCTTTTTTATTGCATAGTTTTTCTCTTTCTGCACAACCTAAAGAATAGGAGGGAGAATAGTATGAAGAAAAACACAGGAATGGTGATTACAGTTGCAATCTCTTTGGTTCTGCTGATTTCTGGTGCAGTTTTGCAAGGAGTGACACTGACTAGTGGAAACTTTAACATTGTGCCACTTGCAACAACAATGAGAGACGTTGGTCTAATTGCCGGTTTGCTTTCTGGTTTAGCTCTTGTTGCTGTGCTTATTGTCGGCGCAATACGTGGAACAGAAAAGTAGATTATAACTATAAATTTGAAGACTTAAAATGCTTGGTTTGACTAAGCATTTTTTTATATATTTTTCCCTTGTCAAAAACGAGTTTAAATGTTAAAATATAAAATTGCTAAAATCTTAGTAGCAATAATAGCACTTAGAACATTTCTGCACCTTTGTTGTCCTATTCCTAAGTAGGATTGCGTTCAGAGTTAGGGTTCTAGGGAAGCACTAAACAAGGAGGACAATATGTCAGTAGTATCACTTAAACAATTGCTTGAAGCGGGCGTTCACTTCGGTCACCAAACAAAATCTTGGAACCCAAAAATGAAGCCATATATCTTTCAAGCAAGAAACGGGATTCATATTTTGAATCTAGAAAAAACAGAAAAACTTATTGCTGAAGCATACAACTTTATTAGGGAAGTTGCAGCGGAAGGCAAATCAATTTTGTTCGTTGGAACAAAAAAACAAGCAGCGAAGGTTGTGGAAGAAGAAGCAGAAAGAGCAGGCGTTTTCTACATCAACTCTAGATGGCTTGGCGGCACGCTTACAAACTTTAAAACAATCAGAAACAGCATCGAAAGACTTAATAAAATCGAGCAACAACAAAAAACAGGCGAACTTAATCTTTTGACAAAAAAAGAAGCAGGCAAACTTTTAAAAGAAGCAGAAAAGCTTAAAGAAGTTCTTGGTGGAATTAGAGATATGCACCAACTTCCTGGAGCATTGTTTGTTGTTGACCCAAATGCAGAGCGAATTGCGGTTCTTGAAGCAAACAAACTAAACATTCCAGTTGTTGCAATCTGCGACACAAACTGCAACCCAGACGGCATTAAGCACGTTATTCCAGCAAACGATGACGCGATTTCAAGTGTTAAACTTGTTGCGTCAGTTATCGCAAACGCAATCATTGAAGCTCAAGAAGGCAAAGCTTTTGTTAAAGAAGAAACAGAAGAAGCAGTTATGCCAAAAATGACAGAAGAAGATTTTAAAGAAAAACCAAAAGCAAAAAAATAATTTATATATAGGAGAAAAGAAATATGGCGTATACAGCAACAGCGAAAGAAATTTCAGAACTAAGAAAAGCAACAGACGCGGGGCTTCTAGAGTGCAAAAAGGCTCTTGAAGAGTCAAATGGAAACCAAGAAAAAGCAGTTGAGTGGCTAAGAAAAAATTCTGCAGTTAAAGCAGAAAAGAAAGCAACAAGAATTGCTGCAGCAGGAACAGTGTTTAACTATGTTCACCTTGGCGGCAAGATTGCGGTTATTGTTGAAGTTAACTGCGAAACAGACTTTGCGGCTAAAAACGAAAAGTTCCAAGAACTTGGAAAAGGCATTGCAATGCACATTGCTGCAACAAACCCAACATATGTTAGGTCTAGCGAAGTTCCAGCAGAAATTGTGGCAAAAGAGAAAGAAATTCTTATGGCACAAATTGGAAACAAGCCAGCTGCAGTTCTTGAAAAAATTGCAGAAGGAAAGATTGCAAAGTTCTATGAAGAAAACTGTCTTGAAAACATGCTTTATGTAAAAGACGACAGCAAAACAATCATGCAACTAGTTCAAGAAGCAACAGCAACGATTGGAGAAAAAATTACAATCAGAAGATTTGCAAGATTTGAAGTAGGCGAAGGAATTGCAAAAAAAGAAGAAAACTTTGCAGAAGAAGTTGCAAAAATGACAGGCAAATAAATAAAAAAACGCGAAAGCGTTTTTTTGTTTTTGACGGTTTGTGTTATACTAGTATATAAAATAAATTAGGAGAAATAAAAATATGTATCAGCCCCAAGTTTCAGAAAAAATTAATAATTTCAAATCAGAAGGAGCAAAACGTGTGGAGTTCTTTAAAAAAGAGATTTCACAAATTAAGGCAGGAAGAGCAAACCCAAACATTCTAAACAAAATCACGGTTGACTATTATGGCAACCCGTCTGCTCTTAATCAAGTTGCAAACATTTCAGTTCCAGAAGCAAGACAAATCGTGATTGCTCCATGGGACGCAACACTTGTTAAAGAAATTGTTAAAGCTATTTTGGCAAGTGATTTGGGAATAACTCCAAACGATGATGGAAAAGTTATTAGACTTAACTTCCCAGCACTTACAGAAGAAAAGAGAAGAGAGATTGTGAAGGAACTTAAGCGTGATGCTGAAGAAGCAAAGGTAGCCGTTAGGGGTGAAAGAAGAGATGCACTAAACGCAATCAAAGCAATGGAAAAAGATAAGCTTGTGACAGAAGACGAACTTAAGAGAATTGACACAGATGTTCAGAGAATCACTGATGGATTTATTGCAGATATAGACAACCTTACAGCAGACAAAGAAAAAGAAATTATGACGGTATAATATATTATGTCGAATGATGATATTTTAAAATTTAAAAAGCCAAAGTTTGAATATGAAAAACCAACGTGTCCGTTTAGAAAAAAGAAAAGCGACACGGTTTTTGAGATGGCTCTTTCTTTTTGGCCAAATGTTTATTTGGAAGAAGAACACCCAAAGGTCTATTCCATCTTGATGGGAGATATAAAACTGAACGGGACAAAAACCGGGCATGAAATAAAAAAACAATACGACCCACCAGAAGCAGCAGACTTGACAAGAAACAGTTATGCGGACTTTGGAATTTTAGACCTTGTTGCGGTTGCTGAACTTACAGATAGGTCTTGTTTGGTTTATGATGTCAGAAGAAAAGTTTTTTTAAGATATACAAATGATTTTTTTGCTAGATATAGAAAAGAAGTTGAAAATCAAAATCAAGAATTGTGGAATAAGTTTCAAAAATTTATGAGTGCCAATGTGAAACAAGTTATGGCAAAAGAAAGAAAATGGGAAGAAGGTGTGGAGATTGAAAGAAGTCTAAAACGCCCACCGTTGCTTGGTCCAAGCACTGTTGAACTTGAGATTGTTGAAGTCTTTTAGGAGTCTAATTTGAATATATATAATTCATGAAAATTCCAACGCATATTGCGTTTATTATGGACGGAAACGGACGCTGGGCAAAGAAACGACTTATGCCAAGAACTTATGGGCATAAGATTGGAATAAACGCCTTGGAGCGAGTGGCGGCTCATTGCAATAAACTGGGCATAAAATATATGTCTGTTTTTGCTTTCTCCACTGAGAACTGGAAAAGACCAAAAGAAGAGGTTGATGAAATCATTCGGCTTATGCGGGGTTATTTGAAAAAGTTGACGCCAAAAAAAGTTAAGAAAGACAACATCAAACTTATGCATATGGGTTGTCTTGAAACAATGCCTGTTGAACTGAAGACAGATATTTTGGAAGCCATCGAAAGAACTAAGGAATGCACAGGGCTTGTTTTAAACATAGGGTTTAATTATGGGGGGAAACTTGATATTGTTCAAGCGGTGAATAAGTGGCTTGTAGGGGTTGCACCTGAGAGCAATCCGCAAATAACCTCAGAAGATATTTCAAACAATCTTTATACAAAAGACATTCCAGACCCAGACATTGTTGTTCGCACATCTGGAGAGAAAAGAGTTTCAAATTTCATGCTTTGGCAGATGGCTTATAGCGAATTTATTTTTATAACAAAGCATTGGCCAGATATGAATGCTAAAGTTCTAGAAAAGATTTTGGTTGAATTTTCAGCACGTGAGAGGCGATTTGGCAATGTGAAATGATTGTTAGATTTTGGCTTATTGTGGTATACTTGAAATTATGTGGAAAAAAAGAATTATTTCAGGAATATTTATAGCAGCTGCACTTATTGCAGCATTTGCTCTAAGACAATTGTGGGTTTATAGCTTCGACATCTTTGTGCTTATACTTTCATTTATGTGTGCATTTGAAGTGGCTAGAGCCCTTGGAGAAGACAGAAAACATAACCCAAGAATCAGGCTTGGTTTTGCTCTTGCTTTTACGGGTGTGAATATGTTTTTGTTCCAGATTCTAAGAATTTTAGAATGGGGAATATGGCCAATCTTCCTAACGATTGTTATGGCTGCAATCACAATGATTGTTGCTTATGTGTGCGTTATTGGTTGCATTATTATTAAACGCAGAGATATTGAGATTTGGATGAGTATCAAGAAAATGATGCTTGCAATTGTTTATCCAACTCTTCTTATAACGTTTATGTATATCCTAAACCACATTCCAGGCTTTGGAACAAACATCAACTCGGACCTTGGCTTTGTTCTTCTTGCACTTGCATTCATCACAGTTATGGCAACAGACACATTTGCAATGGTTCTTGGACGTCTTATTAGCGGACCAAAACTGTGCCCAAAAATTAGTCCAAACAAATCTGTTTCAGGTGCAGTTTGTGGCTTTGTTCTTGGAACTGGGTTTGGCATTGCTGCATATTGGGTTTTGTGGGCGATTCCATATTTTGGAAAGCACATTCAAGACATGGGAATTCTATGGTGGCATGTTTTGATTATTGCAGCCATTGCAAGCATTTTTGCTCAACTTGGAGATATTCTTGAAAGCTTTATGAAGCGTAAGATGGGTATTAAAGACATGGGTGCTCTTATGCCAGGGCATGGTGGAATGATGGACAGAATTGATGGACTTGTTGTTGGCTGTGTTGTTTTTGCTATTAGTTTTATGATTATACTTCTTTAAGGTTTTAAAATTCTAAACTCTTTGCTATACTATGATATATGCTATATATCGTTATTGCTGTATTAGTTTTGTTGTTTCTTATAACCATTCACGAGCTTGGTCACTATTTGTTTGGCAAGCTTTTTAAATTTAAAATCAAAGAATTTGCAATTGGTTTTGGTCCAGCAATTTTTTCATACACCAACAAGAAGACTGGGGAAAAGTTTTCAATCAGAATTTTTCCACTTGGTGGCTATTGTGCGTTTCAAGAGAGCGAATTTGAAGTTGAAGAAGTTGAAGTTATTGAAGACAGTTTTGGAAACAAAATGGAAATTCCAGTAAAGAAAAAAGTTGAAGCTGAAGTTTTGGAAGATGGCACTAAGTATTATCCTCCAGAAGCAACGCCAATCAGAAAAGAAGACGACTTTTCAGAACAAAAGCCATGGAAGAGACTTATTGTTATTGCGGGCGGTGCGATTTTTAACTTTATTTTTGGGATTATTTTTTGTGTGATTTTGCTTGTTTCAATTGGTTATGATTTACCTCAAGTTAGAACAATTTCTCCGCACACACCTACTGCAGATAGCCAGTTGGTTTCTAACCCAAACTGGTATGAAAACGATGCTGGCGAGTGGGTGAGCAGGCTTCAGGCTGGTGATGTGATTTTGAGGGTTGATGGAAAGAGACTAGGCGTGCTCCATGGAAACACAATTGTAAGTGCTGCTCAAGGTGCTAAGGAAGGCGACACTTTAATCTTTAGAGTGAGGCGTGGCGGGAATGAAATTGATGTTCCAATTGTTGTTTATAAAGGTCCAATCAGAAACGTAGCCAACACAGACTATGCAAAAGAAGAAGGCAAAATTTTAGAAGTTTTGCAACTAGGCATGAGTTCTGGTGCATATAGGCATAGTTTTGGAGAAGCGCTTGTTCGAGCGCCTGAAGTTGGGGTTGGAATGTTTGTAGCCCTTGTTGGCTCATTTGCAGAGTTATTTACTGGAGAAGGTCTTGAAGAACTGAGTGGACCAATCACAAGCATTGGAACAATTGCAGATTTCACAAGAGCAGACCCAGGAATTCTTCTTGTGTTTTTGCCTTTGATTTCTATGAACCTTGCAATCTTCAATTTGCTTCCAATCCCTGCTTTAGATGGTGGAAGAATGGTGTTTATCATAATTGAATGGATTAGACGAAAGCCAATCAAGAGAGAGATTGAAGCAATGGTTCATGGCATTGGGTTTTTGGCGTTGTTGGCGTTTATTATTATCTTGGAATTTTCTAAGTTGCTTATGTAGATTCTCGTGGTAAAATTATATATGCACATGTTGGAAGAACACATCAAGAAAAGCATAAACACAACTCTTGGTATAAGACTTAGATATATAGATTATTATGAGAAAACGGCAAAAGCAGTTTTCAATTTTTTGGTGAACACAATTCCAACCAGCGATGTGGCATTTGAAATTAAAAAAGCTGTTCAAGAATATATAGCCGGAAGAGAAATGGAAATTGCAGATATTGAAGTTCAGTTTAAGGAATCTAAACCAGACAAAGAAACAATTGTTTCGATTATAAATAAATTTATTGCTCAGAAATATATGGTGCTTGAAGGTTTGATTGAAAAGGTTGAGGTTGAGGGGCTAGAATATTTCCCGCAACTTGTTTTCTATGTGATGCCAGAAGGAATTGATTTGATTGAAGGCAATGATTTTCTAAAAGACACAAAAGAAGTTTTGGAGTTTAACTATCTTGTTGACTTTGAAATTGTTCTAATCAAAACTTCTTCTAAACCAAATTTTGAAGCGATTAAAGAAATCAAGACAGCCGCAGTTAAAAAACTTGGCAATCATTTTGATGATGGTCATGTTTTAGTTAAGGGTGTTATACAATACGTTGGAAAACTTGATGCACACTCTGCAGTGCCAATTAAGGCAGTAAATAAGAATACACAAAACTGCATTGTTGCAGGAAAGATTTCAAACTTCACAAAACGCGTGTTTAAAAAGAAAAATAAAAAAGATGTTGTTGAAAATAGATATTTGTTCAACTTCACACTAAACGACACAACTGGAGAAATTCCAGTAACTGTTTTTGCAACAAAACAAACAATAAAGAAATTGGAAAAACTAAGTGACAACGCAAATGTTTTGATTTTTGGAAAAGTTGAAGAATTTAGAGACAAAATCAATATTGTGGTTAGGGAATTAAGTTTGATTGAAGACTTTAAACATATTCCAAAAAAGGTTGGGCTGAGAGAAGAATATATAACAATCTTTCCGCAAAGAGTTGTGTCTGAAAGCCAAATCAAACTATCACTTGAAGAAAAGACTGAGACAGACGAACTTTTGGAAAAGGCTTGCTTCCTTAAAGCCAACACTGTTGTTGTTTTGGACTTTGAAACAACTGGGCTAAGTTCTGCAACTGCCGAAGTTATTGAAATAGGGGCGGTTAAAATTGTTGAAGGGAAAATTGTTGAAACGTTTTCGTCTCTTATTAGACCTTCAAAATATGAAATTATGGAAGACACAAGAAAGATTCACGGAATCACAAACGAGGCTGTGAAAGATGCGCCATATTTTAAGGATGTTGTTTTAGATTTTCTTTTGTTCTCTAGGGGTGCGGTTCTTGCTGGACATAACATTATTTCGTTTGATTTAAACTTCTTGTCGCAGCAGTCTAAGGAACTTGGCATTGACTATGAAGAATTGATTGACTGTGTTTCTAGTCAGAAATATCTAGATACACTCAAAATTGCACCACGAGCCTTTCCAAGCCTTAAGAGCTATAAGTTAGATAGGGTTTTAAAAGAACTAGGTCTAAAGAATAAAAACGCTCACAGGGCACTAGACGACGCTCTCGCCACTGCTCACGCGCTTATCGCTATGAAGAGGTTTATCTAGTTTTGTTATATGAGGGGTTGCATGCTTAGCAATCTCTTTTTTTATGTGCTTTAGATAGAACATCGGAATGGAAGTTCCAATAACTTTGCCAAAGTTTTGCTCATCCATTTCTTTATATGAGCCATCGCACCCAAATGTATAGTTTCCGGTTGCTGAAACATATAGGTCTGTTATATATATTGTTTTGCCTTTTGTTGAAATTTCATATGGTCTTTGCTCTTTATAATCAAAGAAAACACCTTCGGCTGCAAATCCAGATTTTTTGGCACGATAGGTGTGTCGTTTATTTAAGAGTTGTTCAACATGAATAATGTTCTTTGGAGATTTGAGATATTGCTCTTTCACGTTTTCTGGTATAGGTTTGTGGAACTGGTCGTTAGAAAAACCAATGATTGCAGTGTTGCCATCTTTATGTTTAACAAATCTTTCAAAAGCGTCAACAATTCTTTGGCTGAACTTTAGTCCGTTTGAAGATAGAGCTAGGTTTTTTACATTAAGGTTCTCTTTAATAATTTTATCTACGATATATACAATCAAATCTTCGTTTAGAGTTGGTTCGCCACCACTGAACAAAATGCTATAGATTTCCTCAATGTTTTCATCATTCAAAATATGGTCGACAACGGCAGGAGATAGGTTTATGTTTTGCATAGGTCCACGCATGCAAAAGTCTTTGCAAACTTGATTGCAACGTCTTGTGACTTCTAAGCCTAATTCTCCAATAATAAATTTCATTAAACAAGAATATCATGCAGCTTCTTCAATGTCAATGGCACAAAAAAAAGAGGACTTAGTCCTCTTCAATTTCAATTTTCGGGTTCTTTTTGATGACACACTCAATCGCTTTTTTCTCGTCTGTTTTGGTCACTTTAACATCAAGATTTTTGTATGTGAATTTGTTTCCTTTTTTTGGAAGGTCCTTAAGCTCTTGTGTAATCCAACCATTCACTGTTTGCGGAAGCGCATCTTCTTCTTCGTCTGTCAAATCAACTTCAAAAAAGTCGAACATTTCATATATGCACATATCGCACAAAACTCTAAATCTGCCGTCTTCAAGTGGAGTGATGTCTTCGTCTTCGTCCATTTCGTCGCTTTCGTCGTAGATATCGCCAAGAAGTTCTTCGATGATGTTTTCCATCGTCACAAGGCCTTTTGTTCCGCCATATTCGTCAACAACAACTGCAATGTGGCTTTGTTTCTTTTGAAGATGTTTAAACAAATCGCTTATGCTTGTTTCTTCTGAAGTTAGAACAATAGGGGTGATGATGCTTTCAATTTTTCCATTCTTTGTTTGGGTGAGTCTGAAGAAATCTCTTATGTGAATTGTTCCAATAACGTTGTCGATGTTTCCTTCATAAACTGGAAGTCTCGAATAGCCATGTTCCATGAAAAGTTTTGTGACATCTTTTGCATTTGCATGTTTTTCTATTGCAATCATTTCCATTCTTGGAATGAGAATGTCTGATGTTTTTTGCCCATAGAACTCAATAACGTTTGAAATAACTTCTCTTTCGTCTTCGTCAATCAGTCCTGAATCTTTTGCGTCTTCGATTATTGTAATTAGTTCGTCTTCAGTCATGGTGTCTTCTTTTTCTGCTTTAAACAAAAAGTCTAGAAGTTTTTTCCAAGCTTTAAAGAATAGGTTGATAGGGTAGAACATCACAGTGAAGAACTCAATGAAAGGAGTCATTAAGACTGCTTTCTTTTCTGAGTTTGTTTTTGCAATTGTTTTTGGTGTTACTGCACAAAAAATCAGAAGAACAACAGTCATCACAATTGTTGAAACTGTTGCTGCAAGGTTTTCTTCCCAATAATTTATAAAGATGATTGTACATAGAGATGAGGCAGTCAAGGTTGTGATTGTGTCGCCGATTAGAACTGTTGAAAGGAATCTATCGAAGTTTTCATAAATTCGAAGAGTTCTTCTTGCTTTCTTGCTTTTCTCTGCCATTGTTTTAAGTCTTGCTTTGGTAATTGTTGAAAAAGAAGTTTCAGAAAACGAAAAACAGAATGATAGCAATATCATCGCCAGAAGTGATATATAAAGTGCAATATGCAAGCCCGTGTCCATGTATTTTTCGTCCTTAATTTATAATAACATAAAATTATAACACAATATAAAAAATAATCAACACGATTATAAAAGTTGTGTGTTATACTTTTTAAATGGATTTAAAAAACGCGGAAGAATTTGATATTGATTTGGAGACGATGAAGGTTAAGCCTACTCCTCAACATAAAAAAAACCCAAAATACACAAGAGGTGAGGAAATATTTAATTATGTAACTCATATTGTTGGTGGCGGGCTTGGAATTATTGGACTGGCATTAGGTTTAATATTTGCAATTATATACGAACTTGAACCGATTGGAATTGTTGCAGTAATCATATTTGGAATCAGCATGGTTGTTATGTATACAATGAGCAGCCTATATCACGGACTTAAACCAGGAAAAGCAAAGAGGGTTTTTAGAATTTTTGACCATATTTGTGTATATCTTTTGATTATGGGAACATACACGCCGTATTGTCTAATCACGCTATATGGAATGTGGCAAGGATGGTTGGTGTTTGGAATTGTGTGGGGAGTTGGAATTCTTGGAATCATTTCAAAAGCACTAGGCATGAAGAATAAATTTTTGACCACTGCAACATTTGTTAGTTATCTTGTGATTGGTTGGATTGCTGTTGTGGCGATTGGACCATTGCTTGAGCATCTTGCTTCGGGTGGGTTATGGCTTCTTCTTGCGGGAGGAATTTCATACACAATGGGTGCAGTGTTCTATGCACTGGGGCATAAGAAAAGATATATTCACTCAATTTGGCACTTGTTTGTTCTTGGTGGAACAATCTGTCATTTCATTTCAATTCTGCTATATGTCATCATGGCTTAAAACAGTTGATAAATATTTCATATAGTGATATAATTATAAAAGCTAAATAAGTAAACATGAAGGCAGCGGGCACCCGTTGCCTTTTAACTAAAAGAGGGAGAAAAATGGTAAGTAAAGATTTTTTTGCAGCATTAGAAGCATTTGAAAGTGAGTATAACATCAACATAACTTTTGTTATTGAATCACTAGAGCAAGGCATTTCTTCTGCGCTAAGAAGACAAATTGGTGAAGGGAAAAACGTTAAAGTTAATATCGACACTGAGAAAAAGAAAATTAGAGCAAGAGCGTTTAAAACAGTTATTGCAGACGACAGCGAAGAACTTGATGAAGACAAGATGATTCTTCTTGCTGAAGCAAAAGAAATCAATCCAAAACTTAAAGTTGGAGATGTGATTGAAGAGGAAATCAACCTTAAAGATTTCAACAGAATTGCTGCGCAAACTGTTAAGCAAGTTCTTTTGCAAAAAATTAGAGAAGCAAAGAAGCATATTGCACTTGATGAACTTGAAGACAAAGAAGGCGAAATCATCACTGCAAACATCAGACGTATTGAAGATAGAGCAATCTTTTTGGAAACTGGTCTAAACAACGCAGAAGGTGTTTTGCTTCTTAAAGACCAAATTCCAGGAGAAAGATATCAAGTTGGACAAAGAATCAAAGTTCTTGTTAAAGATATTCGAGATGACTTCAGAGGTCCACAAATGCAGGTTACAAGAACAACTGCAGACTTTGTTAAGAAGCTTTTTGAACTTGAAGTTCCAGAAATTTCTTCAGGCGATATCATAATTAAAAATATCGTAAGAGAAGCGGGATACAGAACAAAGATTGCAATCTATTCAGCTGATGCAAATATCGACCCAATCGGTGCATGTGTTGGTTCTAGGGGTGCAAGAGTAAACGCAATTGTTGAAGAACTTGGCGGAGAAAAAATCGACATCGTTCCATATTCAGACAATCCAGATGAGTTTATTGCAGCGGCTCTAAGCCCAGCAAGAATTATTTCTATTGACTTAGACGATGCAAACAGACAATCACGTGCAATCGTTCAAGAAGGAAAACTTTCACTTGCAATTGGAAAGGGTGGATTGAACGTAAGACTTGCAAGCCGTCTAACTGGTTGGAAGATTGACGTTAAAACTGAAGGCACAGCGCCAGCAGTTTCTCCAAAAGAAACTCCAGCAGAAGAAGCAAAAGAAGAAAATCAAACTGATGGAATGGCTTCTGGCGACATCTTTGGAGATTTAGATTCAGAACTGTAGTTAGAGAAAGGGGGACGAGATGAGAAATAAAAAGACAGAAAAAATATTCGTTGAAGTTAAAGTTCCCATAAGAAGTTGTGTTGTCTGCAGAGGAAAAGCACCAAAAGAAGAACTTAAAAAAATTCCAACAGACAAGCAAGGTGGCAAAGGAGCATATGTCCACAAGGGGTGCATTGACGCCATAAAAACAAAAAAAGTGCT
>WQZR01000008.1 GCA_009780625.1 Bacillota bacterium | reverse complement strand
TGAAATGAACAAAACACGTGTTGGAATTGTTGGTGAAATTATGGTTAAATATAGCCCATATGGAAACAACTTCCTTGTGGACCTTATTGAAAAAGAAGGCTGCGAAGCGGTTTGCCCAGACATGCTTGATTTCTTCCTATATGGTTTTGATGTTCAAGTAACAAAACGAACTCTTCTTGGCGGCAGTTATTTTGAATATATCAAAGGAAAAATTCTGACAGCCGTTGTAAACTTCTATAGAAAGCCAATGCAAAAAGCAATCAAGGGCTCGAAGTTTGGAAACATCACAGACATCAAACACGTCAGAGAACTTGCCTCAAGAGTTGTTTCTCCAGGAAACGCAACAGGGGAAGGCTGGCTTCTGACGGGTGAGATGATGGAGCTGATTGAGCAAGGTGTGAATGAAATTGTTTGCACACAACCGTTTGCTTGTCTTCCAAACCACGTTGTTGGAAAGGGTGTGATTAAGGAACTTAAGCGCTTATATCCTAAGTCGAACATCGTTCCAATCGACTACGACCCAGGCGCAAGCGAAGTTAACCAAATCAACAGAATTAAGCTGATGCTTGCTTCAACAAAGAAATAAACAAAAAAAACGACATTTTGTCGTTTTTTTAATAATATTTTGTTCTTTATTATTAGTAAATGAAACAATAGGTGCTACAATGCTGTGTATGGAAATCAACACACTGCTAACCTCATTTATAGAAACGAACCCCTACTATGTTAAAAAAGAAAAAATCGATGACATCATTTTTTGCACAAACAAATATGTTTCCGACTATTTTGGCAATAAGGCTTTCGCGAATAAAGAGAATTTAAACATAAAACTTATAGAAGAATATTATGAAAAAAGAAACATAGTTCCAGCAATCTATAGCGTAAGCACAGAAGAACTTTGCTGTGCACATCTTTTGGAAGGCTATGAAAAAGTTGCAGACGAGAACTGGGTTTATAGCGACATGATGAGAATGGAAAAGAAATATAGAGACTGGCCAGTTCCAGAAGGTTTGTCAATTGAAAGGCTTACAAGAGAAAATCAAAAAGATTGGGAAATGGTGGACAATATTGGTTTCTCAAGTGGCGATGATGGCGACAACCCATATTCAGATTTAGACAACGCTTCTTTTGCAAAATCTCTTCTCGAAAAATATTTTTCAAAAGACAACAAAAACCTAGAAGTTTTTCTAATTAAATATAACAACGCATACGCTGGATGTTTCAACCTTTCTTATTATGGAAATGTTTGCTATATGTCGGGGCTTACAATTCTTCCGGTGTTTAGAAGAACAAAAGTTTTCTTGGTGTTTAAAACGTTGCTAGAGCACTTGCTTTCCAAAAAAGTTGAAGTGATTTATGGCATCACCGAAAACGGTGGCTATCCAGACAAACTATATAGAAACATTGGTCTAAAAGTTTTGTTCAACGGTGGAATATATCAAAAGAAAAAATAAACGGCTCACGCCGTTTTTTTCTATGCCAGTGGATATGGTTCGCCTCTATTTCTTTTCATTGCAAGTTCTATATCTTTTTCGGAAAGAAGTGTTTTTGAAGATTTAACTATGGTGTCTTCCTTAACCGGGTCAATTCTGTGAATGCCATCGTTGTCGTCAAACTTGTCGCATGTGAAAATTTTTCCTTTTTCTCCCATAACCGAAAGTTCTGGTCCGCTATAAAGTTCATACACTTCTCTATATTTCCAGTGTGGATGTTGAACAATTGAAGCACCAGCACAAAGATATAGGTAGGCATATTCCGCTCTGTCTTTTGTGATGTCACCCATGATTGATATTTTAAAAACATCACCAACAGCCACGCCCCTTGGATTTGTTTCAGAAAGCTCTGGCAGTTTTGAAATTCTTGCAAGTCTTTCGTCTTCATCTTTTGGAAGAAGACTTAGAATGTGGTCTGGAAGTTTTCTTAGTAAAATTCTTTTGTCCATCTTTTCTCCTAGATGAATATTATATAGTGAATATTGCCAAATGTCCAGCCCCTTGAACTCGGTTTTTATATATGATAAAATATAGGCATGGATTCAAAAGAAACATTCAAGCAGAAAAAACCTCCAATACATAAAAGAATGTGGTGTGCTTGTGCAGCACTTTTTCTTACTGGTGCATCTTTGATTGCTCTTTCGCAAACAGTGCTTGTTTCTGGCGATGCTCCATATATTCCACCAGACGACACCGAACTTAGAAGAACCATCGACCTTCCAAACCTTGCAACCGCAAAACTGGAAGCTCTTGGAATAAACCCACGCCTTGTGATGCAAGACTATAGCCTGACAAGAAACTCAGCAAAACAAGGTGAAACAATCTTGCTTAAAGTGGACACCCGTTCAGTCGATATTGCTCACAAAGATGCAATTGAAGACAGCGTTAAAGATTTAAACGAAATTTTTGAAATAGCCAAAACAGGTTTTGACATAAAAGCAGTATATGGTGATTTCTGTGGGTCAACTCCAAACAACGCCTCAAGCTCACGCACCCAACGAGATATTGTTATGACAGGAAGCGAAAATCATCTTCATGGAAACCCAAATGCAATCGGTTCATTCAGTTCGATGAGATATCTTTGGCAACTTGGACTTGAGGGTCAATATTCTTTCTATGGGCACATTCAGTTATACAATCCATGGTTTAAGGAAGAAACAACAACACACAACATGAAAAAAGCCGTAATCACACACGAAATCATACATAAATATCTATACCACGCACTTCCTACAGAATATAGTCTTATGCGAAGCCATCTTGCCAGAAGTGGTCCGTTTGCACCAACTCCACTAGACCTTCTCACAACTTGGATTATGCACCACGATATAAGCGGAATGACAATTGAAGAATTTCAACCAATCTTCAACAAGTTTGTTGAAGAACGCCATCCACACAGAGCAAAGACGGATAAGTTGACTCAAGAACATGTAGACATAATAAACGAAGTGAGGAAGAATTTCACAATGCCAGCGTTTCCAAGAACATGGCAAGAAGCAAATGCGCTTAGGCAACAACAATCGCAACCAGCACCAATGCAAACAAAAGTTGCGGCTGTGTCAATAACTACATTGTAAAAAATAAAAAACGGCGTATGCCGTTTTTTGCTGTGGTGGTGACCCCACGGGGACTCGAACCCCGGATGCCTCCGTGAAAGGGAGGAGTCTTGACCGCTTGACCATGGGGCCACAGCAGTGATTGAAATGTGGTAGCGGCGAGTGGACTCGAACCACCGACCTGCCGGGTATGAACCGGCCGCTCTAACCAGCTGAGCCACGCCGCCGTGTATGAAAAACAGAGTTTTTCCACATAGAACTGAATTTTAACAAAAAAACCCACTATTGTCAACAAAAATTTTTTAGATGTTGGTGTCAGACATTCGCTCAATAAATGCTTCCAACTCTTCTAATGTATACAGAAGTTTGCCTTGTGGACCATCTTTGCCAAATCGTTTTAAATCCGCAGCGTCCCATTCCTTTAGAAGTTCTAGTTGCTTTTGTTCAAGAGAAGATTTTTTAAGAATGGTTAGGGTGTCGTATTTATCTCTGAGTGTATCTGTGTGATATCTCAGACTGTATATTCTGTCTGTACTAAATACTGAAATATCTGTTATGGATTTTAAATAGTCGTTATCAATAAGATTGTTATAGAACTCATAATCAGTGATGAGGTGAAGATACCAGCCTTTGTTGAAATCAGAATCTAGAGAATGCTTTTTTAGAAAATCTTCAACTCCAACTTTTTCGAGATGACGTTTAAGCATATCTGTTCTTTCGCCGCGCTTTCCAAAATGGGTTATGTCTTTTTCCTCCCAGTTGACTGTGTCTGGGTAGAGCGAACCATCATAAAAAGCTTGCTCGTCTGCAATTTTTCCTGGGTTCTTTTCGATAAACCTTTTTGCTATAAGTAGGTGAGGCCAAACGTCTGCCATAATGCTTCTATTATACACTTTTTGTTCGGCTTAGTAGTATGTATATGCTATAATTAAAATCGTAATTTAAATTTTTAAAAGGGCAAGATTTATTGTGCAAAATATTGAACTTGAAAACAAGGCCGATAAAGATATAAAAGAAAATGGCCTTACACGTTTTGGTGTTGGAAGACCTCACACGGTTTTTGTTATGATTATGATAATTCTGATGCTAGGTTTTTTTGCTTTCACAAGATTGACACTCGAACTGTTTCCAAACATGAACGTTCCAATGATGGCGATTGTTGTAAACTCGAAAACTGTTGACGGCGAACCAGAATGGCATGCAGGTGATGAGAACGAAACAGCAGAAGAGAAGGCTTTCAGGAGGGTTACAGACCCAATTCAAAGAGCACTTCAAACTGTTAGTGGAATTGATATGGTAACCAGCACAACAACACAAGGCATGGTTATGGTTATGATTGAATTCAGTTCAGACAGAAACCTAAACTTCGGAATGCTTGATGTTCAAACTGCGGTCTTAGGAGTTTTGGACTACGACGCAGCAGGATATAACAGACCTCGATTTTTAGATTTTGATATAAGCCTTTTGCCAATGATGCAGTTTTCTTCAAACTTCATGCTTGGTTTTAACAACGACCAACTTAACGACTTAACTCCAAGCGAAACACCAAGAACTGTTGGTGGCGGGTTCTATACAGTTGGGGAGAATAACCAAAACACACTAGGAAGATGGTATCAAGATAACGTTGTTGGTCCACTTCAAAACACAACAGGTGTGGCGGATGTGGGCAGCCCATTTGTGAGAAATGAGCAAACAGGAAGATTCACAATTCGTGGTGTTAGTTATGTAAACGATGGAACAAGCAATCAAAGAAGATTTATGTTCAGCATAACAAGGGCGGTGGACACTCCAACAGTTGACGCCAGTCAAAACGTTAAAGCAACGCTTGCAGATGTCCCTGGAGCGTTTAGTTATACAATTGTTATGGACCAAGCAGAAGCAATTGAAGACAGCATCTTTTCAGTTCTAGAAAGTTTACTAATTGGTGCTTTGATGTCTGTTGTGATTCTTCTTATTTTCTTAAGAAACATCAAACTGACAGTTGCAGTTGGAATAAGCATTCCAGTTTCAGTTGTTGGAACTTTCGTTCTTATGTATTTTATGGGCATAGGTTTAAACATGGTTTCGATGGGTGGTCTTGCACTTGCTGTTGGACTTCTTGTGGACAACTCGATTATCGTTGCCGAAAACATTTTCAGACTTAGAAAAAAAGGCATCGGGCGAAAAGAAGCCGCCATCAAGGGTGCCAGTCAGATTATAGGTGCGGTTATTGCCGCCACACTTACAACCGTTGCCGTGTTTGTTCCGATGTTCTTTGTAACGGGACTTATTATGGAAGTCTTTATGGACATGGTGTATGTTATTATTTTTGCACTTCTTGCTTCCTTGCTTTCAGCGGTTGTTTTCTTGCCGTCGATTATATCTTCGTTTAATGTTAAAGAAAGAGCCGAAAAATCAATTAATCCTCCAACTCCAATGGAGCAACTTGCACTTGCCGCACCAGCAGCGGCTTCTGTTTCAACAGAACCAGCGAGATATAACGCATTTGTGCGAACATATAGAACGCTCGAAAAAGGGCATGCAGGTGCAACCAAAGGCGTGAAAGTTGGTTATAGTGCAACATTAAACTGGGCACTAAAATTTAGGTGGATTGTTCTTGTTCTTGCTCTAGCGTTATTTGTTGGAAGTGGATGCCTTCTTTGGTTCACAAGAGGGTGGGAAATGATGCCAAGCGAAGACACTGGAAGTTTCTCTGTTTCAGTTGTAAGCAATATGGTTGCATCAACAATTGTTCCAGCAGATGTAAGGCAACAACAAGCACATGTTATTATGTTTGGAAACGGAACAACAGAAGAAGGTATATTTAACCTTATAGAAAGAGAACTTGGAGGCTATCACGATTCAACAGCAATAAGCTTTGGCGGCGGTGGCTTTATGGGCTTTGGTGGCGGTGGAAACATTTCGATTACTGTAAACCTTACAGAAGGCAGAAGAACACTTGAAACAGTTGATGCTCAAGCTCAAGTTGAAGCAGCAATCAGAACATATCTAACAACGCATAACTATATAATCACAGACGAGAATGATGTTATGCAAGAAGTTTCTCGTTTTGCAAGCGATGTGACATCAAGCTCTGGAATGATGGCTGGAATGTTTGGAAGCAATATTTCGGTGCGAATAAGCCACGCAGATAGAGACGACTTGCTTGCTGCAACGCTTTTCCTTCAAGAAGAACTTCTAAAAATAAACGGTGTGGAATTTGTTAGACATGATTTGGTTCTAATTCCAGAATTTGAAACAGTGCCAATGAGCGACCCACGTCCGGGAATTCCTATCAACTTCTTCGAGAAAATGGTTGCAACAGGAAATAGAATTCAAGCAACCATGAACCAAACAGACAGAAGATACACAGCAACGCTTACAATTCAAACAGAGCACGGTTCGGTTACAAACCAAATCAACGATGTTGTGACGGCAAGATTAGACCAACTTTTTGAAGAACATAAAAATGGTGTTCTTGAAGGTGTGACACCTCTAAACAACTATACAGAACAACTTATGGACACACTTGTTCAAATGCTTATTGCAATTGCAATCGGTATGGTTTTGATGTATCTGGTTATGGTTGCAATTTTCAGAAGTTTCAAAAACCCATTTATCATCATCTTCACAGTTCCAATTGCATTCACTGGAGGTTTCTTCCTTCTGTGGGCAACTGGCGGACAGCTTACAATTCCAGCGCTTGTTGGGTTGATGGTTCTTATGGGCGTTGTTGTAAACAACGGAATTGTTCTTGTGGACTACATAAATCAAGCAAGACGAAATGGTGCAAGAGTTAGAGATGCGGTTATTGACTCGGCTAAGAGCAGGGTTAGACCAATTGTGATGATGGCTCTAACAACAATTCTAGCAATGATGCCACTTGCAATTGGATATGGAACAGGTGCACAAATGATGCAACCTCTTGCAATAATCACAGTTGGTGGACTGGCATATGCCATGATTGTTTCATTGCTTGGAATTCCAGCACTATATATGATTCTAAACAAAGACATAAAAACAAAAGAAGAAAAGGATTATATTAGAAGCGGAAAAGAAAAATGTAAGCTTCTAAAAACAGAAGGAAAGCAAGTTGAACTTCTTGAGTTTAAAAAAGAATTTAAAGCACAAAGAAAAGTGTTTGTTGAAAACAGACCTCCAAAATTAGTTGAAACAAACAATTAAGGAAAGCATATGAATAAAAAACTCATCGGCAAAGATGAAAAGACCACGCACGTAAACTCCGGAAGACGCGAAAGAATGAGAACAAAACTCACCGAGTTTGGTGCGAACACATTTTTGGACCATGAGATTTTAGAAATGCTTTTATACAACGTATATAAAAGAGAAGACACAAACAAAATTGCACATAACCTGCTTTCAGAATTTGGTGGCATAAAAAATATGCTTATTGCACCAGTTGAAGAAGTTAGGGCAGTTGAGGGAGTGGGCGACAAGGCAGCAGAGTTTTTGGCTCTGCTTCTTGAATTATATAAACGCATGAGCGTTGAAGATTTTCTTCTAACAAAAATGACAACAAGTGATGTAGTTGTTTCGTATTTAAGAAATCTTTTCATGTTTGATGACAAAGAAAAGTTCTATGTTCTGTTTCTAGATGCAAAACATAATCTAATCAAAACAAAAAAGTTCTCCGAGGGAGATACCGAAAGTCTGGTTCTAGACCCAAATGAAATTCTTAAAGTTGCACTAAACGCAAAAGCAAAGTTTGTTCTCTTGGCTCATAATCATATGGTTGATTCTGTTGTTCCGAGTTCTAAAGATATTGTTGCAACAAAGTTGATTGTTGGAAAACTTCTTGCAGCAAATATTGAAGTGTTAGACCATTTTATCTTAGCAAAAAGCGAACATCTAAGTTTTAAAGAAAACGGCATTATGCGTGGAATTTTTGAAGAGGGCAAACAACAAGCAAAAAGTGGAAGTGCATATGTTTCCAGCGGTGGCAAGGTTCTAAAAGAAAGAATAGACTTCTATCTACTTTCGGACCTTCCGCTTATTTAAACGAGCATTTGCCCTTTCAAGAGCGCTTTCAAGCATTCTTATTTTTTGTTCCAGTTTTTCTCTTTCGTGGTTTCTAATAATCTTAACTAGACCAATAAAAAGACTTATAATGTCTTTTTCGGAGAATTGAGTTACAACCGGCATTTTTAAAATTTCTGTTTCCATAAGAAAAGTATTGCCAAAAACACGGTGTTCATACGGCGGAGTTAATTTCTATATTTCGACATTTCATGTTATATATAGATAAGAAAGAAACAATAGTTTAGGGGAGTGCAAATGGTATATCTTTGGATTGCAGTTGGAGTTGTTTTAGGAATAGGAATACTAATCTCTTTTACTGCCGGCAAAAACTTCTGGGACACAGTTAAGCAAGTTGGCAAGAAAGATAAAGAAAAAAACTCTCAGGGCATGACGGCAGGGGAGTTTGCTCAAAGAATTATTGCAGAAAAACGTTTGCCAGTTGTTATTGGGCGAAGCAGTGGCAAGTTTAAAGAGTTCTATAGCCCAACAAAAAAAGCAATTGCAATAAGCGAAGAGTTCTACACAAGTCAATCTATGGTTGCAGTTGGTGTCACAGCACACGAAATCGGTCACGCACTCGACCACAATAAAAACGGAAAACTTTTCAATGTTCGTCTTGTTATGGCAAGATTTACAAGAGTTGTTGGTTTCTTCTTCTGGCTATGCTTGGTTACTGCAGGGATTTTGTGGTTGCTTAGCGGAACATTCGAGCCAGATGTGATGCCAGCAGTAAAAACCCTTTTGATTGTTTCACTTTCAGCATTTGGTTTCAACTTTTTATTTAGAATCATGAACGCAGGTGTGGAAAGAACAGCATCGAAATATGCAATGCAAATGATTAGAGAAAAAGGTTTCTCAGGAAAAGAACAAAGACGCGCAAAGAAAATTCTAAACGCCGCATACCTAACATATATTGGAGACATCTTCAAACCATTCGTTCAAGTCATCAAGTTTATTCTTGCAGTGCTAAATGGAATTCTAAACATGTTCGTTAGATAAAAAAAGAACCGCGATTGCGGTTCTTTTTTTGTTTATTTACCCAAGCAGAATGTTGAGAAGATTTGGTTTATCACTTCTTCGCTTCCTGTGCGTCCTGTGATTTCTCCAAGTTTGTTGTATGCTTGTCTAAAAATTTCAGCCAAGATGTCTAAGTTTAGAGAATCCCACTTTGTTGCTGCTTCTTTTAGAAGTTCTATTGTTTCTTTCAAGCAAGCATAGTGACGTGCGTTTGTGATAATCAAGCCTTCTGTTTTTGGTTTTGTCACTTTGCATTTGCCGTGAATCAGTGCTTTAAGTTCATCCAGGTTTGTTTTGTGTGTTGTGCTTACCTTAACTTGAATAAACTTTTTCAAACTATCAAGTTCAGGTGCTTTGCCTTCGTCCACTTTGTTAAACACCAGAATAAGTTTTTTCTTGTCTAGTGTGTTGATTAGACTTAAATCATCGTTTGTCAGTGGAACTGTGCAGTCAACCACATAAAGCAACGCGTCAGACTTTTCAATCTGTTGTCTTGCTTTTTCAACTCCAATAATTTCAACAACATCTTCTGTGTCGGTGATTCCCGCTGTGTCTATTAGGTTAATCTTCACACCTTTATATGTAAACGTTCCTTTAACCAAGTCCCTAGTTGTTCCAGGAACATCAGTCACAATTGCAATATTTTCGTTCATAAGAGCGTTTAGAAGCGAACTCTTTCCAGCGTTTGGTCTGCCGATGATTGAAACATCAAACCCATGCTTTAAAATCTTTCCTTCTGCATATGTTGAAAGAATTTTGTCAAGCTCGGAAATGATTGCTTGTGCTTCTTTTCCAACAAACTCTGCAGTTGAATATTCTTCATCTTCGTTTGGATAGTCGATGTTTGCGTTTAGGTTTGTATAACTTTCGCTTAGTTTCTTTTGTGTGTTGTTCACAATTTCCGTAAACTCTCCAATGAGAAGTTTATATGCGGTTGAAACCTCAATTGCAGATTCGGAGTGAATCATGTCGATAAGCCCTTCAGCTTGTTCCAGGTTCATTTTTCCATTTACAAACGCACGTTGAGAAAACTCGCCAGCCTTTGCCATTTCTGCACCAAGGCTTAGAGCCTTTTTCACAATTCCATCAACAATCACAGGTCCGCCGTGAACGTTAAATTCAACAACATCTTCACCTGTAAAACTAGCTGGTGATTTGAAATAAACAACCATTCCTTTGTCGTAGAACCCATCTCCAGCAATTCTTGCCATTTCAATTACGTTTGGCTTAAACTTCGGAGAGTTACCTTTTTCATGCGTCATTTCTTTTGCAATTCTCAAAGCTTCTTTTCCGCTGAGCCTAACAATTCCCACTCCACCAATACCTATTGGTGTTGCAACTGCAACTATTGTTTTCATATGTATACCCTCCTTATTTATCATTACTTTACAGTACCAGTATACCACGATACAAGTTTTGAGCCATTGACAAAAAGGGTATTTTAGGCTATATTATTTACATGATAAGAGAAAGGGTGAATTGGCCAAAAACAGACCTCCATATTCACAGTAACGAGAGTGATGACGGTGAACACTCACCTGAAACACTGCTTGAACTGATTAAAGAAGAGGGCATCTCCACTTTTTCCATAACCGACCACGATGTTCTTGGCGGCACAAAAAGAATGCTTGAATTTAAAGAACAAAAAGTTATGTGCAGAAGCCAGACATATATTGCTGGTGTTGAACTTAGCGTAAGCACACTATGGTGTCCAAATTGCCAAAAGATTATCGGTGGCGAATTTGATGTTTGCCCACGCTGCAGCAAAGCGGAACTTAAGAAACTAAATTTTCACTTGTTGGGCTATAGTTTTGATGTGAACAACAAACCGCTTAATGAAAAACTTAATATCTTGCTTGAAGAAAGAAAGATTAAATATAACAAGATTGTAAAAGCACTTGGCGAGCAAAAGCAAATCGAACTTCCACAAGTTTTCATCGACAGAATGATTGCAGACAAAGCAGGAAAGAATGTTGGTTCAAGTGACATTGCAAACCTTCTAATCAAACTTGCATATGTGAAAAACATTCAAGGCGCGTTCGAACACTATATCAAACAACTTAAATACGACGACATCAAACTATGTCTGTTGGAAGCAATTGAGTTGATTAGACGTGCGGGAGGTTTAACGGTTCTAGCCCACCCAATCATCATGATGTGGAACTATGGGTTTACATATTCAGAAATGGAAGCGTTTATCATTGAACTTAGAAAACACGGTGTGACCGGCTTAGAAGTGTTCTTTGCAGAAAACACAAAAACTCACACAGACGAGTTTAAAGCAATCGCCAGAAGACAAGGCTTGTTTATGACAGGCGGCTCTGACTTCCACGGCTATAAATATCACAAGCACCTACACCTAGGAAAAATCGGACCTGCATAATGTAGGGGTCGACCGTTGGGCGACCCTTTTTTATTTACACATATCAAACATGTGTGCTATAATGGGTTCTATGACAATAAACGGTATTGTTGAAAGTGTTATATTTAGAAATCATGAAAACGGCTATACTGTTTTTTCTTTGAATGTTGGAAAACAGATTGTCACATGCGTTGGCAGTCTTTCAACAATAGTTGAGGGCGAAGAGGTGGAACTCCAAGGTGAATGGAAGGTAAGTTCCAAACACGGCAAACAGTTTATTGTGAGTTCTTCCAAATCAAGCGTGCCAACATCAATCAAAGGAATTGAAAAATATCTTGCGTCTGGTCTTCTTAAAGGTGTTGGCGAAGCAATTGCAGCGCGCATTGTTTCTGAGTTTGGGACGGAAACATTTGAGGTTTTGGAATATAGGCCGCGAGAACTTCAAAAGGTTAAAGGAATCAGCCTAAAAAAAGCCATTGAAATTGGCGAGTGCTATCAAGAAGCAAAAGAACAAAAAGACGCAGTTATGTTTTTTTCGGCATATGAAATCACTGTAAACATGGCACTGCGTATATATAATGTATATAAAAAGAAAACAATCGAAACGGTTAAACTAAACCCATATAAACTTGTTGAAGACGTGGATGGCATTGGCTTCCTTACAGCGGACAAAATTGCAAAGAACCTAGGCATAAAAGAAGACAGCACATTCAGAATGCGTGCTGCAATTTTGCATTGCCTAAAATCTGCAGCAGAAAGAGTGGGGCATACATGCATGCCGCTTTCGGACATGAAACAAGAAATCTATGAACTTCTAGACAACTTCTGGTCTGGAGTATTTGATGAAAGCATTCTAAGTTTAAAAATAGATAACATGATTAAAATGTACGAAAAAGAAAGCGTGGAGGTTGTGGCAATCAGCACATATTATTATGCTGAACAATCTATCGCAAAAAAACTTAATCTGCTTAATTTAGCAGAGGCAGGAACTATTAATATAAAAGAGGACGACGTCCTCCATTTTGAAAAGGTTCATAAAGTGAAATTTCATGAAGACCAAAAGAAAGCAATCAAACTTGCCGCAAGTTCTGGTGTTTCAATAATCACCGGCGGACCAGGAACAGGGAAGACAACGATAATCAAAGCAGTTTTAAACATTCTTAAAAACAGCAAGAAGTCTTTTCTTTTGCTTGCTCCAACGGGCAGGGCAGCAAAACGCATGAGCGAAGCAACTGGCGAAGAAGCAAAAACAATTCATAGAGGTCTTGAAGTTGTGAAGGGCGGACACGGAAATTTCTTCAACTATAACGAACAAAACAAACTAAACGTTGATGCAGTCATTCTAGACGAAGTTTCGATGGTTGATGTAAGTCTTTTTAGTTCACTTCTAAAAGCTCTAAAACCAGAAACAAAACTGGTGTTGGTTGGAGACAAAAACCAGTTGCCATCTGTTGGCGCGGGAAACGTGCTTTCTGATTTACTTAAATCGAATGTTCTCGCTTCACACAACCTAACACAAATTTTCAGGCAGGACGAAAATTCTAAGATTATCGAAAACGCCGAACTAATCAATCAAAGCATTGTTCCAGATTTAAAACAAAAATCTGATGACTTTTTCTATATAGAAAGAAACGAGGCAATCGACATCGCAAACGAAACCGTGGGGCTTGCAAGCAGCCGTCTTCCACAATTTATCAAAAGCATAAAGGGAAAAACTCAACCTGAGATTCAAGTTCTTGCTCCAATGCGAAATGGCGAGGCGGGGGTTAACGCATTAAACCTAAAACTTCAACAGGCTCTAAACCCGCAGGAGAGTTTTAAGAAACAAATAATGCTAGACAAACAAACTTTCCGCGAAGGCGACAAAGTTATGCAAACAATCAATAACTATGATTTAGAATGGAAAAAGCAAGATAAATATGGCGAAATGTATGGTGCAGGTGTGTTTAATGGCGACATTGGAAAGATTCTAAAGATTATAGAATCTGGTGAGGTGATGGTTAAATTTGATGATGACAGAATTTGTTACTACCCAAGAGAGAATTTGAGCGAGCTTACACATGCCTATGCAATCACAATTCATAAAAGCCAAGGCAGTGAGTTTGATTATGTGATTATTCCGATAGTCGGTGGACCGCCAACAATTTTGACCAAGAACTTATTATATACAGCAGTTACGCGTGCAAAAAAAATGGTTGTGCTGGTTGGCTCTAAAAAAATTGTTTCATACGTTGTGGGGAACAACTTCCAACAGCAACGCCACACGGGCTTGTTGCAGTTTCTTTTAGACGGGTTTGTGGAAATCAAAAGGCTCTACGAATAGTTTTGTGTTAAAATAGTGGAGAGGTAAATATGAAAGTTATTTTTTTGAAAGATGTTCCAGGAACTGCAAAAGCAGGAGATGTGAAAGAAGTGAGTGATGGGTTTGCAGTAAACTCTTTGTTTCCAAGAGGTTTGGCTAGAAGATTTGATGCAAGTGCAAAGAACGAAACAAGCGGACAAAGCCAAGCGAGTGCATTCCACAAATCAGAAGAACTGAAAGCAATGAAAGAGTTGAAGGCAAGGCTAGAGCAAGAGACTTTGGAATTTAGTCTTAAAGTTGGAGAAAACGGAAAAGCTTTCGGTGCGATTACGTCTAACGATATCGAAACAGGCTTAGTTGCAAAAGGCTATAAAATCGACAAAAAGAAAATCGACTTTAAAGAAAACATCAAAGCCGTTGGACAATCAACTGTAAACATAAAACTCCACCCAGAAGTTGTTGCAATCGTAAGGGTTGTTGTAAACAAAGCCTAAAAAATTAATTGTAGGGGTCGCATCACTATGCGACCCTTTTTCATATATTTAAGTGTGAAAAAAACACTGATAATAATTCTAAATATTTTTATTCTTGCCGTTGTTGTTCTAACCCCAATTTTTATGTGGCTAAGCATTTCCGCATATAGAAAAGACAACCCAAGAACCACAGCCCAAACCGTGCTGGAACTTTGGCATGTGGAAAGTTTTGAAGGCTCTAGCGGACTGTTTTCATATCTTAGAAACGAAGCAATTAGATTTAATAAAAGCAATAAAGAAATATTTATTATCGTAAAAAAACTAACCCAACAAGAATTTCTGGAAACTTCTAAAGAAAGCAAACCAGACATCATAAGTTTTTCCTATCATATTGGAAACGATGTTCTGGCAATGCTTACTCCACTAAATCAAAATTTTGGAGTCAGACCAGAACTCCAACGTGCAGGCGAGGCAAGTGGAAACATATTCGCCGTGCCTTTTGCAATGAGTGGCTATGCCCTAATTTCAAACAAAGAAGTTCCGAACTTCGAAACACACAACATGCTTGCAGGCGGAAACGAAACCCGTGGCAGGCAAGTTTTTGCCTCTGTCGTTTCTCCAAACGATTTGCCACTAATCAGTCTTAGAGGAAGAAACGATGAGGTAATCAACAACCTAAGCCTAAAACAACACCAAAATGCACTAAGCATGTTTAAAACAGGGCAAGCGAATAACCTTATTGGAAAAGCAAAAGATGTTGTGAATCTCACAAACACAGGGCAAGGAACGTTTAGTTTCAAACCAACCGAGGGATTCTCAGATATGGTGCAGTTTATGGGTGTGGCAAACAACAAGGCTCTAACCCAATCTCAGGCTTTTATCAATCACTTGACTAACACCGAAACACAAAGGCGTCTAGTTGAAATAAATCTTTTCAATGTGTTGGGGCAGAGTTTCCACTCAGCATCTCATATGAGAAAATTTGAAGATGCTCTAAACAAACCAATAGAGACTTTAAATGTTTTTATCGACGACGACCAGATTGAAACATTCAGAAGAAACCTAGAACTGTCTGTTATGGAAAAATCGTTCTACCGACAGTAGAAGTGACAAAAACGACATCGAAACATTTCACAAGAAACTATTTTTATGTTAAAATTGATGTATAAAAGTACAATAAAAAAGGAAAAAAAATAATGAAAATTAAATTCACAATGGGAATTGCAGGAGACTTATCTCCAGAGCTTCTAAAAAAATATAACATTTCAACAACAACAATGCCAGTTTTGCTTGGCGAAGAAGAGTTCTTCGACGGCAAGAACCTAACACCAGCAGACATCTACGCATTTGTTAAGAAAACAAAAATTCTGCCAAAAACTGCTGCGCCAAACGAATTCTATTTCGAAGAGTTCTTCACAGAACATCTTAAAGGCTTCGATGCACTTGTGCACGTTGAAATTTCAGCTGGAATTTCTCTAACATACGAAAACGCAGTTAAAGCGGCAGAGAAGTTTAAAAACGTTTATGTTGTTGATTCAAAAAGTCTTTCAACAGGAACAGGACTTGTTGCAATCAAAGCAACACAACTTAACGATGGAAAGAGAACTGCAAAAGAAATTGCTGAAGAACTTAGAACTGTTTGGGTTCCAAAAAGCCAAGCATCGTTTATTCTAGACAACCTAGAATATATGAAAAAAGGCGGACGTTGCAGCATGGTTCAACTTCTTGGTGCAAACCTTCTTAAAATTAAACCAAAACTTACAATGAACAAAGAAGGAAAACTTATTAAAGAAAAAACATATAAAGGTCGCCTAGACAACGTTCTTGTTGAGCAATATGTGCCAGACCTTCTTAAAGATGAACCAGCTATTAAAGACTATTGCTTTATCACATACACAACAATGGAAAAAGAAACAATCAAAGCACTTAAAGACAAACTTACAGCAGAAGGTTTCAAAGACATTATGGTGACAACTGCAGGCTGCGTGATTACATCGCACTGCGGAGAGGGCACACTCGGAGTTCTATACTTCAGAGCATAACCAACCAAACAAAAACGCCAAAAGGCGTTTTTTTAATTACTAGTTATTGACTGGAATTGGTATACTAAATACATTAGAGAAGTCTAAGTATGCAAGCACTCACAAAAAAACAAAGAAAGATGCAAATGAAAATTCGAAGACGCAGAAGGAGTTCTGGTTTTTTTGCAAGCTTTGGAAAACGAATTCTGCAAATAACCATTGCTGCAGTTATTATTCTTGGTGTTTTTGCAACAGCATTCTATTTTTGGATTTGGCCATTCATTCAAAGACTTATTGATGGAGACGGTGGTGAAATCAACGGGCTGATTGCCCTTCTTGATGAAATGAACCATCCTGTGAACATCACAACACTTGCTCCAAATCGCTTTGTTGGAAACACAGCACCTCAACAAGAAGTTGATTTAAGAACCAGTGCAATAAAAACAATGATGGGCTATTGCCTTTCCACATCAACACAAGTTGATAACGGCGCTGGGTTTGATGTTTTCAACAACGGAATTCCAGCACGATTCGACCAAGAAAAGTTCAGAACAGATTTAAACTTCGAAGCTTTCAACCTAACATCTGGCGAAGTTGGTGCAGTTTTGAATATTGCTCTAAACGACTTCTTTCCAAACATCGACCACTTGTTGATTCAAGAATCTGGCGTAAACTTTAGGTTTGTTGAAATGCATCTAAGTGGCGGAGACAACGGGCTTTTCAATTTGAGAATGGTTTTGCAACTTGTTGAAGGAAAAAACATGACGGCAATGGCAATCTCGGCATTTCTTCCAAGGCTTACATATGTTGTTGTGGAAACAGAAATGCTGATGAACAATGGAAATTTAAATGTTCAAAACACAAAGGTTGGAGTGAACAACTTTTCAGCACCTGCATTAAACGAGTTTCTAAACATTACACTCACCATGTTTGGAGAACATCCACCAACCGGAGTGAACCACACAACCCACACAAACAACCTTGCAAACCAATTGCTAAAAGACAGTCTAGAATGGTTTGAAGAAACATTTGATGCAAATATAACAATAGTGGCGGGGGCAACTCCACAGTTCCGCTTCGCCCCAAATTTATAATAAAAGTGTGATAGAATTGATTATGCAAAAAAAGACATTTATAACAACACCAATATACTATGCAAACGGAAACCCACACATTGGGCATGCTGCAACAACTGTTGTTGCAGACGTTCTTGCTAGAAGTTTAAAACTGCAAGGTGTGGAAGTTTTTTTCTCAACCGGGCTAGACGAGCACGGGCAGAAAAACCAAAAGGTTATTGAAGAAAGAAAAATCACGGCTAAAGTTTATCACGATGAAATTAGAAAAAAGTTTGTAGACTTATTTAAAGTTCTAAATATCGAATACGACGACTTTATTCAAACAACAGAAAAGAGACATATAGATGTTGTTCAAGGCGTTCTTGCAAAACTTCATAAAGAAGGGAAGTTCTTCAAAAAAGAAGACGGCGGACTATATTGCGAAGGTTGCGAACTGTTTCTTGAAGACGACCAACTAGATGCAGAGGGAATGTGTAAAGACCACAAAAGAAAACCAACCCTAATCAAAGAAGAAAACTATTATTTCAATCTTTCTAAACACGCAGACTGGCTAACTAAACTTCTAAACAAAGAAGGGTTTTTCACTGAAACATATAAGAAAGAACTTTTAAACATGATTAAAGAAGGGCTTCCAGACCTTTGTATATCAAGACCGAAGTCTAGAGTGTGGCATGGAATAGAATTGCCATTTGACACAGACTATGTGACATATGTATGGTTTGATGCACTTCTAAACTATCTAACAGTTCTGGGCTATCCAAATGACTTTACAAAACCAAAACAAGAATTTTGGGATACAGTGATTCATTTCATGGCAAAAGAGATTATCAAACCACACGGAATCTTCTGGCCAATCATGCTTAGAGAAATGGGTGTGAACCCACCACACAAAGAATTTGTTCATGGTTTCATCACAGCAGTTGATGGAAGCAAGATGTCTAAGAGTTTAGGCACAGGGCTAGACCCAAGTGTTGCAATAGAACAGGTTGGGGCAGAAGGGCTTAGATGGGTTTTGACAAAAGGTATTCAAGCAAACGATGTTGGAATGGACTATCAAAGCATTGTGAACACATTCAACACAGATTTGGCAAATATTATTGGAAACGCGTTCTTCAGAATATATTCAATGGCGAAAAAATCGTTTAAAGACAGCAAAGTTCCAAAGGCTGCGTTTGATGCTAGACAGAAAAAGTTTATTGATTTAATCAAAAAAGATGTCGCTGAAATTCTTCCAACAGGGAAAGATATAAACGAAACAAGCCAATATGCAAGAAGTCTTCTTGATGTGTTTAGAAACATCAACGTGTATATCGACCACACAGCACCATGGAAGCTCGAAAATGTAGACAAGAAAAACCAAGAACTTTTGGCAATTCTTGAAGCGTTGAAGCTAGCGTTCTCATATGCTGCTCCAGTGATTCCACAAGCGGCAGCGAAAGTTAAAGAAGCAATCGGAAAATGCGGAACAGTTCTTAAAGACGTAGAGCCATTGTTTATCAGAATTAAGTAAACAAAAAACTGGGTTAGCCCAGTTTTTTTAATATTTCAAGAATTTCTGGAAGAACCATTGTTTTGCTGGTTCTAGAAAAGTGCCCACAACCTTCAAAGAAGTGATGTTCAGCACCAATAAGATTTGCATAACGTTCAAGTTCTTTTTTTGAAATCAAATGGTCGTTGTCGGAATACATCGCATGTTTTATTCCAAGAAGCGGTGCAGCTTTTTTTGCTTCTTCTTCGCTTAAGTGATATTCAAGTTTATTAGTAAAAACTTGCTTTACTCTATTTTTTACAAGAAGTTTTGGATTTTTGCTATATCTAAGTTTTCCACAGAACCCTGCAACAGAAATAAATGCATAAACCGAAAGCCCAGTCTCTGCAACAAACTTTGCAAAACTAAGTGTTCCAAGACTATGAGCAACAACTATAGAATCTTTGTTGATAGTTCCGTCTTCCATAAGTTTTAGAAGTTCTTCTCTAACCCAAGGATAGTTTGGGTTTTTGTCGTGCTTGCATGGCATAACAGGCAGAACCACATTATAGCCAAGTTTTTCACACTCGTTTTTAAACCATTCGTGCCATTCAATAATTCCCGATGCACCTGTCAAAATCACAATGTTTTTCATAAAACGAGTTTAGCATATATAAACCGAATCTGCAGAAAATAGACTATGGAAATTCTTTTCTTGATTTTGTCGGGTCTAGCAGGTGGGCTTCTTGGTGGAATGGGGTTTGGTGGCGGAACTGTTCTTATTCCAATGCTTGTGTTTTTGTGTGGACTAAGTCAACATACATCGCAAGCTTTCAACCTTGCAATGTTTTCTGTTGTGTCAATTCTTGCAATAGTTATTCATATAAAGAACAAACTTATAGTAATGCGAGGCGTTTGGTGGATGTTTATAGCAATAGCAGCGGTTGCTTTTGGGTTTAGTTTTGTTTCCAGGTTTATAAACGCTTCATATTTGCAAGTTGCATTTGGAATTTTTTTGATTGCGACGTCCGCAGTTTTGTTTTCGTTTTCAACAATTTCTGGGTATAATAAAGTATAGAAACATAAAGGGGACAGTGTGCAAGAAAACGTATACACAGAGTTTTATAAAGCCAAGCCACTGACTATGGCAAGACTGCAATCAATTTTTGAACTATACGACAAAAGTGGTGCAAAGATTGACAGCGTATGCACAGCAGAAGAAATGAATGTTTTGTTCTCTCTTTGGGAAAACCCAACAAGAGTGGAAGACATTCCGGAGATGATGCTGACAGACAAAATCATTGCCAAAACTGCGCTTAAGGTTATCCACGAAAGATTTAAAGAAGAAGTGGATTTAATCATAGAAAATAATTTTGAAGAAGGAGAGGAATAATCATGGGACTAAAAAGAATGAACGAAGACGTTGGAAGAGTTGTTAAACAATCAAAAAGAACAACGGTTGCATTTTCGGATAAAGTTGCAATGGTGACAGCAACACAAAACCCTCTAAGAGTTGGAGCACCAGCTGCAGAAAACACAGCAAGAATGAAAGGCAACGACGGGCTTTCAGCTTAAATTTTTTGGGGAGAAAATATGGCAAACCAACAAAGAAGAGATTCTAATTTAGAAACCTTAAGAAGTATTCATGGGCGTATGTCTGTAGACACAGAGAGCCCTATTATGAGAATTAAAATCGCAAAAAACGGTCTGTTTGCTGAAAACACAAACAGGTCTCTTCTAAACAGAATTCAGACATATCTTTCAAAGGATATAAACGAAAAGAAATTTGATTTAAAGACATCAAAAGAAAAAAGAGAATACCTTGGGCAACCACTTTTGCAAAGCCCTAAGGTGAAAAAATACGCTAGGTTTGAAAGGGACGACATAAAGTTCATCTAGCATGGTAAATTGGAGGCAAGATTGAGCCACAGAAGCGGTTGGACGCATGAACATTTTATAAGAGAAGGCGGCTATTCGCAGCAGGTTCACGCGTTGCGTGACGTTGGAATGCAAAGCCTCGACCAGATTTTCGGAAAAGGGCAACAAGCGGTCAATATGATGTTTGAAGCAGCCGAGAAACAAATAGAAGAGAAGAACCTCCTTGATAACTATAAAAAGAAACAAGACAACAGCGAAGGAACACCTTGGCCACACCCCAGGCAGGGTCAATCGGAAGATTGACCCTTTTTTATTTGTAGGGGTCGCACATCTTTGCGACCCGAAAAATATTATAAGTTTTTAACTTTTCGTGCTAGAATTAAGTTAATGCATATTCAGAAATTCGAAATAGCCCTAGACCTTGGCGGCTGGGAAACAACAATATTCATCAAAGGCATAGGCCTAGTTTTAAGAGAACTTTCTTCGGTGGCGGTTTTTAGAGAACCAACAATCGAAGACCACTTCAAAAAAGCAAGCACACAAAACCTTTCAGACAAGGCAAACGAAAGTGTTGCTGAAGTTGGAACAAAGGGCGAGCTTGCAACAATTGTTCAGGCAAACGAAGCAGAAGAAAAGAAAGCAACACAACGCGCAATAAAACGAGCAAAAGGCGACAGACAAGAGGGCGATGTTGTTGCAATTGGAAATGACGTAAGAAAAATTTTTGGAAAGACTGGCGAAACTGTAAGCATCAAATATCCAATTGTTGCTGGTCAGGTTGTTGATGTGGAACTTGGTGGCAAAATGCTAAACCACTTTTTATCTAAACTTGCAACAATCAGAGTTGATGATGCGGTTATTAAAGCAACAGTAATCATTCCTTTATATATAAGCATCGACGAAAGAGAAAAGTTGAAAGAAGTTTGCTATCTTGCAGGCATTTCAGAAGTTGAATTTATGCCAAGTGCGGTGTGTGTTCCAGCAGGTTTTGGAAAAGACAGAGGCAAGGGCACATCATATCTTGTTGTAGACATGGGTGCATCAAAAACAGACATTGCAATTGTTGATGGCGATTCAATCGTAAGCGGCGTCACGCTTCTTCTTGGTGGAAAAGATTGCGATGCAAACATCGTGGACTATGTTCAAAAAGTTTATAATTTGAAAATAAGCAGATTCTCTGCAAGAAAACTTAAACACAGCATTGGCAGCCTTATGTCTAAAGACACGGCAAGCCAAGAGGTTTCTGGTGTTGATGTAAACACAAACAGCCCAAGAATTGAAGTTGTTGAAGCTGTCGACATCAAAAACGCTATGTATAATGTATATAACTCAATCGCAGGCGAAGTTGTAAACCTAATCAACAAAACAAGCGAAGAAACACTTAAAGACGTGATGCAAACAGGCATTCTTCTTTCAGGTGGCGCGTCTGCAGTTCTTGGTTTCAAAAACCTCCTAACAAATAGAGCAAAACTTCCAGTTGAAGAATATAGCTACCCTAAAAACGTTTGCATTATGGGCGCAGGCGCATACCTCAACACAGAAGAGAAAAAAGATTAACCAAAACTTTATTAAACTCTATTTATAAATGGAGGTTTATATGAAAAGACAATTTTTATAGGAATGCTTGCACTTATTTTTCCGTTTATTTTGGTGGCATGTGGAGGTGGTGGGAATGGCACTCAATACACAATCACTGCACCAACAGGTGAAGGTTTTGTTTTTGAGCGAGTTGGTGGAACTGGCGATAAAGTAAATAAGGG
>WQZR01000007.1 GCA_009780625.1 Bacillota bacterium | reverse complement strand
GCGATTGAAAGCAAAAACAAAACAAACATCAGGCTATAGCCAAACAAAAAGAATAGCAAAACCAAACTGGAAATAAAAACAATGTTTGCATGAAATAGTTTCATTCCCGCATATAGAAGAACAAACAAAAAAGCCACACCAAGAAGCAAACTGAAATCGTCGACTGTTGCAAGGCTAAGCACAACAAAGCATAATAAAACCAGCAGGCTCTTTGCCCCTATATGCCAAAGAATTCTAAGACGCATAAAAAAATTCTAGCAAACTACAGTTTATGAAAATTGACATAGTTTGTTCTGTTAAAGAGAATTTTAGTGTTAAAATTACCTAATAGGAGGTTCTTATGGAAAAAAAGTTAAAGGTATCAGAATCAAAAGACGAAATGGTTTTGGAAATAGCAAAAGAACTAGAAAATATGCAACTCTCCGAGTTTGCAAAAGAATACACTGTTGGTGAAAACGGGCTAAACCCAACCTTCAAGATTCATAAGAACAATGGCGAAAGGTTTATGGACAACATCTGGGTTAAGGTTGTCAGAGGTGAATATCAGGTATATGGACCATATGGATATCAATATGCCAGAAGTGCAGAGCACGCAGCATCGCTTGCAAAAAGGTTCTATGACTGCGAACTTATTGAAGTGGCACTATACACACCAACCATTTGCGCAACAGCCTTTATGATTTACCCTTACGAAAAAGGCGACACATTCGAACAAACAGTTGCAAAACTTAATTCCGTTGTTGGTGCATTCTTAAGCGAAGCCGGTCCACATATAAATAGTGGCAGAATTGTCAATCTGCCAGGCTACAACTTTGTTGCAAGCACCTTCACAAGCATGACTATGACAATGCTTCGCTTTGGACGTATCGAACATGCAAGAGTTGATGACAAAGCAAAGATTTATGTTCGAACAGGAATAATGGGAGAAAACCCAGACCACGTTTTCATTCTGCAATAAAAAAAACGCCAGTCGGCGTTTTTTATTCATAAACATTTGCTGTTGGGTTGTCTGAAACTTTTTTAAGTTTTGCCTTTGCAGCTTTTCTTATTTCAGCTTCTTCTGTTCTGATTTCTTTTTCAAGTCTTTTCTTCATGTCTTCAATCATTTCCGAATCCATCATAAGGCTTGCAAAATCTAAATCTTTAATTCTAACCAAATTCGAAGGGTCAACAGGTTCGCGTGGTTCAATATCTCTATAGTTATGTCTGTTTGTGTCGTTTGCAATGTCCTCTTCCATTTCTTTCACCATTTGGTCATAGTTCACTGCTTTCTTCAACTTCTCAATTTCTTCAAGAAGCATTTTTTGATTATACTTCGTTGACCAGTTTGTTGGGTGGTTAACCATAATTTCAATATTTGGAAGAATCAATGGCAACATATATTTATCATTTTCAAAGTTTCCCGCAATCTCTTCTTGAAGTGGAATAAATTCAAGGCATTCTTTTTTTGTTCTTTCAAGCCTAATCGCTGGACGCTCGATATCCCAATATGCTTCCTTTGTATACATAAGTCCAAATGTTGTGTCAAAAATGTGCCCATAAGCTTCAACAAACGAGTGGTCTGCCGATTGGTCTGGGTGCATAATGCGTATTGCATCAATATCTCCATATAGTTGTTTACAGTCGTCAAATGCCAAAGTCAGTCTATTTGCGTTGTCATAGCAATGTCCTGTGCAAAGTTCTGGAATAAACAACGCAATTGAAAGTGGCAACCCACCACGATGATATGGTCTAAGTGCATCAAAAACTTGCATTGGAAAAGGTTTAACCTTACCTTCTTTCACCCAATGCAAAAGTCTTTTGTTATATTCTTTAAATTGCTTTGCTTGTTCTGTCATCATTATGTTCTGATTATGCTTCTCTTTCGATATTGTGTTTTATCAGTTTTCTCGCAGCTTTTCTGAATGGCTCAATTTCATCTCCGTGAACACCTTTTGTGTGAACCATAATATCATCTAGTCTTTCAGATTGCGATTCTAAGCTTGCAAGTGAAATTGTGTCATCAGTAAATGATGCTCCCTTTTTGCCTCTAATTGTTGTCGCAAGTGATTCAAGCATTGTTTTGAAAGGTGTAATGAATTTTTCTCTGTCTTCACCAATATGTTTAATGATTGCACCAGTTGCTTCAATTTGTGCATCAAGACATTCAACAATCATTTCGTTGTCAACAGTTTGCAATTTGTTGCTTTCGATTCCTTTTCTGCCCTTCATGTGAATATCAAGCCTGATACGCATTTGTCTAAATGGGTCTAAAGTCTCATCTGTCATTCCACCTAGAGTTCCTCTTGCGTGCAACATAAGAGAATAAATCGCTTTTGATTGTGCCGCTAAATATTCTAACTTGCTTGTGTTATCTTTTTTGCTCATATAATTCCACCCTCCTCTATATTAGGTCTAAATTCTACCAAATTTCGACTTCACTTGTCAATAGCAAACAAAAAACGGCTTATGCCGTTTTTCTTATATTCTTTCTTAAACTCCTAACAATGCTGAATGCACTCCATCTAAAGTTTAACCCTCTTGTCCAAAACACATATTTTTTGTTATCTTGTGTGACAACCACAACTTTGTTTCTCGAAAAAACTCCAATTGAACTTTTTGAAAAAATTGCAATAAGAACCAACGGAAAAAAGATTATTAAGAGAACCATGTCAAGTGCTGTATATCTTTTCACCTTTTTGATTTCAGCATAGTGAATGTCAACATATTCTTTGCCTTCTTTTTCTGGCACAAAAGAAATATGCTCTTGCCCCAAAGTCAAAACGCCTTTTACTCTTCTGCCTTCGCTTTTATATCTTACTTTATATTCCATATTAATATTATAACCGATAATTTTATTTTATAAATCACAAGAAGGCTGATTTGTAGACAAAAGCCCCCTAACCTTCTTTGCAACTTCTTCTTTTGTTAAGTCATGAGTGGTTAGCACTTTCTTAGCCAAAAAAGCATTGTTTCCGCTTTTTATAAACTTATCTCTATCTTTAACAATTCTTCTGTCATATCGCTTATCGCCTTTAAGTCTTTTAAGAGAAATTTCAGAAGCAACCTCATCATCTTCATGAATACGCAAAAATATAACATTCTTAAAAGGTGACAGAGCGTTTCTCAGCTCTATAAACAAATCTGTGTCCTTGATGCAACTATGAATTGCACCAAAATCCATAACAAAAGGTGTGTTGGTTTCAAGTTTTTGCTTTAGCATATATTTTATTGAATCAACAAAAAACTTCTCCATTTCGTCATCACTGCGCGGAGCCCAGTCGCCCTTCATCATTTTTTCGAAATAAATATCAACCGATATATGCGGCATATTTAAATCACGAGACAAAATCTCAGCAGTTGAAGATTTTCCAGCTGCCAAATGTCCTATCAAAATAATACTTTTTTCATGAACTATACTCATATTTTGGTGGAAGCGAGGAGATTCGAACTCCTGTCCGGAATGCCTTGATTCTTGGGCGCTATATGCTTATTTTGTTTTAGACTCGCTTTCGCTTACGCCTTATTGTCATAATCTTTAAACAAACAAACGATTATAATAATCCTGTTTAAATTCTCACCCCTCGTATCTAACAGACAACTCAAGGAGGGGCATATTCCACATTTCTTATACACTATGCACCCACGGTGGAAGGTGGTGCGTTGTGCATGCTTTCGGCTATTAAGCTGCGAAAGCTAGGTTGCCTTCAAAGCTTGGAGCTTCAAATGAAACCACGTTTTGTTTTTTTGCACTTATTATGCTTGCTATTTTTTAAAAGGTATACCCCTTTGCATACTCCCAAGAGCCACCAGCAAGCCGTCGAAACCAGTGCGCCCCCATGTGTATTATATTATACACAAAAATAGCCAAATTGCAAATGTATAATTTTTGTCGCTTTTTTGATGTTTTTGGCTAGTTATAGACTTCAAAGATGGTATAATAAATGCATGATAGATTTGATTAAAAACAACATTTTTAAATGTGTTGCTATAATCGTCGCTCTAATGGGAATTTTGGTGGCTTTCCTCGCGGTCCGATTAACATACCCTATGGTGATTATTAGTATAATTGTTGCCTTTCTTCTAATTGGTATATTTATATGGTGCATCAAACCAACACATAAACTAACTCCAGACATTGCCCCAATTATTATTTGGGTTTTTGGCGGTCTTGCTGGAATTTTTGTTGGCTATAGACCAGAGATGCCTGCTGGTCCTTCCCCATGGAGATGGCAAGAAGCAGCAAACTCATATGCCGCTGTGGTTCTCCCTCCAGACATGGAATGGCTGCCTGCAATTCTGTTTTGGGTGTTCTTCCTCCTTCTTGGCATTGGACTTAGCATCATTCACATTCGCCAACTACGCGAAAGAACAGAAAGACCAGAAAAAGTTAAAACCGAGAAAATAGAAAAAAAAGTTAAGCAAGAAGCACTTGGCAAAGCAGCAAGCGCAATTGCAGAAGAGATTATGGAAGAAATAGAAGAACCAAAAGAAGAATATACATATTTCTGCGAAAGATGCGATGCGGTTGTTCCTTCTGACAAAACAAAATGCGAAGCCTGCGGAAAAGTAAAATCAAAGAAAAAGAATAGATTTAGTTAAAAAAAGCCAGACGGCTTTTTTAAATACCCCCTTGAAATTTTCATATAATAGTGCTATATTGCATTGTGAGATATAACATAGACAAACTTACAGAACTGCTTCTTGCCTTCAGCGAGAGCATGAGCGCTTTCAAAGAAGCCGTTGACAAAGCAAGAAGTGCTCATCTTTTGGCTGACAAAAAACCACTTTCGACATATTCAAAAGAAGAGTTATCTATATATAAACAAAAAATAAAAACACTAGACGAACAAATTGCCCTAAACCCAGAACTTCCAAGAGAAGAAAAAGATAAAATACGTGTAAAGATTTTCAAACTTCAAGCAAAACTTAAAGAAGGCTTCGTTCTAAAAAGTGGCGATATTCGAAACAATATTGCAGAACTTGAAAGCCAACTAAACCGTCCAGGTGAACTAAGAAGAGAAAAAGCACAGCTTGAAGAAGATTTTCTAGAAACTGCAAAAATGAAAATTCCAGAGTTGCTTGATGCTTGGAAGTCTGCAAACGCAGAATACGAAAAGAAAGCAGAAACTGGCTCGAAGCTAATAATGTTGGCATTCTATCAAAAGAATATAGACAAACTGGAAAAAAGAGAATATAGATTTATCGACGATGTGTTTACAGTTGTTGAACCACAACTTGAAGAAGAATCATTCAGACCAGCGTCAAACATGAAAAAACAAAACGGAACCGTAAACTTCGAAGCAGCATATAAACAATTCGCCATAGCAAAATCAGCATACGACCACGAAAACCCAGGCGAAAAGTTTGAAGACCTTGCAGCAAAAGATATGGATGCTATGATTAAGAAATTCAACTCAGCAAAAAAAGCAGCGTTATAAAATTAAAAAAAGCGTTAAACGCTTTTTTTCTTATGGTGTTGAAACTCCTGCTGTTCTTCCAATTGCACTTATTGATTTTAGGAAAGCCTGTGTTCTGCTTTCAACTGCTGCAATATCTCTTTCCCCCGCAAGACCATATGGAACAAACATATCTCTTCTGTCTTCGTTTGAGAAGCCAACGCAAGTTCCAGTTGCCTGTGTGCCCATCATTGCATTGTTGTTTGCAACGTGGTCTCTTCCAAAGCAGTGACCAAATTCGTGAAGAACTGCGTGGAAGAACTGTGGTTGTGCAAGGCTACCGTTAAGTTCAACCCTTGCGCCAAATGCTTGTTTTCCAACAATGTTTGTTTGTTTTGCAAACCCTGCGTTTGTTGCTGCCCCACCTGGAGTTGTTGTGTTTTTAACATGAATAACCGTGCGACCACCATCTCCACCCCTCTTTGCAGGTTCTGCAACAAGTTCAATATTGCTGCCCATTCTTGAAAGCTCTGCGTTATACATCATAACGCCTCTTTGAATGTCTGCAATTCTGTCTGCTGAAAACGATTTATCGTATGCAACAATAATTGGCTTATTTCCTCTTGGCGTAAGCAGGCACTTGTTTTCCCACTTCTTTTTATCTTGACCCAATATGTCAGCTTTTAAAGAAAGTTCTCGGCTTTCATTAATTCTTCTCATTGCCGCAGCATAAGACCTTGGGTGGCTGTCTGGCAATCTTCCAGTAAGTTTATGTCTGAATGCAAATGCAAGACCAAATGGTCCTAAGATTGCAACTGCTCCCAAGCCTTGAAAAAATCTTCCAAGCCCGCTGTTTGCCACTTTATATTTATGAAGCAAACTTGTGTTGATTGGCCAAGGCACCGATTGTCTATTAAGCCAACCTGGCACAGCCTTAATTTTAGACCATGTCCACTTAGGCGAGTTCTTAACAACTCCAAACGCCCAACCAGGTGAACCCTTAATCCCACGGAACAAAGCACCAGGAGCACGCACAACGCCCTTAACTGCTCTAGTTGAAATATCCCATGTTCCTGTTGCTAGTCTAAATAACATCTCTCTACCTCTATGATGTATTTTAACACGAGAAAAGAAAAACAACAATAGGCTTTGACATTTTTTATTTTTGCTGTATAATAAATTTATGTTTCGCTAGCGTTTCTTCATAATATTTGGAGGAATGGCTGAGCGGTCGAAAGCGGCGGTCTTGAAAACCGTTGTTGTGAGAGCAACCCGGGGTTCGAATCCCTGTTCCTCCGCCAAAAAGAAGAACCTAGCAAACAACAAAAAAAACGCCAATCGGCGTTTTTTTATTTTATTTGTTCAGTTAAATTCTTCTTCTGTTGATTATATATTTAAAGCCAAACATCGAGAAACCAACCATTGCCAGAATAACCACTGCAACCGCACCTTGAACCACATATCCAACAACAACGTTTGTTGGAGTGTTTCTGCTTGGTTGTGAAGTTTGAACCTCCAGGTTGCTTGCCCCAAAGATTTCAACTGTTCTTGTGTCTTGAAGATAGTTCTCTCTTGTGAAGATAAGTTTAAACACACCGTTTGTTGCAACTGTAAATGTATAGTTTCCATACATATCAGTTGTTGTTGTTCCAATCAACTGTGCTTCTTCAAGTTCAACCCAGTCTTGTTCTGTTTCACACCAAACCGCTGTAAGCATAACCTGAACAGTTGTGTTTGTTCTTGCTCTTCCTGCAATTGTCAGAGCATTTGTCATTGCAAATTCAACATCAGTAACATTTGCACCACCGATAATTTCAATTTCATATTCTTCTGTGTTGAAACCTTCAAGAATGCTTCTAACAGTGTATTCCGCGTTTGCAACGCCAACGAAACTCCAAAGCCCGTCAGCACCAACTTCATCGATATAGGCAACCACAATGTCGTTTCTGATAAGCTCAATTCTGCTGCCCTCACGAGCTGTTCCGCTGATAATAACCGGTGAAAGCGGGTTCATCTCGATATAGTTTTGTGTTTCTCCAGCAACCGAAATAATCCCGTTAAGAACTGAGAAGTCAATAGACCACGTTCTGTGCCCGTCTCTAGTTAAGAAAATCATATAATTTCCATCAGTCAACGCTCTGCTGTGTGTTCCAAATGGAACAATCGCATCAGTTTGACCCGCTGGTCTTCTAAACACTTCGCGACCGTTGTCATCTGTTATTGTTGCAGTTGCGCCCGCAGGAATGTGAAGGCTCATTGTAACCATAACCAGGTGGAATGTTCCAGCATCAATTTCCGCTGTCAATTCTTCAATCTCAAACTCATAGAAATGTGAAACAAAACCATCTCTTACGATAGACAACATATAGTTATCTGGGTCTAGATAATAATACGCAAAATTTCCATCATGGTCAAATGAAACGTTAAATTCCACTTGAGGTCTTCTTTCATGCTCTGGCAATGAAAGGTTGGGTATGTTTCTGATTCTAATCTTAAGCTCTGGGTTACTTGTCAAAGTTATAATACCTGGGTCCATTGTAACCTGACCAATCACACGGTTAACACCATCATATCTTGCCCAAAGTCTCATGAACAACTCACCATCCCAAGCATCTAGAGTTATTTCTTGAACTTGTTTTCCACCCAAAAAGTCTGTATACCATCCACGGAATATCATTGGCACTCCATCTGGTCTATTCCAAATCAAAGTTCCTTCATCCACAAGAACAAACCCATCAATCATCTGCACATTTTCGTGATTGAAGTATTCAATAATGAACAGATTTATTCTGTCATCTGGATGCCCATCAGGGCTGACAACTACTGTATGTATTGGAAATTCAATTCCCTGGAATTCAACGCCCAAATCATAAGTGCCTGGCAGAAGTTTCACTTCACGCCTCATATTGAAGAATAGTTCCAAAGCGTTAACCACCCTATCATCGCTTACTATTCTAACTTCTCCCACTGTTCTAATATTTCCTGCAGTGTGGATTTCAGTTTTATCTGCAAGCACTTCCGGTGTTGGATTAAGTCTAAGTCTTCCAATTCTAGCATCGTCAACCGAACCATTTAAATCGAACATAGTATATGCTTTTTTTAAATCACCTTCTGTATTATTACCTTCTGCGTTCAAAAAGTGGTCAATAAATAATTGGTCTTGAAGTGTTGAGCGTTTAACAATTGTTGCAACACGCACTTCATAATCTGATGTAAAGTTTCCTCCACCGTCAACAGCATCGTTAGCAAGAACAACATAGTTATTCACCATATTATCAGCACTGACAACTGTAGGAAGAGTTCCTTGGTTAAATTGGGTGCTAAAATTACCATTACTTGCAACAAATAGAGTTGGTCTATTCTGCCCAGCAGAGTCTTGATGCGTAACTGTTCCATAGAAGAAACTATTTTCTATTCTCAAATTTGGAGAATAGTTTTGAGCAACAAAACCTCCCGCGTTAAGTTCATTTCGTTCGTGACCTATTCTAAAAACTGTATTTCCTACATATGTGTTTCTTATTGTAACATTAGCAGAAGCCTCAATCCCCATAATCAATCCACCTGGCCATCGACCTCTAATTTCACCACCTGTGATGCCCACGTTTTCAATAAGCACATCACCAGAATTTATCCTCCCTATAAGTCCTCCAGAGTGACCAGAACCGTTTCCGTTTCCACTAAAGGCAATATGACCGAGGTTAACATTGGATGTAGAGTTTCTGATTGTTGTGTTTCCATTGACTGTTCCAACGAATCCCCCAGCTGCTGCTCCACCTTCTTTGATTTGCATTCTTCCAGCATCACCGGTTCCAACCGTTTGAACATGCACATTTTCAATAACTGCACCATCTTGCGTTCTTGAAGCAACAACACCAAGTCCGTAAGACATTTCTCTTGCACTCAGTCTAACTGTTCCTGTCGTGTTTGCCCAAGCAGGGACACCAAGACCAGCACGGCTTTGCCAAAGTGCAAGTGTGGAATTTGCTTCTATATCAATATTTCTCACTTTACCAGTCAGAACTCTGAAAAGCCCTTGATAGCCAAGACGCTCATTTCCTGCGCGCTCTCTCGGGCCACCACGATTACCAGATACTCCAGTGATTCTAAAATTTGTGTTATTTTCATAATCTCTTCCGTCTATTATTCCGCTAAAATCCACAGGAAACCATCCAAAAAAGCTGTCTTCAGCATTATTACCTGAAGCACCCACTCTTGGACCTCTGAAATAATCGCCAATGTAGCCGCCTTGATACCAACCTTGGTTTACTGTAACTGCATGCGTATCTATGTTTGTCACACCCGCAAGTATTTTTCCACCTTCAGGAACTCCAAGTAGTTCTCTTTCTGCTGGGTGGTTCATACCTGAGTATGGTAAGTGAATATCATTCATAAGACGATATTTGCCGTTTGGACTAAGCGCAAAGTCTGCGCTATATTCTGTGAAACTTGAGTCTGTGTCCATCGCTGCACGTTGACGACCAATTCTCACAAGGTCTAACCAGTTATAAATTGGAATATATTCATCCCAATCTTCTGGTTCACCATTTGGACCAAGCGTTGTTGAAGACGCTGTGTGTATGTGTCCTCCCTGATGATTGTTCCACTGAACAGACATAACACCAATAAGCGTGCTTACCAGAAATGCCAATGTCAGCAGAATTCCGAATGTATATTTTTTAATCGATGTCATTATAAATTACCTCCTCTTAGAAGAACCCTTGCGTGTTCTGCGCCACGAATTGCAGCGGAGTTAAAATAATCCAATTGTTGCTGAGGGCTTATAAAATCATTGGTTCCTGCTAGTGGTCTGTGGCAAACACCACTTGCAGCAACACCATCAATACTAAGACCTAGTATACCACCATTTCTTACCACGTTTTTAGCTGCCGTGTCTCTATACATTGTATTTATTCTTGTTTGTGTTTCCCCTTCTGCCCACTGCATTTTTGTATCAAGATGTTTAACTGGGTGCCCTTCCCAACTCCATAAATGAATCCAAGACGAAAGCGAAGATACCCTCATTTGTACTGGCGTTGTAAGCCTAAGTTCTTCAATACTGAAGATTGGCATAATGCCATATCGTTGAGTTCCTGTTGATGCTGCTGTTTCAGTATTTCCTGTTGTATGCATACTGAAGTCAACAGGTCCGAAGTCAAAGCCTGTTAAATCAAAACTAGGAATTCTAAATTTAAAAGCGTTAAACATTTGGGTTGTTCCAGAAGTGCTTGATGTCATCCATGTGTAGAACCTCATATCACCACGCATTTCAACTTGCACTTTGTCAAATATTGGAGTTGTTCCATCATTAAACGTTCTAAAACTTCCATCAAAGAACATGCCAACTCCACATCGTTCAAAAATCAAATCTTCCACCACAATGCCGGTTGCTGTTGTTGTTTCTTCTTTCATAAATGGAATCTGACCTAGAGATGAGTCCCCAACAGCCATGCCTTCTCCAAAAATTATTCCATAAGTACTGTTTCTAATAAGATTCTGATGAATATGAACATCATGTGTTGGTTGGAAATGACTATTTGAATTCTGACGCCATGTGTTTTTAATAGAAATTGCATTTGCAGCACCAGTAAAATCGGAATATCTCACAGTTGTTTTCGAGTAAACAGTTATAAGTGTTGGTGCGCTATGCAGAGCGGTCATGTTAGCTGCAGAGTTCGCAACTAAACTACTTCCTTGCATTCTTACGTTTGACACAAACACCTCTTCAAAGTCTGGTTTTTCATTCCAATTTAATCCTGAATATAGAAATGTTTCTGCAATATCTTGTTGGTGGAATATAAGTGCTGAAACTTCACCTACTCCTGCAACGTTCATTAAATAGTTATTTCCAAAAAGCCCGCGTTTTATTGATATTCCCGCTGAAAAGCCACCTATATCACTTTGTAGAACAATATTAAGTGGTAAAGCTGCAGCTTCAGTGAGTTCAATAATATTGTGCACATTCATACCATTCACAACCTGGAATATGTGGCTGTCAGTTGCAAGGTTTCCTTCTGAATTTGGATATAATGCTGTTGCAGTCACAGTGATTTCTGGATATTCTGAATTTGCAATATAATCTGCATCAAAATCAAAATCTTTATTGAATGTCATAATTCCATTATCCACCCATGCAAGTCTTTCATTTAGCGGAAGATGGTCTTGACAAGTTGTGTATACAATTTGTCTTGTAACATCAATACTATCTGGAACTACTATTGTTGGATTTAATCTATATTCAAATGCTTCACCAAAGTGATTCATAGTTCCGAACACATAAACATTTTCAAAACCTCTTGGCACCAAGCTTTCTTGTCTACTAAATTTAATCTCGTTTGGCCCTATATGGTCTGTTGCAATATTGAATCTATAAATGAATGTTGTTCCAACTCCAATTGGTGAAAGAGTTAGAGTCAACACCGAGTTATCTACAATAGCACCTGTCACACTTGCACTTCCAAGTGAAATTCTGTTTACAACAACTTCGAAAGGTTTATCTGAAGCCCATGTAACATTATAGAATTCTAGAAAGTCTGCAGGGAAACTACTTGTGTCGAATGCAAATATTGATGGTACGGTTAGCACAACCGAAACACTTGTTTCGAAAGTATTCGGTGCTATTTCACTGAAGTTTACATAAGGTATTTCATCTGCATCCTTAGTGAAGTTCATGTGTGGACGCAATTCAACTGGAAGCTGACCTGCTGTGTTTGTGATTGAAACCACCCCGTTTTCACCAGCATTTTGGAAAGCTACCACAACTGTTCCTGCTTCTGAGAAAACAAGATTTCCAGTCGTCTCATCAATTATTGCTGCAGTTCCTTCCACGATTTCGAATGTTGAAATACCGCCACGGTTTGCCGTAAGTGGAATTGTGTTTGCCATAACAACAAGTGGGTTTAAAGCCTCATCTGTTGTGTGTCCATAAGTTCTTCCATCAAATTCAAAACGAATATCCTGAGCCCAATCCTGTGAAATTTCAAACAGTATTGTTTCTGATTGAATGGTTCCCGTTGAGACTTGTGTTGAACTGATAGTTAAACCTACTTCACCTGGACGTAACGCTTCAACCCTCGCTTCGTATCTTGCAAATGTGTCTGTTTCTTCGGAAACACGAGAGAATCCTATTACTCCAACTGAGTTTTCTACAGCATGAACAATTCTTTCATTAGCTGAATTTATCTGTGGAATACCCATCATTCCAACTCTATTCTTAACATACACTTCAATGGTTGCAGTATCACCCGCAAGAAGATTCGTGCCTGGTTCAACTGTAATTTTGTATTCCTCAAAGTGAAACGAACTAACAACAACAGTTCTACTTAACTCGCTACTGACAAAAGCGGTATCCACAGTTGTTCCAGTAACTATTGCTGTCCCGTTTGCAACTGCTGTGATTCTGCCTGTTTCATCAATTGTTGCAACGTTTGTATTAGATGACACCCATGTCACGCCTTTTTCAGTTGCGTTTCTTGGTGTGATTGTTGCAATAAGGTCGAATGTTTCGCCCCATTTATCCATAACGATATTAGTTTCTCTTTCCACATTTAAAGAAACCGCTGAAACAGATATATGTGGAGTTTCAATTGGAACAAGGTCTGCCAGGTTGAATGCCATCATATAGAGCACAACTGGCAAAAGCATTACTAGTGCTATCATTTTCTTTTTCATCTGTTACCTCCCCACCGCAATATATTTTGTTCTTGCTCTGATGAACAGCATAAGCATTCCGCCGATTGCAAGAAGTCCGCTTATTGCGAGAACAACATAGTAAACCAATGCTTCATCCAGAGTGAACAGCATTGCAAGTTCTTCTGATGCTGTTGCGAATGCAATGATTGCTGCAATTGCACCAATCAAGAATGCGCCAAGGAAACCCAGAGCAACTGTGATTGAGAAGTTGCTGTCGTTTTCCACCATGCCGTCTTTTGAAAGGTTTGCACCCTTAAGGTCGATTTGAATTGCAAGACAGATTTGCGACAAGCTGAACAATAGCGCCGCCGAACCAAGCATAAGTGCGCTTGGCCAGTCTAGAATTTCAAAACCGATAAGAACTCCAGTTGTTGCTGCAATTGCAACAAAAACTGCAAGCAGTGCAAACACCACTTTAGACCAGATATATTTTATTGGACTAAGTGGATATGTTTTTAAGATATAGAAAGCTTCCCCTTCTCTTGAAATTGAAGTTGAAGCAAAGCTTGTTGTGAAAACAACAAACAGGAACAGAACGAAAACTCCAATTGCCGATTGGCCTAAGCTTCCGATAAGTTCAAATGAAATGTCAACGCTTCCTGCCATACATAGATACACCATAAGTGGAGTAATCACCACGAATGCGTAGTATTGGAATAGGAAACCGATATCTCTAAAGATAATTTTAAATTCTCTAACAAGAAGTGCCCAGAAGCCAAATTTTCTTCTGTTCTTGCCAAATCTCGAAACGTATGTTTTTTCTCCACCAACACCACGCTCTATCATCTTTCCATAAGCAAAGTGTTGAAGCGCAAATAGAACTCCAAACGCACCTGCTGTTATTCCAAGGAAGATTAGCAAGTTTACAACCAAGTTTTGATAGAACAACATGTTTCCAAACAGTTCTGAGAAATAGAACGCAACAGCCCAGTCAGCAATAACGTCAATCAATGTGCTGCTTATATGGAATGATAAGTTGTTTGTAACGTCAATAACGCCGTTTACAAGTTCCATATAACCATAGAACCCACCCGCAATGATGCCAATGAATAGTATAAGCATCAACCAGAATTTGTTCGATAGATATGTTTTTATGTATACGAACGCAAATGATAGTGCAGTTCCTATGAAGAATGCCAACATTGAACTTAAAAATGCAACGATTGGAATCATGACAAAGAAACTCGTTCCGAAGTTAAGCATAACCCCATAAACGTTTAGAAGCGGCATGAACAGTGCTAGTCCAAACACAACTTCTCTAGAAAACCCATAAGTCAATTTGCTAAGGAACAATGTCCTTGGCGGAATGGGATATTTGGCAAGCAACATATTATTGTTGCTGTCAAAAAAGAGTTTAACACTCAAAACCATACTCCAAACCACTTGCAAAGCAAACAGAAGGAAAAGTGTAAACATAAGAAGTTCCCATTCGTTGCTGGTCTCTTCGAAGTTTACAATCAAACTTTGGAAGAAGAAGAAGATTAAAGATAACACTCCTCCAGCGATTATTAAACCGAACAAACTTCCAAATATGTTTTTCTTTCCGTGCTTTGAAATGCCGGAGTGCAATCTGTTGTGCAGATTGACTAACGCGAAAAACCTTGTCATCTCTACACCTCGCTATCCGACTTTTTATTTTTTTCTTCTCTAGCTTTTTCTTTCTCAAGTCTAGCCTTTTCTTTTTCAGCATTTGCCTTTGCAATAGCTTCAGCTTTTGCTTTCTCAGCTTCTTCTCTTGCTTTTGCTTTTTCAGCGTTCAATTTTGCTTGAGCTTCAGCTTTTTCTTTTGCAAGTTTTTCTCTTTCTGCATTTGCCTTAGCCTGAGCTTCTGCTCTAACTTTTGCTTGCTCTGCAGCAATTTTCGCTCTTTCTGCAGCTTGCTTTTCTTTTTCTGCAGCAATTTTTATTTTTAGTTCTTTCTTATATTCTGCTTTCTTTGCTTTCTCAGCAATCTTAGCAGCCTTAAGTTCAGCTTTTGTTGCTGCTTTTTTCTCTAAATATTCTTGTCTTGTTTTTGTTTTCTCATTGCTGATTTCAGTTTTGATGTTTGCAATCACCGCATCGTTTGCAGTTTTAACTTCAAGATATGCAGCGTTTGCAGCTTCAATTTGTTTTGCAAAGCCATAAACTGCTTCTTTGTTTCTTGCTTGATATGTTTCACGAGTCTTTGCAATTTTTGCTTCTTGTTTTGCTCTTGCTTCAGTTGCAGCAAGTTGTGCCCTGCCTTCTTCTGTTTCAGCATATTTTGCTTTAAACCCTTCAATTGCTTGCTCAATCTTCGCTGCTTGTTTTGCTCTGATTTCTTGAGCCTTCAAAGTTGCAGCTTGTGTTGCTTCTTTTTCAACTACTCTAAGTTCTTCTAACTTTTGAGTCAGTTTTGCAACTTCTTCTGCTTCTTGTGCTTTAAGTTCTGCAAGTTTAACTTTTTTGTTTTCCAAAATTTCTTTTTCAGTAGCAATTTTCTTATCTGTTGCTTCTTTAATTTTTGCAGTTGCTTCTGCTATTGCAGTGTCTCTTGCTTGGTCTACTGTTGCTTTTTCTTTTGCAACCTTTGCAGCTGCCGTTGCTTTTGCTTTATCTTTAGCATTAACCATTGTTGCAAATTCTTCTTCAAGCGTGATTTTACTTGTTTTGTTAAATTCGTGGATGTCGATTTCTTTAATCTTAACACCGTCGTGAATAATCACAACTCTGTCGCAAATTCTTTGAACAACGTCCAAACTATGAGAACTGAAGAATACGCAATTTCCATTTGCCTTAGCATCTTGCAAAATTGCCAAAACTTCACGTTGGCTGTGAACGTCTAGACCAACAAGTGGCTCGTCCAAAATCCAAAGTTTTGGGTTATGAATAAAACTTGCCATAATTGCAATCTTTTGTTTCATACCGTGGCTATAGCTTTTGATTTGTCTGTCGAAAGCGAATTCGATTTTTAACAAATCAAGATAGTGTCTGATTCTTTTTTCTCTGTCTTCTGTTGAAACTCCGTAGATGTCAGCAGAGAAGTTTACATATTCTCTTCCTGTAAGTTTCTCAAAAGTCACGTGGTTGTCTGGAACATATCCAAAATTAACCTTTGCTTTTAAAGGTTCTAGCAATGTGTCGTATCCACAAATTTGAATGCTTCCACGTTCAAATGTGTGAATTCCTGTAATTGCTTTTAAACATGTTGTTTTTCCAGCACCGTTGTTTCCAAGGAAACCAACAACCTCACCCTCTTTCAGGTTGAAGCTGATGTTTGTGTTCGACCAGTTTTTTCCCTTTGTGTAGGTTTTCCAAAGCGAATCTACGATTAGCGCTTCTTTTTTTGTTTGATTTTCTGCCATGATTTTTTTCTTCCTTTATTATATTTAAATTATTTTTTTAACAAAAAAACTACCCCCTCTTACTTGGACTTAAGAAAAATAAGAGGTTCCTCAAATAAACCACTTTATTAAGTTTAGGCTTGTAACACGATTTTGTTTTTTATTTGCGAATAATTAGAAAATAAAGTTGTATCTTCAGCAGTATGAGAAAAGCTTTCGTCAGCTTCTGTTTTTGTTTCAATTAAATAAAGATTTTTTTGCGTAAGAATATATTTTCTTACTCTACTAATCACGCCAAGTGCACATAGAACAGCACCAATAACTAAACAAGCAATTGCAAGTAAGTCAATCATTCTAAAAATATAGAAGAACGACATGCTGTTTTGCCATAGGTTGTTGAAAGTTCTTAAGAAAACATCTGCCAAAGAACCTGCATGAGCAGTTGTAAACATTTGGACAATAAAAATACCAACAGCAAGCAACACAACCGCTTTGATAAGGTTTCTAATGAAATATTCAGTTTCCTTTTGAATAACTTTCATATTACTAACGATATAATTTTACAACAAGGACAGAAAAAATGCAAGCGTTTTAAACAACTGGTATAAATTTACAATTTATACGGCGTGATTTGATACACATAATAGTTTAACCAGTTAGAAAAAATCAAGTTTGCCGTGCTTTTCCACCTGTTTACAATCTCTTTTTGACTATTATAATAGTTGCAAGGCTGTTTTATTTCCAGCCCTTTCCCCAAATCTCGTTGATATTCAGAGTCAAGCGTTCCATCGTCATATTCACTGTGCCCTGTCAGAAAAAACTGGCTGCCGCATTTGGATTTGATTATGCTGCTTTTGGTTCTCTTTCCATATATAAGAACTTCAAGTTCGCTACAGTTTCTGATTGCTTTTTCATCTAGCCCTGTATATCGACTGTGCGGAATATAGACAACATCATCAATACCCTTAAGCAAAGGTTCTGCTTCCACTTCCCTTTTGTGAATAAAAACCCCAGAAAGTTTTTCTTTCAAAAGAACCTTATCAATTCCATAATAATGAAAAAGCCCACCCTGAGCGCCCCAACAAATAAACATTGTGCTTGTCACATTTGTTTTTGCCCAGTCCATAATGTCTGTTAGCTCGTTCCAATATTTCACTTCAGAAAAACAAAGTTTTTCAACTGGTGCACCGGTTATTATTGCACCGTCGAACTTTTTTTCTTTAATATCCTTAAACTCAACATAGAACTTTGAAAGATGTTCCTCCGAGGTGTTTTGACTTTTGTAGGTTGAAGTTTTAATCAAAGTTATATTAACTTGCAAAGGCGTGTTAGACAAGAGACGCAAGAGTTGCGTCTCCGTTTCCACCTTTGTTGGCATCAAATTTAATATTGCAATTTCAATTGGGCGAATGTCTTGCCCTATTGCTCGCTCGTTTGTCATAACAAAAACGTTTTCTTTTTGCAGTGTTTTAAATGCGGGAATGTCCGCAGGAATAATAATTGGCATATATAAAAATCTCCTAATATTTTATTAATAAAAAAATCTGTCACGTATTCGGGTTACCATGTGACAGATTTTATAAACTCAATATCAGGTCGCAAAAAATCTTACACACAATAACCCGTGTGCATGCCCATAAAGAATATTGCTAGACCTTTTGCTTTTTCCATGTTCTAATTATATGAAAATCAGAGTCAAAAGTCAAACAATCTCTTCTTCCCTTAGGATAATATTTGATATACTTGTCACATGGAAGAAAAAAAGAAAACAAAAAAAGCCCCTACAAAAAAAGTTGAAACACCTGTGGTTGAAGTTGTTACAGTTGTGCAACCAAAATTTGAAGGAAAAATTACATATACAAAAGAACTTGTTAAAGAATATATTGCAGTAATCACAAATGCAAAGTTTGCAATAGTCTTTTTTGGAATTGCTCTTGCATTCTCTATCGGAGGCGGAATTGCCCACGGCGTTATGGAAGGCAACTGGTATATCCTGGGTTTTGCAGCAGTTCTTCTTATTCTTGCCGCAACATTCTTTAGTATTCTTGTCAGAACTCCAAAACTGACTTATGCCCAAATGTGCGAAAGAAACGCTGGAGTTGAACCAACCACTCTACTCTCTTTTTTCGAAGAAAAAATTGTCATACAAGCCGAAGGCAAAGCCGACACATCTGAATATACATATAAGCAAATCAAACAAATTAAAGAAAGCAGAAATCTGATTATTCTTTCAACCGTTTCAAAACTTCACATAATTATTGAAATATCAAAACTTACAGGTGGAAAAAAAGAGGAATTTCTTCAATTCCTCAGATACAAAGCCTTTGGTGCTTCAAGTCTTGCAATGGTGCCTAAGCAGTAGGTGTTCCACTTGAGAAACGTCTAGTTCTTGGAATTTCAGGAACAACCAATTCAGCCTCAGTAAACCTTCCTGAGATTTCTTTCATAATCTCTGGGTTTTGTTCTCTAAATTTATAAGGAAAACCTTTTTCAATAAACTTAAGAACCCCGCCGTCTTCTCTAACTTCTTCTTTTCCTTCATTTTTCATCCAGTCCATAATCCCGTTTAGAAAGTATTTATTCTTAAAAACATCTGGGTGAATTGCGTCACCATTAAACGAAACCCTTCCCGAATCGCGAGAAAGTGAGTCAAGTCCATATTTTTCCCACTGGGCACTTATATATTCTTTTTGTCTATCGTGGTCAAATATCAATTTTTCAACTTTGTTTTCACTCATTGCATCTATCGCTGTTCGACCGTAAACATCAAATGGATGTTTTGGGTATCTATTATAAAGCATAAACTCCAGTGCTTTTTTTGGATTTGTAATTTTTTTATCTGCCATATTTTTTTCCTTTTATGTTAAATCTGCAATTCTCGCTAGATATGCAGTCATTGGAGCAAACATGTTATGCTCGAAATCGTCAAACAAAACTCTTTGAACAAACTCATATCTGTTCTGGTCTTCAACACTTGCTGTTCTTACTGTCCTTTGCTCTTCTTCGGAAAGAGCTCTTGCACCAAGATAACCTCTAACGTTATTCAATGTATAACCGCTTGGCCCGAAGTTTCTAATAACTTCTTCCCTAAGCCCAGCAAAATTGAATATTCTAACTGCATTGTTGAAAGGCTCAATCAGCGTTGCAAAAATTTCAACCCTTGCTTTCATTGCAAAATAGTCACCTCTTATGTTTCCAAAGTTTGCAGCAAGGCTCAAATCGTTAAACTGGTCTGTTGTGATATTCCTAATCTCTTCGCCAAGAACCAAAACTGGGTTTGCAGTTGCTCCTGAAAGTTCATGCGTTGCATGGAAAACATTGCTACCGCCTGCTCTGTGTAGGTGCCAGAATGTTGCTGTTCGCATTTGCTCCACAAACAATCTGCTATAACTATCAAGCATTGCAGTATATGTCAACAACAAATCTGCTTCAAGTGTTCCAAGAAGAGCATATGTGCTGTCAACTCTAATTCCATGCCCACCTCTTTGAACCGCTGTATTAAATGTGTTTAGAGCCATATTCGAAAGTTCGAGGTTGGTTTTTGTAAGTCTTGTCAAACTCTGAATAAGTTGGTTATGAATATTCAAATGGTTTGTCAGAGTTTCTGGGTTGAATGTTCCATCATTTAGTGGGGTTATTCGTTTTGTTAGTTCATCAATTCTAAACAATTCTCCCTCAATTCTAGAAACAAGTTCATACATTCTTTCACGTTCATCTCTTGTCATAACTCCGCCAATCTCTGGCTTCAATAAATGTTTATAGAATCTGTTCCACCCTAAACTAGAATAGTTTGCAATGTGCACAGTTTGAGTCATGTTGTTTCTAAAGTTTCTATTCAACTCAGTACTACCGTTGTATTTAACTTCAAGCTGGTCTCTTAAACCTGTTGGGTTGTTGTATGGAGCCGGTGTGCTGCCCGGGAAAAAGAACCAAACTGCTCTGGTGTCAGGTTCACCCTGCCCAGGTGTTTTTCCTTCCCACTTAAGATATTCATTCAAAACTGCCAAATCACCTGCGTTTCTTTGTGGGTTTAAAATGCCTTCATATTTTCGAACAATATCAGTTGCACTTGGAACATATCTCCAATTGTTATACCAATACCAATAAATACCACCTGCAGCAAGTGCAGCAACCAAAACACCTATCATGATATACATGAATAGTTTTGTTTTCATAAATGTCAAAACTGTGGTTAGTATTGCTCTGATATCGTTTCTCCTTTTGTTTTTTTTATTTTTATGCTGGCATTGTGTTTGACCAGAAATGCACAACGTTGTTTAGGTTGTTAAGCGACACAGTGTATATTCCAGCCAAATGCTCCGCTCTCTGATTTTGATTTGGCGAAGATGGAATTTGTCTCACCCTGTGTTCGAAGTTCTCCACAACTTGAACAGTTCTTGCAACTCTTGTGTTTGCTGAGAAATGTTGTGGGTTTGGTGTCACGGCTCCATCTGTATATGGTGTTGAAAGGTTTCCAGCTCTATAAGCAAACATTCTTGTTGTTGCGTTCCAACCGCCTGGTCGCCCCACCCGTCCACCATCCCATCTTCTAGAACTTGTCACAGAACCTGCAACATCAACAAGTCTTTCTGTTGTTTGGCTTGTATTTCTTATTAAAACTCTATATTGAACACTGTCTGTGCTGTTTGGCATAAATGCAACAAGCGCGGTTTCAACCATTGCATTCCCTGCTCTAAAAAGCAAAGACAAATATGTGGCATGTGTTATACCTCTTGCTTCAAGCAATCTAAACATTTCTTGATTAAATCTAAGCAACGCCTGTTGTTGTGCAATAAACACCGGCAAATAGTTCGCTTGCAAAACTGTTCCCAAGTTGTCTCCGGTGAAGTTTCCGCCAGCTTGCATATTGAAAATTTCTAAATGCGGAGCATTCAGTCTGTCAGTCTGTCTTTTATATTCTTCATATAGTGGAGCAAGGTCTCTTTCTTCAAATCTGTTTACAGTGATTGCAGTGAAATATACATATAAATAATCTAGGGCATACATGTTTTGGTTCATCACAATAACAAGGTTGCCGAAATCAACTGCGGCATTTTCTGTAAATGCATGTGTTCTATGTTCAAGAGTATTTTCAACAACTCTCGAAAAAGTTATTGTCCATGTTGCCGAATTGTTTGGGTCAACACGATTTAGAGAAACGTTGTTGTGTGCAGCATTAATATTATGTGCTCTTGAATGCACTGCACTGAAGTGGTCGAACCTAACATCTCTTTCCAAAAAGTGTTGCAAAATTAGATAAACTGCACCAAAAAGAACCCCAGTACAAATTAAAACAATGGCCGATATACGAACCACTTTCATAAATTTCTTGTGCTTATCTTTTGCTTCGTCAATGTTTGCAACTCTAAGCCAAAAAGGGTTTAAATCTTTAATGCTTTTTTTCTGCTTCATGGTCTAATTTATTATACCTATTTCTTGATATTTATAAAAACAAAAAAGGCTACTAGTTTAGCCTTTTTAGCACTTCCCTTACTCCCAAGATTTGCATTATGCTCCATAAATCTGGAGTTTGCTCTTTTCCAGTGATTTTTCTTCTAATCTCCATTGCAACTTGCCCAACTTTCATCTCGCGACTTGTTGCAAATTCTTTAAGTCGACTAAACCAAGTTTCTTTGTCGTCTTCGTGATTATATGTTTTTGCATACGCTGCCAACATGTTTTTGTCTCCACCGTCAAACCCCTTAAACTTCCAAAGATAATCAAAATAGTCTGGAACTTCGCTATAGAATGCAATGTCTGCACGAGGTCTTTCTTGCTCGCGTTCTATATTAAACGCCGCCACCCATTTTGATTTGTTTACTCTCAGTTCGTCGTTAAACTCCCTGCAGTGTTGCCATGCCCAAGCAAGAACTTGTTTATAAACCTCTTGAGCAGAAAGATGTGCAATATGATTTCTTGAAACATGGTTCAACTTTTCCAAATCCCACAATGCTTCTGTTGTGCTCATCTTGTTTGTCTCTAGTTTATATTTACAAACATCAACGCAAGGGTTTTCTTTTCTCCATTGCTCAAACATTGAGGAGTTCATCATCACATACACAAAATCAATAATCGCGTCTTTAGGATATCCTTTATCGATATAGTATTGCATCTTTGCATCTGGGTGTTTACGCTTAGAAATTTTCACACGGCTTGTTCCCTCTTGTTTGCAAAGAAGCATTGTGTGAAGAAACTTTGGCATATCAAAACCAAACGCTCTCCAAATTTCAACATGCAGTGGAAACGATGCAAGCCACTCGCTTCCTCTAACAACTGTTGTTGTTCCCATCAAATAGTCGTCAACCACAACCGCAAAGTGATAAACCGGAATGCCGTCGCTTTTTATAAGAACTTCGTCTTTAAACCAGCGTTGCAAACTCATGTTTCCTCTAAGCACATCTGGGCAATCAATCTTTTCGCTTATGTCTGTGCTTTTGTTTCTAAACCTGATTGTAAAAGGCTTTTTTGCCTTAATGTTTTTTTCAATTTGGTCTGGTGTCAGGTTATGGCATCTTCTATATTTTCCATAATACCCTGTCTCTGTGTTTTGTCCTTGTTGTTTTCTTATTGCTTCTTC
>WQZR01000006.1 GCA_009780625.1 Bacillota bacterium | reverse complement strand
TCTGAGAGTTTAACAAAAGAAGGGTTGGTTGAGGTTTTGTTTTCTAGGTTTATTTCTGCGGCATTTGGTAAAAAGACGAAACCGTTTTTATTCATTGGGTAGGCGGTTATGATAAAAACTTTTTCTATATTTTTTATAATCTTTTCTTCATGTGCTTCCAGAAAGAATTCTAGACTAAAAATCTTTACAACGCACGGGTGATTTGGTTTTATTAAAAGCTTCATACCTATATATATGTTTAAAAAACTAATGAATATTATTTTGATAAAAAATTCAAAAAAGGTAGAATTATAACAAAGGAAAGAAGATGAATCCTGTTGCAATTGCAAAAATTGTTGGTATAGCTTTAATCGCGGTGCTGGTTGCCGGTATTTTATTGATTGGTGCAATGTTTATTGGAAACTTTTCTGTTGCAGGACACCGTGCAAGACTTTGGGGAATGGACAGTCCGTTTTCTAGGGTAGATTCTGAAACTAGGCTAAACACAACTGAAACCGGAAGGGTTTTAAACTTTTCTGCACTCCCGGAACAGGTTGCGGAAGATGAGTGGATTAATAAACTGAAGCCAGGTGAATGGCACATCACAAATGGTGATGATGTTGTTGTTAATACAATCATAATTAATGTTATTGCAATTCCAGTAAACATAACTTCAACAACTGGGCGTAGCACAATCTCTTTTAATGATAGAATTTTTGGACTGGCAAACACAAGAGAAACAGAACGTGCAATGGAAGCAAAAAGAGATAGAGACCTTGCAACTGCAGAAAGGAACAGAGACCGTCATATTAGAGACCTTGCGGCAAAAGCAGCCAATGAAACACTTTGGGCAGAAAGACTTAAAGAAATAGATGAAGAAATTAAAACTCTTAAATCTGACACACTAAATCCTCTTGATAATCTTTTCAGAGTGTCTGCAGTAAATAGTGGAACACGTGGAAGAACATTGACAATAACTCTAAACGAATCTGAGGGTTTCTTGGCATATGGAAACAGTGTTTTACATGTGGCTATTAATGAGAGATTCTTTGACGACACAACGTTTGCTAGGTCAATTATAATCAACACAGAAAGAGGTCATGTGAACATGACTACTCCTATTATTACAGAGGCAACTGCAGCAAGAAGAGGGGAGTTGTTGGATTTAATTGTGGCAAGATATGATAGTGCAGGTATGACTTATAACCGAGCAAATGGAACTATTAGACTAACTTCCACTTGGGCGTTGATGGATAGTGAAGCGGTTCGCGATAGGTTATCAAGACAGTTAACAACAAACCAGTCTCGTCAACTTAGAGAATGGGAAGACGAACTTGCAACATTGGCTAGGGTTTATCACAGGCTTGGAAGATTTGAAGTAAACAGCACTGGTGAAAGAGCTTTGTTTAGAAGAGCTGGGGATACAAACATAACTATTGTTGGAACTGAGATTAGACACTTTGTGAGTTTTAATGGTGTTGGACACGTTGACCTTTCCCGTGCAAGAATAAACCACAGAGCAGATATTGTGACGCAGTCTGGAAACGTAACTCTAGGTGATGCTATTGTAAGCACAAATGAAAGAGCAGTTATTGTTAGAAGCAATTCAAGCCATGTGACGTTTGGAACAATTGCTGGTGGCTTTAGTTATATGGGCTTTGATGATAATCCTCTAAGAGATGAAAGAGTTGAGGTTGCAGCGGCAGGTAGGGTTTCTGGAAGTGTTGTTGGCGGCTTGTTCTTTACAAGAAACAAAGATGCGGAAATCACAATTGGAAGAATTGTTGGAAGAATGGATGCAGAGATAACTGGAGACGGAACTCTTACGGTAACACATTTTATTCAGACAACAAATGCTGAAAGTTTTATAAACGCAAACAGCGGTGATATCAATATAAGAAATGCAAACACAATACATAATCTAAGAATCAGAACAACAAGCGGAAATATTTCTCTTAGCGCAAGAAGCCAATCGGCAGAGGATGTAAACTCTAAAATTATTCTTGAAACAAGAAGTGGTAGAGTGAACTTTAATGGAAGAGCAGAAACAGTTGATAGAACTGGCACTGGAAATGCAGTTGGCACTGTGCTTGCTGCAAGTAATTTTGTTGGAGTACTTGAAGCAAATATAAGTGGTGGAAGTTTAAATATCAGAGAAATTGCGGCAACAGTTTTGATAGATGTTACGGCAACTGGTGGAGCAAACGTTGATGCAAGAATAAACAATTTTAGAAACGAAAGCATAATAAGAGCGCAATCTGGAAGAATTAATTTGGCTCTTGTTTCGACCAGAAGAGCAGTAATTGAATTCGAAGGAAACAATTTACCAAACATAAGCAATGTTATTGGATACAATGTTTGGAGTGAAGGTGTTGTGAGAATTCATGGTGCAGAACCTACAGATAGCAAGTTTTTAATTAGAAACACAAGCGGTTCGGGCAATATTAGTTCATTTACGTAAAAAAATGGGGTTTTGGGCACTGTTTTTTGATACTATACATATTGTATAGTATTGTTTTTTTTATTCGCCGTGTTAAAATATACCATATAGTTTTGTAGTTGACTGCATACAATATATAATAAGAATAGAAAGTATGTAGCAGGAGGTAACTATGCCAGAATTTCTAGAAGGTTTCGATATAGGAAACATAGGACTATTCATAAGCTTGGGTATCAGTGCTGTCTTTGTTTTATATGTAGTGACGGGTTTCTTGCTTGGATTATTTAGAGGATTAAAAAAATCTGTATGGAGAGTTGGAATGCTTATTGTTGCGGGTGTTGTTGCAGCGGTTGTTGCACCAATGTTTATTCCGATGATTATGAACATCAACCTTCCATTTGAGCCAATAAACGGAAGTTTGGCAGATTTTGTAACTAAAACAATCAACACAAACATTCCAGACGAATTGCCAATCACTGCCAATGATATGGCAAATACAGTTGGAGTGCTTATTGCGGCTCTATCTGCAGTGGTTTCGGTTATTCTGTTTGTTGTGTTCTATTACATTTTGAAAGCATTAAGCTGGCCGTTCTTTGCAATCTTTGTTAGAAATAAGAAAGGTGCAAAAAAACGCAGACTGTTTGGTGGCTTGGTTGGTATTGTTGGTGGAATGGTTACATGTTTAGTTTTGTTCATTCCACTAAGTGGAATTTTTGGAATTGCTCAGGCGGTGGTTACGCCATCAAAACCTGATGCTCCAACAATTGTTTCAATTCTTCCAATGGACGAAGAGTTTGTTGACATGATTGATGGAATCACTGGCGCATACAAAGGTTCTGCGGCAGTTGCTTTCATGGGTCTAGACAATATTGCGTTTTCTGCAATAACAACGGTTAATGCAAGCGTTGCTGATGGAAAGACAACAAAGGTAAATGGAAACGACGAACTTCTAGGATTTATTAAATTATTCAACGATATTGTTGCTGTTCCTGGTTTTGCAGATTTACTTAGTGAAATGCTTGCTGTTGGTGACGCAAACATGGAAGGTGCAATAGCACCTCTTGATGGAAGCATTGAGCCTCCAAACGAAGGTGGGCTTAATCTAGATGACATTCTTGAGTATGTTACAGTAGACAGCATTATGTCGGTTGTTGAACTTCTTGCAGATTTCATTTTCGATAACCTAATCACAAGAGCAATTTTGATTGATGGTTCGAATATTGGTGCAGTTGCTGCAATAGATGCGATTGAAGGCGAAGGTGGTCTTGCACTTCCATTCAGCGCAGATGCAGTTGCTTATGCAGCAACACAACAACAAAGAAAACCTTCAACTGTATTTACATTTGAATATATGAACACAAACAATAGATGGGCTACAGATAAAGCTAAGTTTACTAGCGGATTTAGATTTATTGTTGAAGAAGGATTTGAAATCCTTGAAGTAATCGACCTTGATGAAATGGACTTTGAAAACTGGACAGACCTTCTAAAATCATTCTCATACACTCCAGCAACAGCAACAGAAGAGAGAAGTGGTGTAAGTTTTGCAAACTTTGGAAAAGGCTTAGACAGACTTTTGGGTATGGATTTGCTTAAAGTTATCGGCGGACTTGGTGTTGAACTTGTTTCTTACGAAGTTGCTGATATGGATATTTTCTATATTGAAGATACAGATGCGTTTATTTCTGCAAACATTGATGAGATTTTCCAAGATGCAAAATTCTTCGAAAATATTTTTGGAATTGTTGACGCACTACTTCACCCAGAGGTTATTGACTTTATTGAATTGTTGATGCCAGAGATGGGGGAAAACCTTACAGCTGGAATGATTCTTGATGAAGAAATTGATGTGGCTTTCGTTTTCGAAAAAATTATGGCTGTTCTTCCAGATGAAACAGATTTCCTTGGAAGAATGTTGCTTCTTGCAGTTAATGGATTTGAGATTGATGCAGAAGTTAAAAAAGATGATTTGACAACAACATATAGCGCAACACAAACAAGACAAGAAGTTGGAAGAGGTGTTGAAGCAATATTTATGATTATTGCTGAGCTTGCAGAAAAAGAGGGTGGAAAAACTCAGGAAATAAGTTTAGAGACACTTCCAGATATTCTTATGGGAGCATTGGACTTCGAATCTATTCTAGACCCAGAAGCAATTATGACTGGAACGGTTGACCTAAGTATGTTTGATATTATTGTTGACCTTGGTGGAGCACTAGACAGAATGCTTGGAATGCAGACATATATAACAAAAGCAGCATATGATGCATTGACAGAGCCAGAGAAAAATGCACTGGTTATAAGAAAAACTGACTTCAGTAAGGAAATAGGAAAAGAAACTGAAGTGGTTGGCTATTGGGTTATGAGACAAGCAACCAATAAAAACAATAACCTATTCTATAACCTTACATTCAACCTTGTTGAAGGTATGCTAGACGACATGGAAGGAATGGATGCACTTGGTGATTTTGTTGATATCAAGGCACTTCTTGGAGATGTTAGAACAACTGGATTTGAAGGATTGTTTGGAGTTATTCATGATGCGGTTGAAGTTTTTGTGGAACTTGGAAAAATTATGGATGACATCGGTGGCATGTTTGAAGGCGAAGACGGTTTTGATTTCGACTTCTCAGACATTCCAGGACTTCTTGGAGACCTTGGTGGAATTCTTGAAAACTTTGGAAACATTATCAACAAACTTCCAAGCATGGGAGACATGATTGTTGGAATGATTGATGAGTTTGATTTGCCAGAGGAATTTGCTGATTTGATTAAAGATTTAACTGAATTGCCAGGCGGACTTGGAAACGCGTTGATTGCAGAAGGGCAAACAATCACAGCTCTAATGGGAACTGATGGACTATTTAATAATGTGCCAAGCAGCTCAGCTGGCGATGCAGAGTGGGCAGCTGAAATTATGGGAGTTCTAGAGGGCTCTCCAATGATTGGTGCGATGATGCTAGATATGATGGCAGATGAAGTTGAAAAACTATATCCAGGTGAAGAGTTGGGAGAACTTACTCCAATTCACCAAGCAGTTGTGTTTAGACAAGTTTCACTACTATTAGGATTGTTCTAAATAGAAAACAAAAAACTGGCGATGCCAGTTTTTTTCTGCCCCTATTTACAAAATGAGCCTTTTATGCTATAAAAAAGCATGCTCGACAAAGGTATCTTTCAAGTTTATGAAGACATTGAGTCTCGCGGCAGAATGTTCACAAAAGATTTGAAAATTGTGGAAAGTTCTGGTGGAGAGTTTTTTGTTACAAGAACGTTTGAACATAAACAGGGAGAATATCTTACACATATATACGACAGAACGGGTGATAAATGCGGAACAGTTGATTTTGTCAGAAAGAACCATAAAACAAAAAACAATTTTGAAATTAAGATTGTTAAGATTATGAACTCCGAAAAGAGAGGAAGTGGACGTGGGACGGTTTTGATGTCTAGTGCTCTAGAATTTCTTAGAGGAATTAAAGCAGAGATTGTTGAGTTGTCGGCAAACACTGGTGTGATGATTACTGAGATTAATGAACAAATTGGGCTTGTGACCAATTTAGGAAAAATCTTTAAATACCTAAAAGAAAATGTTGGCGTTGAAGATTTGGAAGAATACCTAACTCAAAAATTGATTCCTTTCTATGAGAGGCAAGGGTTTAACCCGGTGAGCGAGGTTGTGAAGGACAGAAAACATAAAACATATTCTTGTGAAATGCGAATAGATTTAAGAAAAATAAAAGACCATAAGTTTCTGGTTAGAGGGGAAAGACCAGATGAGCATGGCGACATGCACAGAGTATATAGAGCAAACCCAATGGAAATTTAGAAAAAGGGAGAACAATATATGACAATGGAAAAAATTGAAAACAAAATTGCAAACATATATCGAAATCTAAACGACCCAAATTATACAAGTGACATACGAATTATGAAATCTAAGAAGGGTGAATTTTTTGTTTCACTCACAACTCCAGAAGGGAGCGACAAATTTGAAACACGCATTCTTGACAGAAAAGGTGAAGAGTGTGGCAGGGCTGAATTTGAACTGTGTGTTGATGGCAGTGTGTCAATTGAAGTTGCAAGCATATATCCAGAAAAAAGAGGAAATGGCATTGGTTCTGTTTTGATTGGAAGTGCTTTGGAATTTATTAGAGGAATGAAAGCGAACATTGTCACACTTCTTGCAGATGCGAAGTTGCTTGGAAATGAAATCACTCAAAGAGAAGGGAAGCAGGCAAGTGAATATGACATCAGGGCAGAGTTGGAAAAAATGATAAAGATTTATAAAAACTTTGGTTTTGAATTCTTCAATCACGACGGCGACGAGTTTAGCCGCGAGGGAAGGATGGACATTTCTAAATTAGAAGACAGAAGATTTTTGCTTCGCACAGCAGTTGGAAAAGACGCTGACGGAAAGATGTATGACGTGTTTTCGGCAAACGTTTAAAGACTAGAAAAGTATTAAAAAAGCCGCTAGATGCGGCTTTAAATTTTCACATAAAAATCTGTTGACATAAATAAAAATAATTGGTATAATTCCATGTGTATATTCTCTAAGCTATTTAACTTTGTGCGCTAATAAGTTCTACCACCACAACGAAAGTATGGCACAAATAAAAAGTTTAGTCAAGGAAATTTAGTACTTACAATCAACAATCAAATCGCCCCATAATTTGAAGAACTTAGATTTCTAAGCTTTGGGGAAGGTTCTGACTTGTTGGCAAAAAAATATATTTAAACTCGGAGGTTATAAGGTGTCCGTTAACGCAACAAAAATTAAGTCTGGAAGGAGAGAAAGGGTTAGTTTTATAAGGCAAAAGGACGCAGTTGCGCTTCCTTATCTTATTGAAATTCAAAAGAACTCTTTTAATAAGTTTATTAAGCATGACATTATGAATGTGCTGAGAGAGTTTTCTCCAATCGCAGACTCTGCAAACAAGGCTGAAATTGAGTTCCTAGACTGCTGGCTAGAAGGTGAACCAAAATACAGTGAAAGAGAATGTGAAATAAGAAAGCAAACAAGAAGCCTTCCGCTGAAAGTTAAAACAAGACTGACAATCAAGGAGAGTGGACAAGTTATTGAATCTGACATTTTCCTAGGTGACATTCCTGTTATGAACGACAGTGGGAGTTTTTTAATTAACGGTGTTAAGCGTGTTGTTAAGAACCAAATTGTTAGAAGCCCAGGTGTTTATTATTCTGGAGTTTTAGACAAAACTGGAAAAACACTTTTCTCTAACAGAATCATGCCACAACGTGGAGAGTGGATTGAACTTGAGCAAACAGTTTCAGACGTTCTTAGAGTTGTTGTTGCAAGAGCTTCAAAGATGAGCGTTGGAATTTTGATTAAAGCTCTAGCTCTAAGCGAAGATGAGCACAACGAAGAAATGCTTTCAGACGATGCAATTTTAAAACTATTTAATAACCACGATGTTATTAAAGCAACACTAGACAAAGAACCACAAAAAAACTATACAGAAGTTATGCTAGAACTTGCAAGAAAAATGAGACCAGGAGATATTCCTTCAATTTCTGCAGCAAGAAGGTATATAAAAGAACTTTTCTTCCTTCAAGCTAGATATGACCTAAGAGAATATGGAAGATTTAAAATCAACCAAAAATTAGGACTTGCTTCAAGAATTAGAGGACAAATCACAACACGTGATATTGTTTCTCCAGATGGCGAAGTTCTTCTTAAAAAAGATGAAGAAATTTCAAGAGACAAAGCAACTGAGATTCAAAACACTGGGGTGAATGAGGTTTATATCTCTCTTCCAGGCGACAAAGAATATAAAGTTATTGGAAACGCAAGAGTTTGTATTTTTGAATATACAGGTTTTGCAGAGAAAGACCTTCCAGGTTTTGCAAAAAACCTATATGTTCACTATCCATTGCTTAAAAAACTTATGACTGAAAACAAGTCAAAAGAAAAGAGAGTTAAGGCAATCATTGAAAACAGAGACGACCTTATTGGTTATGTTCTTACACTTGACGACCTTGTTGCATCTATTGGCTATCTTCTAGACCTTAATGAAGGAATGGGAAGAGTTGACGAAATCGACCACCTTGGAAACAGAAGAATCAGACCAGTTGGTGAAACACTTGAAGCGGCTTTCCGTGGCGGTATTATTAAACTTAGACAATCAGTTCAAGAAAAACTTCAAATTGCAAACCTTTCAGAAGTTACACCAGCAAGCGTTGTGTCTTCTAGACCAATCAACGTTGCAATTAAAGATTTCGTTTCAAGCGGACAGCTTTCACAAAACATGGACGATGTTAACCCGCTTTCAGCATTTGCAGAAAAAAGAAAAATCACATCAGACGGTCCTGGCGGACTTTCGAAAGAAAGAGCTGGCGCAGAAGTTAGGGATATTCACTATACACAATATGGAAGAATTTGCCCTATTGAAACTCCAGAAGGGGAAAGCATTGGTATCACACTAAACCTTGCATCTCATGCAAAAGTGAACGAATTTGGTTTCCTTATCACTCCATACCTTAGAGTAGACAAAGAAAAGGGTGTGGTTACAAATGAAATCGTTTACCTTTCAGCAGACGAAGAAGACGGAGCTTGCATTGCTCAAGCGTGTGAGCCACTTGATAAAGAAAGAAAATTTGTTTCTAACCGTATTGTTGTTAGAAAGAACGCAGAAGTTATTTATGTGAACGCAAGCCAAGTTGACTATCTAGACGTTTCACTTAAACAATTTATGTCGACATCTGCAGCACTAGTTCCATTTATTGAGAACGACGACGCAACGCGTGCCCTGATGGCAGCAAACATGCAACGTCAAGGTCTTCCACTTATTAAAACAGAAGCTCCACTTGTTTCAACAGGTATGGAAGCGATTATTGTTAGAGATGGCGGAGATTTGACAATTTCAAAATCTGATGGTGTTGTGACTTATGCATCAGCAGACAGAATTGTTGTTAAAACAACAGACAACAAACTTGAAGAACACATTCTGACTAAATTTGAAAAGACATACAAAAAAACATGTAAGAACTCTAGAACTCTTGTTGTTAAGGGTGAAAAAGTTAAAGCGGGAGATATTCTTGCTGACGGTTATGCATGTTCTGAAGGTGAACTTTCAGTTGGAAAGAACATTCTTATTGCATATATGAACTGGGAAGGATATAACTTTGAAGACGCGATTATCATCAACGAAAGAATTGTTAAAGAAGACGTTTTCACTTCAATCTACCTAATGGAAGCTTCAACAAAAGCAACAACAACAAAACTAGGCGACGAAGAGATTACAAGAGATATTCCTTCAGTTGGGGAATCTGCGCTTAAAGACCTTGATGAAAACGGAATCATCAGAATTGGTGCATATGTTGAACCAGGCGACATTCTTGTTGGAAAAGTTACACCAAAAGGTGAAACAGAGTTAAACCCAGAAGAAAGACTTTTAAGAGCAATCTTTGGAGAGAAATCTAGAGAAGTTAAAGACACATCACTTCGTGTTGAAAACGGAGAAGGTGGTGTTGTTGTTGATGTTAAGATTCTTTCAAGAAAAAACAAAGACGAACTAGATAACGGCGTGAACACTCAAGTTAAGGTTTTCGTTGCTCAAAAACGTAAAATCAGCGTGGGTGACAAAATGGCTGGAAGACACGGTAACAAAGGTATTGTTGCAAAAGTTATGCCAGCAGCAGACATGCCATTTATGGCAAACGGCCAACCAATCGATATGCTTCTAAACCCACTGGGCGTTCCATCAAGGATGAACGTTGGACAGGTTTTGGAAACTCACATGGGGCTTATTGCAAAAACTCTTGGCATTCATGTTGAAACTCCATGTTTCAATGGTGCAAACGAGCAAATCATTCAAAACATGTTTAAAGAAAACGGATTGCCGCTAAACGGAAAAATGAGGCTATATGATGGAAGAACTGGCGAACCGTTCCTAAACGACACAACAGTTGGTTATAAGTATATGCTTAAACTAGACCACATGGTTGACTCTAAGGTTAACGCAAGAAGCATTGGACCATACACAATGGTTACAAGACAGCCACTTGGTGGACGTTCGCAAAACGGTGGACAGAAACTTGGGGAGATGGAAGTTTGGGCACTTGAAGCATATGGTGCGTCTGCACTTCTTCAAGAGATGTTGACAGTTAAATCGGACGACATTGCTGGAAGATTTAAAATGTATGACAGCATTGTTCATGGAACACCGCTTGGAGAGCCAAGCATTCCAGAAGGGTTTAGGGTTCTTGTTAAAGAATTCCAAGCACTTGCACTTGACGTTGACGTGTTGACAGAAGAAGGTAAGGAAGTTAACGTGGAAGAACTTGCTGCAATGGAAACAGAAGAGACACCTTTCCAAGATACAGTTATTGAGGTTGTGGACGTGCTTGACCAAGCAGAAGACAACATGATGTCAAACCTTCTAGGTGACCTTGCAAAAATGGATGACACTTCAGTAGATACAGACGATTTGTTCGACTAGTTATATAAACCGAAATTTGAAATTTAGAATATAGGAGTAAGAAAATGTTCGAATTAAACAACTTTAGCGCAATAAAAATTGGGCTAGCAGGAAGCGAGAAAATCAGAGCTTGGTCTCGTGGCGAAGTTAAAAAGCCAGAAACGATTAACTATAGAACGCAAAAGCCAGAGATGGAAGGTCTTTTCTGTCAAAGAATTTTTGGACCATATAAAGACTGGGAATGCCACTGCGGGAAATATAAAAGAATTAGACACAAAGGTGTTGTGTGCGATAAGTGCGGCGTTGAAGTTACAAAGAACCATGTTAGACGTGAAAGAATGGGGCACATTGAGCTTGCTACTCCTGTAAGCCACATCTGGTATTTCAGAGGTGTTCCTTCAAAAATTGGTCTAGTGCTTGACTTGACAGTTAAGAGCCTAGAGCAAGTTCTTTATTATGTAAACTATATCGTTATAGACCCAAGAAACACAGACCTTGAATATAAACAAATTCTTTCAGACAGAGAATATAGAGATGCACAAGAGAAGTTTGGTTTTGACGCGTTTAGAGCAGGAATGGGTGCAGAAGCAATCAGAGAAGTTCTTGCAAAAATTGATGTTGAAAAAGAACTAGCTCAACTTAAGAGAGAAGTTGTTGAATTTAAAGGACAAAAAAGACTTAAAGCAATTTCTAGACTTGAAATTTTTGAAATGTTTAACAAATCAAAAAACAGACCTGAGTGGATGATTTTGGAAGCACTTCCAGTTATTCCACCAGAACTTAGACCAATTGTTCAACTTGAAGGTGGAAAGATGGCAACATCTGACCTTAACGATTTATATAGAAGAGTGATTAACAGAAACAACCGTCTTAAAAAACTTCTTGAACTTGGTGCTCCTGATATTATTATCAGAAACGAAAAGCGTATGCTTCAAGAAGCAGTTGACTCTCTAATCGACAACGGAAAGAGAGGCAGAGCGGTTACAAGTTCACGTCACGAACTTAAATCACTTACTGCAATTCTTCACGGAAAGCAAGGGCGTTTTAGAGGAAACCTTCTTGGAAAACGTGTTGACTATTCTGGACGTTCAGTTATTGTTGCTGGTCCATCACTTAAGATGTATCAGTGCGGTCTTTCAAAAAATATGGCACTTGAGCTATTCAAGCCGTTTGTTCTAAGAAGACTTGTTGAACTTAACGTTTCTTCAAACATCAAGTCTGCAAGAAGACTTGTTGAAAAAGCAAGACCAATTGTTTGGGACGTTCTTGAAGAAGTTATTAAAGACCACCCAGTTTTGCTAAACAGACAACCAACTCTACACAGACTTGGTTTCATGGCATTCGAACCAGTTCTTATCGACGGAAACGCAATTCGTCTTCACCCACTTGTGTGCGTTGGGTTTAACGCTGACTTCGACGGAGACCAAATGGCGGTTCACGTTCCACTTTCTGTGGAAGCACAAGCAGAAGCAAGATTCCTTATGCTTTCAACAAACAACCTTCTAAAACCAGGTGATGGAAAACCAACGGTTGCTCCAACACAAGACATGGTTATGGGTGCTTATTATCTAACTGTATACCGTGAAAAAGCCAAAGGCGAAGGCATGGTGTTTAAAGACGAAGAAGAAATTATTCTAGCTTATGAGCAAAAAGTTTTAGACCTTCAAGCAAAAGTTAAAGTTAGAAGAACTGCAGAGTTTAAAGGAAAAACTATTTCAGGACTTGTTGAAACATCTGTTGGAAGAGTTTTATTCAACAGAACAATTCCACAATCAATCGGTTTTGTTGACAGAACAAAAGAAGAAAACGTTCTTAAATATGAAATCGACTTTGTTGCAGACAAAGGCAAACTTTCAGACATTGTTTATAAGGCGTTCTTTAACGTAGACAACGCAAGCATGGTTAGAATGCTAGACGACATTAAAGCAATCGGTTTCAAATATGCAACACTTGCTTCAAACTCAATTTCAATTTTCGACATGGAAATTCCAGAAGCAAGACAAGCAATCATCGACGAAGCAGACGAAAAAGTTGCGGAGAACGATAAGAAATTTAGACGTGGTTTGATTACGCTTGCAGAAAAGAAAAGAATCAACCAAACAATTTGGGATGAAACAACTGTTAGAATCACAAAAGAAATTGAAAAGAAATGGGACAACTTCAACCCAATCAAGATTATGGCTATTTCAAAAGCAAGGGCAAACATGGACCAGCTTAAACAGCTTGCTGGGATGAGAGGTCAAATCGTTACGGCGTCTGGAGACAAAATTGACGTTCCGATTAAATCAAACTATAGACTTGGACTTTCAAACCTAGAATACTTCATGTCTGGACGTGGTGCAAGAAAAGGTCTTATCGACACTGCACTTAGAACAGCAACAGCAGGTTATCTGACAAGAAGACTTGTTGACATTTCTCAAGACGTGGTTATTTATGAAGACGACTGTTTCAAAAACCTTGGCGAAAGAGTTAGAGGTCAAGTGATTAAAGCAATCACAAAAGATGGAAGCGTTCTTGAAAACCTTCCAGCAAGAATTAATGGACGTATTGCAATCAATGATGTTAAGCACCCAGCAACAGGCGAAGTTATTGTTAAGGCTGGCGAAATGATTACAAACTCAAAAACAGACATCATTGCAACATCTGGTCTTACAGAAGTTGAAATCAGAACAGTGTTGACTTGCCGTTCTAAGCGTGGTGTGTGTGCTAAGTGCTATGGAAGAAACATGGCGCAAGCTGGTCTAGTTCCAATTGGGGAAGCAGTGGGGATTATCGCTGCACAATCTATTGGGGAAAACGGAACACAGTTGACAATGAGAACTTTCCACACCGGTGGTATTGCAACAACAAGCGACATCACGCAAGGTCTTCCAAGGGTTGAAGAACTTTTTGAAGCAAGAAAACCAAAAGGTGTTGCAGTTATTTCAGAAGTTGCAGGAAGAGTTACAATCAGAAAAGCAGACAAGCGAGACGAAGTTATTGTAACAACTGCAGATGGTGCAATTGGATATCTTATTCCATTTGGAATCAAGCTTCTTGTTAAGCCAGGAGACGTGGTTGAACCAGGCACTCCACTTACAGAAGGTAACTTAAACCCTGCTGAAGTTCTTAAAACAAGAGGTATTGGAGCAGTTCAAAACTATCTTCTTGAAGAAATTGTTTCAGCATATGCTCAACAAGCGATTTCGATTAACGACAAGCACGTTGAACTTGTAATCAGACAAATGCTTAGAAAAGTTAAAATCGAAAACAGCGGAAGCACAGACTTACTTCCAGGCGAGTTTGTGGACATCTTCACATACGAAGCGGCAAACCAAGAAGCACTTCTTAGAGGAAAAGAGCCAGCAACTGCAAGACGTGTTCTTCTAGGAATCACAAAAGCATCTCTAAACGCAGAAAGTTTCCTTTCAGCGGCATCGTTCCAACAAACTGCATCTGTTCTTACATCAGCTGCAATCAAAGGAAAGGTGGACAGACTTACTGGTCTTAAAGAAAACATCATCATCGGTAAGCAGATTCCAGCTGGAACAGGTTTCAAGGCATATAGAGATATCAAGGTTATTAGACACGAGCACCTAACAGAATACGAAGAACTTGAAGCAGAACAAAAACTTGAAAACATTGATGAATAAAAAACCGCCTTCGGGCGGTTTTTTTGTTTTAAACATGTTATATTAGAACTAATATAACTTTATTAATTCTATTTATAAATGGAGGTAAATAATGATAAATAAATTTTTAAAAACGATTTTTATAGGAATGCTTGCACTTATTTTTCCGTTTATTTTGGTGGCGTGTGATGTCGATGACGATAGTAACCCGTCAGTAGGAACTTTCTATTCTCTACAGGATGCATATAATGAAGGACTTTTGACACTCGACGATATAATGCATATTAGTTACTTTAAGACTGGTATGGTTATTGAAGTTATTGATGATATAACCTTGCAAGAAGTAATATTTCCAGAGTGGATATATGAACTACCACTATGGCAATATGAAATGATGTTTCTTCCTCAGAATGAATGGACAGTTGTTAGAATGGTTGATTTTACTCCACAATTTGAAATACAAGAGCTTTGCCCGATAATTACTGAAGAAATAAAAAGAACTTTCTTTGAAGCGCATCGTTGTCACATAGAAAAAGCAGGTGGCAGTATAGAAAACATTTTTGTTAAAAACTTTTGGGGTGAGTATAACGGAAAATACGTAGTTGATATGGCATCCGACCTTTGGGAATATGGTCTTGGTAATTATAGTGTTAGAGTAGGCAAGGTTTTTTGGGAAGATATGGGTCCACGAACAATAGTTTTTTCATATTAAAAAATAAAGGAGAATCTTATGAAAAATATTTTTATTTCTATTTGCTTGGTGCTAGTTATGACATTTACTATGTCAACTTTTGGTGGTAGTAATTCGTCATTATTAACATCAGAAAGTATTCAAGTATCAAACGAAACTAAAACACTAGAGTCTAGAAAAATTTATAGTAGAGCAACAATTGATGATGATTTTTGTGATAGTAGTATTATTGTCGTTATGGATGAAGACCATAGTTTTTTTAGTACTTCTCCAAAATATGAAAACGATAGGTTCTTTAATGATATTAGAGCAAAAACAATTACAGATTTAACTGCGTTGCCCGAGGGTGCGGTTACTTCTAGAGGAGAAGTTTCTAGAACGAATGCACCTGCGTTAGCAGAGCATTTTGATACTACATCTTTTAGACAAATTTTACATATTGAGCTTGAAGGAAAAAACAAAGAAAATGTGCTGCACACAGTAAGACGGGTTGAGAGAATGAGTGGTGTGAGGTATGTTGGAGTGAACACAATAGATTCTGGTTTGTCACCCAACTCAAATCCTAACGACCCATTACTTTCTTTTCAGTGGGCACTTATTGGAGATGCACCTTCAAGTCAAGGAATAAATGTAAGAGATGCATGGGCAATAACATCAGGTTCTCATAATGTTCGAGTTGGTGTCATAGACAGCGGTATTGCGTTTCACAATGACTTAGATGCAAATCTAACTACTGGGTGGGATTTTTATAATAATGTTGCAACAACTAATGATATTGACGGACATGGAACTGGTGTTGCTGGAATTATTGGAGCAGTTGGTGGTAATGGAATAGGTATAACGGGTGTCGCACAAAATGTGACACTTGTTCCATTAAAAACTGTGTACTACGACAGTAATGGTAATGCATGGCATACTACTGCTGATAGGATATCTGCGATTATATACGCTAGAAACCTGTGGGGGACTAGTCAGCAAATATCAATACTAAACCATAGTATAGGTGGTTTTGGAACGAATGTTAGTTTATTAGATGCCGTTAGGCAATTTCCGGGGCTGTTTGTTTGGTCGGCCGGAAATGATGGAATAAATACAGATACATTAGCAGATATAAACCAGTTTTTGCCTAGTGTTGATGTGCCAAATCTAATATCAGTCGGCGCAGTAGACAGGTTTGGAGCACGTTCGCAATGGTCAAGCAGCTCTTCTAATTTCGGTTTTAATGGTGTAAATATATTTGCTCCTGGAGGATGGGGGACAAATACTTTTATGCCATCAGAAAACATATTAACAACTGGTATTAATAATGACTATTGGACCATGAATGGAACTTCAGCAGCAGCTCCGCACGTTGCAGGTGTAGCTGCACTGATGCTGTCAGTAAATCCAAATATTCCTGCTAGAAATCTTAGGGGGATGTTGATGACTAACTCTGATACAATCACAATTTCAACGCCGGCAGGAAGTCAGACGGTAAGGCGCCTAAATGCTGGTAAGGCAGTAGAAGCAGCTCAGAATTTTTCTGGTATACAGCATATGCAGTTTATATACACCGCAGGAGAACTTACAAACATGCGAACTAGCCCAAATGGACATTTTGTTTTGATGCGAAATATAACTTTGGCAGGTGAGTGGGTACCAATTCCAAATTTCAATGGAATATTTGAAGGTAACAATTTTACAGTATCAGACCTTAGAATTACTATACCTACAACCCAATATAATACAGTTCGAAATTTTGGTATGTTTGAAAGACTGACAGGAAGTGTTACTCAGTTAACTTTGAATAATGTTAATATATCAACCACTGGTTCACAACACAATGGCGAGTGGGTGCACGTAGGTGCACTTGCAGCAGTCACAGAGAATGCATTCATTCATAATGTTAAGGTTACAAATAGTATAATTTCAATTCATAGACAGTCATCAACTGCCGGAGGTGTAGTTGGGCGTGCAGACACTAGCGAAATATATTTTGCGAGAGTAGAAAACCTAACTTTGACAGGGAATGGTTACAGAGGTGGTGTTGTAGGACATCTTGAAGGTAGTCATTTAGGTCATTCATCTATTCATAGTTCATTAATAACTATTTGGATATCTAGAAACAATCGTTCAACAGGTGGTGTCGTTGGGCTAGCGAGAGCGAACTCAAGTGTAAGTTCGTGCACTATAAATTCAAATACTATTGTTAGATTTACAGGTTCTGACAATATTAACGCACAAAATCTTGAACCGCCAATGGGCTTGATTGTCGGTAGACTAGATGGAAGTCAAATGATTCATGTTGGCAGAGATAACTCTAATATAGTTTTAGACAGAGGCTCATTGACCACGATTAGATTTGGTTTCCTAAATTCGCAAACGCACAACCAGGCTAAGTACGTTGGAACTGGTCCATGGGGAAGTGTAGGCAGAAGTATGAACGGGTCGACTATTATATAACTGATAAAAAAAGTGCAACGCGCTTTTTTTCTTTGCCATTGACATGGCTGTGAAGTGATAGTATAATTGAATATTATGACAATTGTAGAACAAGAAAAATTAGATGTATTGCTTTCAGGTGTTTATCAATATTTATTTAAGAAATATGAAGATGACGGAAAACGTAAGGTTTTTACGGATGGAACAGTTGATAGGTTTATGCTGCAAAGCAAGGTGACTATTGAAAGAGATAGAGTTCCAGAAAAGTCTTTCATCACTGTGCTTATGGCAGAAAGAAGAAAACTTATGGACCAAATTAGAAGTTTTCTTATTTATAGAGGACATAATGTTTTCAAAAACGAGCCTGGCATTCCAGAGTTTCTTGGAAGAAACGAAATGGAAAAAGTCGCGATTGATGAAGCGTTTCACAAATACCCTCTGGTTGGAACAATATATTATAATTTTGCACATGTTATCAATGCAGACGAAGATAAATGGAAAGAAGCAGAAGTTGAAGCTTGGGAAAAAACAGCAAAACATCTAAAAGGACATTATCCAACAGCAAGACCTGCTAACACAGCAACGATATACTAAAAAACGGCAACGCCGTTTTTATTTGCCGACTTTTTAGCTTTTAGTTAGGTTTATTTCCATTTAATGGTAAAATGCTAGCATTAAAGATACTATGCATTCGCCCTTGAATAAAATAAAAGGGGGTTAGATGACAGATAAGAAAAAAACAATATTAATATTGGTTATAAGTATTAGTATTGCTTTGCTATTAATAGTAGCTTTATTTTTATATATTTTTCTTCCACGAGCAATTCCAAATGGCACATATACTTTTCACAACATAACATTTGGTAGTTCTGTTGTTGATAAAAACGACACCTTGGAAACGATTAAAGAAAAAATACTTTTGGAGTTCCCAGATAACGATTGGGATACTCCTTTGTATGGAAAAACAAGATTAGATTTGGAAGCAGAAGGCGTATTGGGATTACGAACAAGTATAGATTTTATTAAAATATCAGGTAATAGATTTAAAGCTGAAGGTGATAGAATTTCGCATGACGAGACCAGTAGTAAAATGTACAGATTGAATAATGGACAAATAGAAATATTTAAGTTTACAGTTCGCGGACCTATGTTGAGAAAGACATGGGCGGGTTTGCGCTACGACTCTAATAAAAAAGTGATTTATTATGAGACAGAACTTAGGCTCGAGGACAGTGCTCCTCAATATAAGGTAATTTTAAAAAAATAGTCAGATTCAGTATTGATATTTCTTTAATAAAAAATGGAGGTGATTTGTCAGGTAACTAACTTTTTTAAACAATAAACAAAAAAGGAGAAAAACTATGAAATTTAGTTTAAGAAGTCTGTCTGTTTCAGTGCTTGTTATATGTGCTTTACTGTTCAGCAGTTTTGGCTTCTATTTTATAAAATCTATTGCTGATATTAGAGGCGTAAGTGCCAATTCATTGAATGGGAAAAATCCAAGCGAAATTTTAACTCAAGAAGAAGAGTTTGATTATGATATGGATTTGGAAGATTTGCTTGATTGGATACTTGAAAATGGTATTGCCACCAACACAGATTTTGTTGATTCTGTGGCTACACAAGAAATAGCAGGGATGTTCTTTGGTAATATACAACCATTTTTTGAGTACATAATTTATTTGGGATATGACTTTACGGATATTTTCGATGTAATAAGTGTGGCACTAAATTATAAACAGCATTATGATGACGCAATGGATTTAGAACTACTAGAACCAAATGCAAACTGTATTTTCTTATTTGACAATTCACCAACTTATTCAACAGATTGGAGTGCAGGAAGTGGGTTTTTGACTTATGGTATAATGCAGCCTAATAATGGAGGCACACATCAAGAAGTTACACGTCGTGCATTGCAATATTCTGGGTTGCAACAGTATTCAAATATTTTCACGCAAAATAACATTGATGCAATCATTTTAAACTCGGATTGGCCGGACGCAGAAGAAACAGATAATTTAAATAATTTGCACTTCTATTCTGGTGGTCAAAATTTTATGAGAAATAAGTTTGATTCGGGGAAAAATGCTCGTGAAAGATTTGAATACCGTTATAACCAAGCAGTAGCACTATATGAATCAAATCCAGCTGCGGCAATGGTGCAATTGGGTGCTGCACTGCATTATATGGCAGACCTTAATACACCGGTCCATGTTGGTGACAGAATGCCTCAAGAATTAATGCTTCTAAGTCCTCTTACCGCAATGGCGGTGTTGAGTGCGGTGGCTACTGGCGACCCACTGGCTACAATTCTTCTAACTGCTGCTCTCGTTCCTGCATATGTTCTAGTATTTGGTCCATTTGTAGGTCCTGCTTTAGCAGTTGCAAGTGTTGGCCCCACAATAGCATTTATTGCAAACCAAGGCTTTAATCATGCACAATTTGAGTCTGTAGCACGAGGACTTCATAGTGAACCTTTTCCTTTTCATTTTAATGTAATTCCAAATAACATTTTGCACCAACATACTCCGTCGACTACACAATTTAATAATATGTCTACCTCAGTTGTTATACAAAGTATGGTTAGCACTTCTAGCTCGTATTATTATTTAGTTGGTGGCGGACTAAATATTAATGTTAGTTATTACATGAGACAATACGTAGCAAGTCAAACTCTACCCAATGCAGTTGATGCTTGTGCTTATGTTCTTAAAAAATTCGCACAAGAAATTACAATAAAGCTTCAGATGGATGCTAGAACAATTAACGTAGCGACTGTATCCGGTACGGAAATAACTTTGCAAGGAAATAATGATTTAGTTTATATAACTCTTACACTCAATAGTGGTGGATTAAGGACATTTTCTTTTGATGGGAATGGAACGACTACTACTGTAAAAAGTCCAACTTGGACGCATTTAAACGGTAATTTCAACTTTAGCAATGTAAAAATAGTGTTCAACACAAATACACTTTTCACAGTACAGGCACCGGGCACATCTCTCAATGGCATGCAGTTTTCTAATAGTGCCGGTTTTAGTTCTATGAGGATTAGCCTTTTGAGAGAACCCTCATGGGTTGGTATCAGTGGAGCAGGAATTAGTTTGGTTTCTCAATCCCCAATAGTTATAACAAACCAAACTGAGCTAGTGAATGCCGTCAGTTCTAATTCAAACGGTCATTTTATTTTAGCAAATAATATATCATTAACTGGTCAATGGACTCCACTTACACTTGGTCCAAACGGAATATTTGATGGAAACGGTAAAACTATAAGTGGTTTAACGGTTACTGGAAGAAGTATTACTCACAATGAGGAAAATATTGGTTTATTCTCGATAAATCATGGACTAATACGAAATCTCACACTGTCCAATATAAATATTGTTTATAGTCCAGACCATGGTTGGATGCATTCTAGTGTTGGTGGTGTTGCAGGCTTAAACTATGGTGTCATTTGTAGTGTTTGGGTTTTTGATGGAGTAATACAAGTGCACCGCGAAATGTCTTGTATGGGCGGAATTGTTGGAATAAATTATGGAATGATTCAATATAGCTATACTGACTGGGTGACATTATTCGGAAATGGTGATATGGGTGGAATAGCTGGTGCCAACGTTGCGGGTGGTGTGATAGCACATACAAATACAATGAGCAGTCATATAAATTTCTACTGGAATACAACAAATAGAACAGTAGGAGGAATTGTTGGTTACAACAGCGATGCTCGTCTATACCAGACGAACGTGTATTACACAAATGTAACTTATATAAATTCGTATGTGTCGGGCGAAGCTCATAGAACACCTTTTATGGGGCTTGTGGTTGGTTTAGTTATAAACTCAGAGGTATGGACAGTTGGAGCGGAGTATTCAAACCTCAATGCTGGAAACCTGATTGGACCAGACAAGCAAAATCAACGAATACATGTTGGGAATTCACGTTGGTGGAATTGGGGTGGCTGGGAAGTTGGAAACAACCACGTTTTCACTCAACCTCTGCAGCTAGATAATAGCGGTCAACCAATTCTCTCAACTCACTAGGATAGCAAAAAAACGGCACTGCCGTTTTTTTGTTTATTACCACATAGACATTCTGATTATGAACCAGATATAGAAGCCAATGAAAATCGCCATAAACACTGTCATAACAATGTTTATAATCAATCCTGCTAGGGCAAAGCCATAGCCTGAACCGCCATAGACTTTTTTTGCTTTAATAAGACCAACAATGCATAGAATAAGTCCGATAAAAGAAAATCCAAGGAATGCCATAATAAAGCCAATAATCGCAAACATATTTGCTTCGGCAACTGGAACTGGTTGAGTTTGTGTTGTTCTTGGTTGCATTGAAACAGAAGAAGTTCTGGCTGCATGAGCCTTTGCTTGCTGTTCTTTTGCAAGTTCTTTGTCTAGCAAATCTTTTCTTACAACAGTTCTGCACGCTGGGCATTTAGATTTTCTGCCGTCTGTTTGATAGCCGCACGATGGACATTTCATGAATAAAACTCCTCCCTTTAATATATCTTAGAGTTTAACACAGTTTGCACTTTGCTACAAGTTAAAATAAGTTTGAGCGATTAATATTGTGTTTGCTATACTCCGCTTTGCTTCGTGAGCATTAGAGTATTTTTATTGATATATAATTTCATAAATGAAATTATTGTGCTATAATGAAATATAATAATGACGGAGGGCACGATTTTGACAGAAGCAAAGATTGTAATGTATCCAACAGTTGTTTATGATGACCAAACACCAGACACATTTTTTCTGGTTCTTAGGGATTTGCAACTAATAACAGAAGGCAACACTGTTGAAGAAGCCTATGAACAAATGGTTCATCACCTTGAAGGCTATATGGAAGTTGTAAGCGCAATGGGTGAAAAAATGGAAACCGCGTCTACTTTCGAAAGCGTTTCAAAAGCAAAGAGAAAAAACATTGTGCTGATTGTTAGCACAAAAAAATAATAAGTATTGACTATTACCCACGGGTGTAGTAAACTAGAAACATTAAGTAATGAAGAACTGCCAAAGAGGAGGCATAATGAAAAGACAATTAACTCCGCAAGAAGGAATGGAACTAGATAAAGTGCAGAGTGCTATGCATAGCGTGCTGGCATACTTCTATGAAGAAGTGGCTATTAAAGGAAAAATGGAAGCGGTTACATACTCAAAGATTAGACACCAAGAAGGAATGCAAGCGCTTATTGACCCAAAAGTTGCGGTGAGCAGACAGAACTCAGCAATCATAACACCAGGTGCATATCTAAACACACAGAAAATGGTTATTCTAGAAACAATGGAAGACAAGAGAAAAATGGGAAGAAAGTTTGGACCACTTCACCAGGCAATGGAAAGAGGATTTAAACAAGCAACAAAAGACCCGTTTGCAAGTTGGGAAAATGCAGCAAGAGAAGTTGCGATTGTTGCACAAAGAGAATTTATCAACAAAGCAGAATTTAAGAAAACAAACCCAACAGCAGGAACATCAACACAAGCATAGAATAAAAAAGCAGCGAAAGCTGCTTTTTTTATTAGTTGACTTAAATTCAATTTTGATATATAATATTTGAATAAACTGCAATGCAGAAATGTTTGAAAAAATAAATCTGTTTTTGATTGTTTTGAGTAATCTATCTAGTTTCTGGGTAGGTG
>WQZR01000005.1 GCA_009780625.1 Bacillota bacterium | reverse complement strand
TTCTACACCCTCATCTCTAAGTTTCTTTCTTAAAACCTTTGCAAGTGGGTCGCCTGTGGTTTTTAATATATCCATGGCTTTATATTCTGGGTTTTCAAGCCTTCTTCCCGCACCCATACTCGAAATTATGTTTATACCCTTTTCTGTGCAGTGCTTAATCAACGCAACCTTTGCATTCATATCATCAATTGCATCAACAACAAAGTCTGCTTTTGATATAAACATTTTGATATTATCTTTGTCTAACTTCACATCAAGTGGAAAACATTTAAGTTCTGGGTTGATATCTAGAAGTTGCAAAGCCAACACTTCAACTTTCTTTTTGCCAATAGTGCTTTGATATGCCACTGCCTGACGGTTTATATTAGATTCATCAACAATGTCGCAATCTATGACGGTAATCTTCCCCACACCTGCACGAACCAACATTTGAGCACATATTCCACCAACACCTCCAACACCGCACACAACAACACTAGAGCCTCTCAAACGCTCTACGTTATCTTTTCCTATCAACAATTCTGTGCGTGTTGAAAAACTCATCCTATTTCTTAGTCCTCACATATTTAGAAGCCGACACGGCTGCAATCGAGCCCTCGCCGCATGCAACTGCAACTTGTTTAAGAACGTTTGCCCTAACGTCTCCAGCAGCATAAACACCCATCACATTTGTTTCCATCAAATCATTTGTGATGATATAGCCCGCTTCATTTAGATTAATCTTTCCTTTGATAATATCAGTTGAAGGATATCTTCCGATATTTACAAACACACCCTCTGTTTCAATCAAAGTTTCTTTTCCAGTTTTTGTGTTTTTTGCAACAACTGATGCAAGTTTGTTATTTGCTCCACGGTTAAGTTTTGTCAAAACTGTTTGGTGAAAAATGTTTATATTTTTCTTTTCAGCTACTAGTGCTTGAAGTCTCTTAACATATAGAGGCATTGCCAAAAAGTCTGGTGTGTCGTTTATTATGTTTATTTCCTTAACAAGTTTTGAAAGATAGAACACTGCATCCATTGCAGCATTTCCACCACCACAGATTGTTACAACCTTATCTTTAAAAAAGTTTCCATCACATTCTACGCAATAACTGATGCCTCTTCCTGTTAGAGCAATTTCATCTTCAAGCCCCATACGCCTTGGTTCAACGCCCATAGAAAGAATTACAGCTTTTCCATAAATTGTTTCGCCGCCGTATAGTTTAACTTGATGTTCATCTTTTCCGAATTTAAATTCTGTTGCTTCGTCGTAGTATGTTTGAAGCCCGTGTGCTTCTGCCTTTGCGTGCTCTTGCATTGCAAACTCCATTCCCGAGATTTTGTCAAACCCTGGAATGTTTTCAATCTCTTTAGATGTAGACGCCGCCTGCCCACCAAAAACAGCCTTTTCAAGCAAAGCAGTTTTCATGTTGCTTCTTACAGCATATGTTGCAGCAACAAGCCCCGCAGGTCCACCCCCAACAATAATAATGTCATACACTTTCTTTTCAGTCATAACGCTCTCCAATTAACATTTTATTATAGCACAATAATTTCATCTATGAAATTATGCATCAATAAAAAATACTTTAATGCTCAGGAAGCGAAGCGAACTATAGCACAAAAAAATCGGCATAAGCCGATTGTTTTGGCGCTTCCTGCTGGGCTCGAACCAGCGACCTACCGGTTAACAGCCGGGTGCTCTACCACTGAGCTAAGGAAGCATAGATGTTTTATTAAACGAATATCATTATAACTCATTTAACATAGTTTGACAAGTATTTTTTAGCCAGGAAACCCAACCTTCTTCAGTTGTTTTTTTACATGTTTTGGGCACAGCCCATGAATATTGAAATAGTCGGTTTTACAAATTTTAAGCCAGTCGCCAATATCTCCCGCAATTCTAAAACCTGCCGAAAGAAGTGCTTTCTTATCTTCCCCAATTTTTTCTATAATCTCTTCAGATAACTTCATCACCTTAACAGGGCTAATTTTTATTGAGTGAACAACCTTGCCGTTATAATAAACAGAATACGACGTGAAAACATAAACGGTCTTTCCTGATATAAATCTGTGAATCTCAATAAGTTTTTCCTTAACCAAAGGCTTTTCCAAAATTATTCCATCGCATAAAACTGTGCAATCTGCTGTGACAACCGCCCCGTTTATAATCTTTCCAATAAACGGCTTGATTTTTTCTTCGCTCATCTTCATTGCATAGAGTTTGTTTTGTTTCTTAGACACATTCGCATGCTGATAGTCAAAATTAACCGTTCCATCATCAAACGTGCTGACAATAACTTCAAAAGGAATACCCGCTCTTTCCATGGCATCTTTTCTTTGTGGACTTCCGGAACCAAGCACAATGGTTGGCTTAGAGAATGTGATTGTTTCGCCTTTGTTAAATCTTTCTTGGTTAGTCATGGTTATATGATAACATGGGAATATGAAATCTATGCTCCTACACACATGCTGCGCAATATGCCTAAGCGAGGCACTTTGGCAAATCAAAGATAGTTATGATATATCTCTTTTCTTCTATAACCCAAATCTTGTGGACGAAGAAGAATATTTCAAAAGACTCTTTGCATTAAAGCAATATGTGGACATATTGGAAAATGAGCATAACATCACGTTTAAATCATTTATTATCATGCCTTATGATAAAGAAGAACATAACACCGCAATAGCAGAACACAAACACCTCAGCGAAAAAAGCCAAAAATGTTTCTGCTGTTATAAACTTAGACTTAAAAAAACATTCGACTATGCAAAAGATTTAAGCCTGGAAACCTTTGCAACTACCCTTCAAATAAGCCGCCACAAAAACACTGCATGGCTTTCTGAAATCGGCGAAAAACTTTCCGTTCAACCTAAACGCGGAAAATCCCCAAAGTTTATCCCTCTCGACCCTAAAAAAAACAAACAAACATATTCAAATATAATAAAAGATAATAACTTATATAGACAATCTTTCTGCGGGTGCATAAGATAGCACAGATAAATTGATTACTTATCATAATCATCTAGGAACGTTCCTCTTTCGTCTGTCCCATATACATGCCACCCCAAAATCGAATTCTTCTCAATATTCTCCATACTTCTAAATATGTTCAAATCAAGCTGCGGGCTTGTTTTTTTGAGTTTTGCAATAAGCTTCTTAACTTCCGCCCTCTTGCCCTCATCTCCGCCTTCTCTAACTTGCGCTGCAAACGGACACCCACAACTTGCAAATGTCACACCACATCTTTTCCAAAATTCAATGATGTCGTGTTCTTCAACAAAATATAGCGGACGAATTAGCTCCATTCCCTCAAAGTTGTCGCTCTTAAGTTTTGGAAGCATTGTTCTAACTTTTCCAGAATATAGAATGTTGATTAAACTTGTTTCAATAATGTCATTAAAATGATGCCCAAGTGCAATTTTATTGAAGCCCATTTCTTTTGCTTTGCTATATAGGTTTCCACGTCTCATACGCCCGCACATATAACAAATGCTTCTAAGGTTCATTTCGCCAATCGATTTAAAAATATCTGTTTTGAAAATTGTTGCATTGATGTCTAGAAGTTTAATATTCTTTTTGATGCTATCAAGTGTTGCCTTGTCAAACCCTGGGTTCATGATGATATAGCCAACTTCAAAGTTCTTCACTCCGTGTTTCTTAAGTTCGCCAAAAAGTTTTGCCAAAAGAAAACTGTCTTTCCCACCGGAAATGCAAACGGCAATCTTGTCGCCGTCTTTAATAAGTTCATACATCTTGATTGCCTTTGTAAACTTGCCCCATATACGCTTTCGATATGTCGTTAGCAACGTGCGGCTTACTTCTTCGGCAAATGTAAACTTACGCTCTTTCTTTTTTGCTTTTTCTTTCATTCTTTTCAACAACCTCTTTTGTTTCTTGAACTTCAATTTCTTCTTTTGTTTCTTTTTTGCAACAACAAAGACAATATCTGCCCTTGCAAACCTTTGTGCAAATCAAAAGAACAAGTTTGTTTATTCCATTTGCAAGCCAGAAAATGACATATGCAAACACACTGAATAGAATTATATATAATACAACCCAAACTGCATATGGAACCTGGTTTGCAATCAACTCAACAAGTGGCAAATTGTTTTCCTTAAACGGGCTGATGAACATTGGGTTGAAACCCATGTCTGCTCTATATTGTCCACCTACCAAGGCAAGAACAATTGCAACGGCTATAAAGAAGCCAAACACTCCAACTGCACCAAGTTGATTTTTCCAATCTTTATATGAAAGGCTTACTCTCTTAGACGAAATTAAATACACACCAACCAAAACTTGCAGCCCATGGTGAAGCATTGTTTGGAACAGAACCAGCCAGTATCCTGTGTTATAAACCGATGTTGGAACAATAAATGCCGAAAGCCCTGCAAACAATCCATAAAACGCAAGATATACATAAACCCATTGTCTAAGATTTCCCTTCATAAATGCCGAAGCAAAAATCAAAAACATAAAAATGCTGCAAGGAACAAACGGGAAGTGTGCCCATTCAAACTGCCACCCTCTTCCTTCGCTCATAACAAGAAGTTTCAATGTTTCAAACACCAACATTGTTCCCCCTGCAACTGCAAGAATAATTCTGTTTTGCTTCTCTGTTGTTTTTCTTAAAAACATAACTATTGCCACCGACAACAGAATTAGAACCACAACACACACAATATGATACCACCCAAATATTTCTGGTCTATTTGTAACCGTCCACCCTAAGAACCCCATAATCTCGTCTCCTTCGTAATATAGTAGTATAACACAAAACCAGACGGCAAATGCATTTTAGATGAAATACAAGGAAATAAAAAACTCGCAAGGGCGTGTATACAGATATACACAACCGAGCGAATTTTTGAAATTGACGCGGTAGTTCGCTAAAAGGCGTTGACGACTATTCTTCGTAGTAGTCTGTTTCGCTAGAAGTCAGAGTAACCTTATCGCCGCCGTTTCCTTTTCTGTTTCTAAGGTCAAGGAGTGCTGCTCTTGCTTCTTCTAAGTCTAAATCAATTGCTCTTTCGTTATCAAGAATAACGTTGTATGCTGATTTAAGAATTGGAAGCCTGTCTTTGTTGTTTGTCAAAACTTCTTCGCAGTGACGAACTGATTGTCTAAGTCCATCTAGAAGCATGTGGTCTTCTTCAAGTTTTTTCGCTTTGTCTTCGTCGATGTCAACAATGTTGTTCACACCATATAGAAGAACGTTTTGTCTTGCAACGATTGCTTCTTTTCTTCTAAGTTTTTTCAAGTCGCCTTCGTAAGTCTTTTCGATTCTTGAAAGTGGAATATATTCTTTTCCAACATCTCTTTTCTCTTTTGTGTTTTGTCTCTTTCTTTGCTCAAGAAGTCTGATTCTTTCTTCAAGTTCTTCTTCTGTAAATGCACCAAACTTGTTGATAACATATGTGTCGCTTTGTTGTCTAACAAGTGTGATTTCAGCTCTTGCAAGTTCTGCTGCTCTTTCAGCATTGTCTGCTCTTTCTGCTTCTGCAATAAGTTGAAGTCTAAGAGCTTCAATCTCTCCGCTGTTGTCCACAACTGGTTGGCTGTCTCTAGAAGCAATTTCTCTTTGCAGTCTAGAAATTTCTGCTTGAAGTGCTGCTGTGTCGCCTGAATCATCTTTAGTTAGAAGTTCTCTGTTCAGCCTTGTGATTTCAGATTTAAGAGTTGCAACTTCGTGAACATATTCTTCTTGAAGGCTTGAGTCATCTTTTGCAAGTTTAAGAATATTTCTTTCTTCTTCAAGAAGTTGAGCTCTTGTTCTTTCTTCAATAAGCGAACGTTTTGTTGCTTCAAGTTCAACCATAAGTTCTGAGTCTGGTCTATACTCTCCTGTTCCAACGTCTCTTGCTCTTTCTTCTGAAAGTGCTCTTTCAAGTGCCATAATTCTTGCGTCTTTCTCTGCAGTCTCTGCACCCATAAGTTCTTTTGTTTTTTCGATAATAACAAGAGTAGACTTCTGCTCTGCAAGCGCAGCTTCGTTCTTACCAAGAATTTCTTCCCACTCTTTTACCTTTCTTTCAATTCTCGATTCTGTGTTCTCGTAATCACTGTTACTTCTTACCCACATATCTTTCTCCTTTTGGTCGGTCATTTGATTGATAAACCTTTGAATAATTCCAATGTCTCCACCAAGTTCTTTAAGCTCTGCCCTTGCATCTTCGATGTTGTTTATTCTAGCATTTTTGAAAGGTGCAAATTGAAGCATTGAAACTTGTGCAGTTAGGATGCTTGTGTCAACCGGTTGAACTATGCCAGTTTCTTGTGTTGGAGCTGCAGGCTTGTCTCCGTCGATAAGTGTGTATATCGAAGACTCGTCCGTAACTCTGTCAACTTCGCCAAGGAACGTTGAAATGTCGCCAACTGGTTTTACAGGTTCTGCTTCCATTATAGCATCTTCTTTATAAAAATCGTCTAGTATATCTTCATAATCTTCCAAAATTTTGATGATGCCATCAACCTTATCTTTGTCGGCAACTTTTGCTTGTTTGCCTGCTGGTTCTGCTGTAACTGGTTTCTCTTCTTCGTGAAGAAAAGGAATTGGCTCATCATCTGAGAACCTTATTGTTTTATCTTCATCAACAAGTTCTGTTGCTTCTTGAAATTTAACAGCACTGTCTTCTTCAAGTTGTTTGCCTGTTGCTTCTTCAAAAACTGTGCCTGTGTCTAATTCTTGTTTTTCATATCTTTCAACTTGGTTCTGTCTTGCAAGTTCTTCTTTTTGTTCCATGGTTAGAGTTTTAGATTTTCTTGATGGTCTTCTTTCACCCTTTGCTCTTCCCACTCTAATAAACATTGAAAGCAAAAGAACAACGATAATCACGCCGACAACAATAACACCTAAAACTGCCAACGCAGCTAGACCAAAGTTCAACCAATCTTGTAGTGTCAAATCTAACATATACCTGACCTTTTGTCGCTTCTCTAAATTATTGTATTAATTATAACATAGCAAAAATTAAATATCAATACCTTTTTTAATTTTTTATTTGTTTTAACATAATAAATAACGCATTTTAACCGTATTTTATTATTTTAACATAATAATTCTATTTATGATAGCTTCCGCCGGCTTCTATGGTGAAACCTCTATAAACCTGCTCAACCAAAACAACACGGCAAAGTTGATGCGGCAGTGTTATTTTTCCAAAAGAAATTTTTTGACTTGCAGCCCTTTTCACACTCTCGTGAACTCCATTACTTCCCCCAATAACAAACACAAGGTTCTTAATTTGGCTATCAAGTTTTGCAGTTTTCAAAATGTTTGACATCTCTTCACTGGAAATCTGTTTGCCGTTTATATCAAGCAAACATACAAGGGAGTCTTTTAGTTTGTTTAAATGCTTGATTATTTCTTCTGACTCTTTAAGAAGTTTTGCATTCCCTTCCAGTGCAGAATATTCTTTTGTTTCAAAAATTTCAAATGTGCAAAAAGAAGAAAGACGCTTAAGATATTCTTTCTCTGCGTCTTTATAAAATTTTTCTTTATGCCCACCAACGGTGATTAAACTTATTTTTTGCATGCTCTATTATAGCACTAAATAGATTAACATCATTTGACATAGAAGGCATAAAGTGATAACATATAATCTATTCGCGGTGGGTGTAGCCAAGTGGTTACGGCAACGGGTTGTGGTTCCGTCATTCGTGGGTTCGAATCCCATCATCCACCCCATCAAAAAAAAACTCCTTAGGGAGTTTTTTTGTTACAAAATATTAAAGAACGAAAATCTGTGAAGCCCTTTGAAAGTTTCAAGAGTAAACAGCAGTTGTTTATTTTCTTTATCTGCCTCATCTAAATCTTTTGCATCAACATTTATATTCACAAGACTTATGCGGTCGCCTATTTCCTTAACCTCTTGGTGATAGATAAACACCAAAAGCCCAGATTCTCGCTTGTTCCAGTTTGCAATCAACTTGTCTGTCTCTGCCCTAACACTTTCCTGACTTGCCTTTGTTTCAATAAGCCTTTCAATTTCTTTGGAGTTTGTTGTGAGAATATCAATTGTGTTATTCACAATAACCCTGTCCATAATTGCAACAGACAAAATAAAAACAATCACAGATACAATAATAATTCTCTTAGTCACAACTGCCCAACCTCCGAAGTTTTTGAGAACAGTTTATTGTCTAGCTTCTTTGAAACTGCATCATCTTTTTTTGTCTGAAGAAACGAGTTGCCCTCAATGTCTGTTGTGAAAATCAAAACCTCTTTTTCTGCCACTTTCTTTTCTGCCACAAGTTCTGCAACTTCCAAAACTCTCTTCTCATCAAAGCCAATAAGTGTCAAGTTTTCTTTGATAAACTTCCCGTCCAAAATCAAAGTCACCTGCAAATGAGAAGGCTCTGGCTCAATGTTCATATCTTCCTTGGTTGTTGGGTTCTTCTCACCTTTTGCAAAAACCGAAACCGAGCCACTGGTTTCAACAATCGCCCACTCCACATCAGACAACGCCATATAGCCCGCCGCCCTGATTGCTTCAAGAAGTTCCGTAATCGTCATGCTAAGTCTTTTAAGTGCCTCGAAATCAATTCCGCTTGGGGTAATCACAACAACAGGTTTTCCCGAAATAACTTTTCTAAGGTGAATAGATTTCTTAGACATAAAAACAAGCACTGCATGAATCAACATCAAAACAAGAACAGGAATCGCTCCATTTAAAAGCGGAACAGTTCTTTCAGTCATTGGAATGGCTGCAAGTTCTGCAATCATGAAAGTTATAACAAATTCAAAAGGTTGCATCTCTCCAAGCTGCCTTTTCCCCATAACCCTAAGTGCCAAAAGCACAACCAAATATAAAACTAGAACACGTATAATACTTCCGAACATGTTCTAGTTTTTGAAATTTTTTATATATTATTCTGTTGGTTTTGTATATTCGCCAAGTGTGTCTAAAAAGATGATGTTCATCCACTGTGCTTTCCCACGAGTGATTGCATGAACGCATATGTTGAAAGTCAGGTTTAAAATTTCATGCGAGAAAAACAATACAGGGTGGAAACAGAATTTAAGAACAATAAGTGGTGAAGCAAACAACAAGAATATAACTTTATAAATAAAGTGTTGTTCTAGGTTTAAAATCACATCAAGCAGTTGTGTTGGAATTTGAAATGTTCTAATAACCAAAATTCCAAATGCCTGAAACATAAAATTGATTAGGGCAATTATTGTAAGCGGAAAGAACAAGATTGCAAACCAGATATTCGGTCTTCTAAACATAAGCGCTGTGTTTTTGCAAAGCAGTTTCCATTGTGCTGTTGTATTCATATATTTACTCCTCATACAACGATTATAACATTTTTTTCAAAAACTTCCCTGTATAACTGCCAACAACTTTTGCCACCTCTTCTGGTGTTCCAGTTGCAACAATTTCTCCGCCTGCATCTCCACCTTCTGGACCTAAATCAATCACATAATCTGCAATTTTCACAACGTCCAAGTTGTGCTCAATAACAACAACCGTGTTGCCGTCTTTAACCAACCTTTCAAGAATGCCAACAAGTTTATGAACATCATAAAAATGAAGCCCCGTTGTTGGTTCATCTAGAATATAAATTGTCTTTCCCGTGCTTCGTTTGCACAGTTCTGTTGCAAGTTTCACACGCTGTGCTTCCCCACCAGAAAGTGTTGTGCTGCTTTGACCTAACTTGATATAGCCAAGCCCCACATCAACGATTGCTTTCATAATTTGATTGATTTTTGGAATGTTCTCAAAAAACTTCAAAGCCTCATCTGCCGTCATATCTAGCACATCATAAATATTTTTATCTTTATATCTAACCTCGAGAGTCTCGCGATTATATCTTGCACCCTTACAATCTTCACACTCCACCCAAATATCAGGCAAAAAGAACATTTCAATCTTCTTCACACCATCACCATCACAAGCCTCGCATCGCCCGCCAGCAACGTTGAAACTAAACCGCCCTGCCGCATAGCCCCTTTCTTTTGCTTCCTGAGTGCGTGCAAACAATTCTCTTATATGCCCCCACACTCCCGTATACGTCGCCGGGTTGCTTCGCGGTGTCCTTCCAATTGGCGACTGGTCAACCTCAATAACCTTGTCTAGAAGTTCTTCGTTTGTTAGACCTTCAAACTTTCCAACCTTAAGTTTAGATTTGTTCAACTTATTCGATAATGCAGGGAAAAGCGTTCTGTTTATAAGACTCGATTTACCCCCACCAGAAACCCCCGTCACCGCACAAATCACACCCACTGGAAAATCAACAGTAATCTCTTTAAGATTGTTTTCTTTGCAACCTTTGATTGTCACAAACCCACGCGGCTTTCTTCTTGTTTTTGGAACTTCAATTTTACGTTTGCCAGTTATATATTCCGCCGTCAGCGAATTCGTCGCTTCTGCCAAATCTTTTGGCTTCCCGCTAAATATAAGTTTCCCGCCATGTACTCCAGCCTTAGGTCCAATATCAATCACCCAGTCGCTTTCCTTAATCGTGTCCTCATCGTGCTCAACAACAATCAATGTGTTGCCTAAATCTCTTAGATGTTTAAGTGTTTTTAAAAGCCTTTCATTATCTCTTTGGTGTAAGCCAATGCTTGGCTCGTCTAGAATATATAAAACCCCAGTCAAACCGCTTCCAATCTGTGTTGCAAGCCTTATACGCTGACTTTCCCCGCCAGATAACGTGCTGGAACTTCTTGCAAGTGTTAGATAGTTTAAACCTACATCGATTAGAAAATCTAATCTCGCCAAAATCTCTTTACAAATTGGTGCAGCAATCTTTTTCTCTGCGCCCTTGATTTGCTCGCTATATTCCACCATAAACGCTCTGGTTTTATCTATACTAATACTAGTCAACTCCCACATGTCTTTGCCGCCAACTTTTACAGACAACGCCGCCTTATTTAGTCTACGCCCTTCACACGCCGTGCAGTCAACTTCTTTCATTCCGCGTTTAATTTCTTCCCTAGCCCAGTCGCTTGTTGTTTCTTTAAAACGACGAAGCAAGTTTGGAATAATACCCTCAAATGTTGTGTCTGTGTTTCTTGTCCAGCCCGTTGTGGTTTCATAAATCACTTTAAATGTTTGCTTTCCGCTTCCGTATAGAATAACTTTCTGCGCTTCTGCAGGAATATCTTTCCATGCACAATCCACATCAAAACCAAAATGTTGTGCGATTCCTTCAAAATACATATTTGCAATCGCACCATCATGCCAACCACTTGCCGCAATCGCCCCTTGAGCCAAAGACAAGTCTTCGTTTCTGATAATCAAATTGACATCAATCTCATTGGTCACCCCTAAGCCAGCACAAGATTCACACGCACCAAACGGTGAGTTGAAGGAAAACAGCCTTGGCGAAATTTCAGGAAGCGTTCCACCACAAACCTTACACAAAAAGTTTGTGTTAAACAACACTTCATCAAGCCCAACTCTTTCCACCACAACAGAGCCATCTGCAAGTTTAAGAGCGGTTTCAAGGCTATCTGTAAGCCTTTTATTCAATCCCTCTTCAATAACCAACCTATCAACCACCACAGAAATTTTGTGCCTTATGTTTTTATCTAAAACAATTTCTTCATCTAGGCTATAAACGCTTCCATTAACTTCAACACGTGAAAAGCCCATCTTCTTAAAACCAGAAAGCAACTTCGCATGTGTTCCCTTCTCTGCTCTAACAACTGGTGCTTTGACAATAATCTTTGTTTCTTTTTTCCAGTTTAAAATCGCTTCCACAATTTGGTCTATTGTTTGCTTTTCAATCGGGTCTCCACAGTCCATACAATGTGGTGTTCCAACACGTGCAAATAGAAGACGGAAATAGTCATATATTTCCGTAACCGTTCCAACCGTCGAACGCGGGTTGTGAATAGCAGTCTTCTGGTCAATAGAAATTGCAGGGCTTAAACCTTCAATGCTCTCAACATCTGGTTTAGACGAATTGCCTAAAAATTGTCTAGCATAACTAGATAAACTTTCAATATATCTTCTTTGCCCTTCAGCAAAAATTGTGTTGAATGCTAAGGTGGTTTTTCCCGAACCAGAAACCCCCGTAAAAGCAACCATCTTCCCACGCGGAATGTCAACGTCCATATTCTTCAGGTTGTTTTCCCTAGCACCTCTAATTTTAATCATATTTTCTTTAGTCATATCGTTTATTATACCCTTTTATTTTGAAATGAAGTAGAAATCAGTCAACCAATTCACCGGATTGTTTTGAATATACTGCCGCGTCTCGTTCAATTCTTTTTCGTTTCTGATTATACGCTCATAATAATTCCGCTGGAAGAATTTGTAGGTTGCTTCTTTATGAATAAATGATTTCAACGCACTTACGACTTTTGGCAAAGATGTAGGGGTCGACCACCCGGGCGACCCTATCTCGTCAGGATGCACGATTTTAATTATCAGGTGAATGTGGTTAGGCATTATCACCCATTCAACTATTTTTCTGTCTTTTAGGTTCTCGTTGGTATACCTAATATTCTTTTCTATTATCTCGCCTAAACTCGTGTATTTTATTTTAGGGCTGCCCAGGTGGCCAGCCCCTACACTCTTCTTCTCTAATTCGATTTTGCTCAAAATCGCATGCCCACCACCCACACACACAACCACATGATAAAACCGCGCCTCGCAATAATCAAACGCTTTTAACCTAACTTGTTTTCGTGGTTGCAGATATGCCATATTGAATTATAGCACATTTGTTCTATATATCAAACAATTCTACATGGTTTTTATCATTGCTATAATAATTCTTAATTCTTCTGCCTGTCCTTCAGAATGCGTTATGACTTTTATTATCTTGTTATTAGATAAATTTATAATAAGTTGATAATGATAAGAGGTACCACCCTCTCCGGAACTGTCTTCAACCACTTCTACCTCAGCACTAATAATATCGTCCCAAGAAAAAGTTTTTCTACGAAAATAAAAATATGTCATTTTTTTAGTTTCTGTGTTGATTACGAGTTTTCTAAAAAAAAGCAGCACGCAAGTATTAATAGCAGCCAACAATGCTATAGACAATGCAATAATCAATGGTATGCTTTTCAAAATTTCTTCTTCAAAAATCACAGAAAGAATAAATATTGTCGTTACTGTTAAAACAAGTGAATAAAACAATTTGTTAAACGGAAACTTTATTATTGTTTTATTACCCACCTTTTTGATTTTTAATTCTTTTTTCACTAGTATTATTTTAGCATTTTATTTCTTAAACGCCTTCAACTTATTCAACTCTTCTCTAATCTCAATTGCCTTTTCAAAGTCTAGGGCTTTGGATGCTTCGTGCATAAGCGTTTCTAAGAAAACTATTTGTGCTTTTAGTTCTTTGGTTGAAAGGTTGCTTATAGCCGCTTCTTTATCCGTAATCTTAAGCGTTTCAATTGGAACAGACTTAACAATAGTCTTTGGCACAATACCCATCTTCTTGTTGTGCTCTTGTTGAATCTTTCTTCTTCTCTCGGTCTCGCCAATTGCATCTGCCATGCTTCTTGTAGTTTTATCTGCATACATAATAACTCGGCTCTCTGCGTTTCTTGCAGCACGACCGATTATTTGAATAAGCGAAGATGTTGAACGCAAGAACCCTTCTTTATCTGCATCTAAAATTGCAACAAGCTTAACTTCTGGCAAATCTAACCCTTCTCTTAAAAGGTTTATTCCAATAAGCACATCAAAATCACCTCTTCGAAGCCCATTTAAAATCTCTGTTCTTTCAAGTGTTTTAACTTCGCTGTGAAGCCATTTGGTCTTCACCTTCTTTTCTAAAAAATAGTCACTTAAATTCTCCGCCATTTTTTTGGTTAAAGTCGTCACAAGAACTCTGCCCCCGTCTTTAACAACTTTCAAAATCTCTTCATGAAGGTTTTCAATCTGACCCTTTGTTTTTCTCACTTCAACTTCTGGGTCAATAAGCCCCGTTGGTCTAATCAACTGTTCTGCCACATCTCCGCCAACCAATTCTAGTTCATAGTCTGCTGGAGTTGCCGAAACATAAATCGTTTGGTTTAGTCTCTTTTTAAACTCTTCAAACTTCAATGGTCTATTATCTTTTGCCGCAGGAAGCCTAAATCCAAACTCCACAAGGTTTTCTTTTCTAGCGCGGTCGCCGTTATACATCCCCCTAACCTGTGGAAGCGTCATGTGGCTTTCATCAATCACCATAACAAAATCTTTAGGAAAATAGTCAAGAAGCGTAAACGGCGGCTCGCCTTCTTTTCTGCCATCAAAATATCGGCTATAGTTTTCAATGCCGTTGATATACCCCATTTCGGCTAGAGTCTCCATATCATAATGCGTGCGTTGAGTAAGCCTATATGCTTCAAGTGGCTTACCCGCATCGTTTAACTCTTTAACCCTAACTTCAAGGTCTTTTCTTATTTCTTCAATAACTTGTGGAATTTTTTGTTGGTCTTGTATGAAGTGGCTTGCAGGCATAATCATTGCATGTGTTAGGTTTGCAAGTTTAATTTTTGTAAGCGGATGGACTTCAGATATTGTTTCAATCTCGTTTCCAAAGAACTCCACACGAATGCCTTTATCAAAACTATTCGCTGGAAAAATCTCCACCGTATCCCCTTTTACAGAAAACGTGCTCCTAACAAAATCGTCGCTTCGTTTATACTGCGTCGATATTAACTTCTTAATCAACTCGTCTCTTGAAATCTTTTGCCCAGGTCTTAGACTGAGCATTTGGTTGTGATATTCTTCTGGTCCTCCTAGACCGTATATACAACTAACAGAAGACACAACAATCACATCGCGTCGCTCCATAAGGCTGCAGGTTGCGCTGTGGCGCAGTTTATCAATCTCTTCGTTGATTTCCATGTCTTTCTCGATATATGTGTCTGTGGCCACAATATAGCTCTCTGGTTGGAAATAGTTATAGTAACTAACAAAATATTCCACCGCGTTGTTTGGAAAGAATTCTTTAAGTTCCGAGCACAACTGTGCAGCAAGCGTTTTGTTGTGGGCAAGCACCAAAGTTGGTCTATTCACTTCTTTAATCACGTTTGCAATTGTGAAAGTTTTTCCTGAACCCGTCACACCCAAAAGAACTTGACTAGTCAGTCCGTCATTCAAACCATCAACCAATTTCTTGATTGCCTGTGGTTGGTCGCCCGAAGGTTTAAATTTTGAAACAAGTTCAAATTTGCTCATATCTTAATATTATCATAAACAACAGAAAAAAACGCCGTTAGGCGTTTTTTCTGTTTATTATACTACGATGTCTGATTTAGGTTTCTTCTTTTCTTTAACCTTTGAAGTTTTCGCTGGCTTTGTTCCATCTGCGTCATCGCCTTCATCTTCATCTGTGCCTTCGTCGTCACCTTCGCCGTCTTTCTTACGTCTCTTTCCAAAACGTTTTGAGTTGTCAGCGAATGCAAACCACAATGCTCCAGCTAGTGCAACAATACCTGCACAAATTCCGAAGATTTGCCAGAACTGTCTCCAGTCGTTTTCCTCAGCTTCTTTTGCGTCAACTCTGAATGTGAAAACTCTCATTCCAGTGTCGCCTGTGTTTCCAGCCAAGTCCATAACTCTGTAGGTCAGTGTGTGTGTTCCTGATTGAACTAGGAACCACTCAAACTCTGCACCAGTTTCCATTGTGTGAACAAACCCGTCTGGTGTTCTGATTTCTGCTCTAACCTGCGTTGCATCGAATGTAAATCTGTCTTTGTGGTCGTCATGCCCTGGGTCTTGGTGATATCCTGAGCCTGTGTCTTTTCCACCAAAGCCGATTCTGAACATGTTCTCACCTCTAGAACCTCCAAGGTCTGTTGCTGTGATTTGAGAGCTAGCTGAATAGAATCTAAATAGTCTCAATCTGTCTCCAACGCTATATACGTCATTTGGAATGTGTCTGCCCTTAACTTCTGGAACGGTTATAACTGGGTCGATTGTGTCTCCAACGTGAAGTCTGAACGTAAGTTCTTGGCTTTGCGCTGGGTCGTTAACCGTGCTGTTTCCGCCAGATGTTGCAATGTATGTAACAACATACTCACCATCTCCCTCTGTTGGAAGGAAAGCAAATCTTGGGTTTGGTCTGTCTTCATCTCTGATGTTTGCAACTGTCAAAGGAATCATGCTTCCTCTAACTTGTCCACCTGGAAGCGCTTCAGTTCCTTGGAAGTTGATATATCCTGTGTCTAGTCCTTGAGTTCCTGTGTAGATAAACGCTGGAACTGCGTTGTTGTTTGATGTGATTGTAAGGTTTAGAGTATATGAGCCCCACGCTTCAATGTCTTGTGCTGGGTCAACTCTAAATCTTGGAATCTCAATGTGTTGCCATCTTGGGTTTGTTGTTGATGGGTCTTTGTCTTCTTCAATTGGAAGAATTTGAACTGTGTTTTGGTTGTTAGCATTCCAGAATGGCCTGCCGCCAAGTTCTCTTTCCACAATAACAAGTGGTGCATGTCTATGAACAACATTAACTACAATCTGTCTTGACTTACTTTCAATTCCATAAGCATCTTCTGCAACCCATTGGAAAACGAATGTTCCTGTTGAAAGTGGTCTGAATTCTCTTGTTGTTGCATCAAACACTGCTCTTCCCCAGTTTGCACCGTTTACTGGAACAAGTTTAACTGTTCCACCATTTTGCGTGATGTCTAGGCCGTTTTGTGTTGCTGTTGCTTCTGGGAATGTGATGCGTGTTCCGATTTCAAGTGCATCAATTCCTTGTGGCATTTCGTATCTTAGGCTTGGCGCTTCTGTTGGAACTGTGCTGAACACAATTGAAATCATTGTTCCGTTTCCGTTGTTGTCTGTTGCGTTATAGCTGATTAGATAGCTTGTGTTTCCAAAGCTTGGTCTAAATGTTGCATCGCCTGCTCTTCTATAGTTGTGGTCGTTGTTAGCAAGAGCTGGAACCGCACTTGTTCCTCCACCAATAATTCTTCCACCTGTGTGCTCGTTTGAAAGCGTTGCTGTGAAAGCCCCGTTTCCAGTGTCACGAAGGTATCTTGCAGTGATGTTGATGTTGAAACCTGGGTCAACTGAAGCAAACACTGCTGCTGGAAGGTGAATGTTGAAGTTTTGGTGCGCGTTTACGATTTCGTTAACACGTCCTGGAACTGCAGCAATTGTGCCGCCGTTTTCAACACCATGTTGGTTGATGAATTCTGTTGGTCTTGTGTCTGCACCTGCTGCGCCTGGCATAACAAACCAGCCGTCTCTTGATGTGTATGTAAGGTTGTCGTAGTAATCTGTGTCCCAACCCGTTTTCATTCCTGTTCCGTCTAAATCTGTGTTAACTCCGCCTGCAAGGAAAACTGGTGGCAATTCGAATGCTGCACGTTCAGCTAAGATGTTCCTGATTTCCATATTCCAGAATGCTGCTGTGTGTGCTGTCCAGTTTGGTTCAAACAGTGGTGGAACTTCTGGTGGAATTCCTGGTTGTAGGTGAAGTGGAAGTTCTCCCCCAATAAGTCCGCTCATAAGTCTTCCAGAGTGTGAAGTTGCAACAGCAAAGATGTTGATGTTTTCTCTCATTCCTCTTTCTGTTCTGATGAAATAGTGAGTTTCGTTTCCTTCTCTTGTTTCTGGAGTTCTGATGACTGTTGGCTCGCCTGCTGCACGATATGCTTCGTTAATCATAGAAATTGCAGTCATAATTTGAAGGTAGTTTCCTTCTGCTGCTGTTCCTGCACCTTCGTTTCTAACGTTTCTTAGAAGGTCGCTAAAGCTGTTATAAATCCATGTGTTTCTTGCTGGTGCTCCAACTTCTGCAATAACTGCGTCTACGTCGAAGATATCAACTGGTCTGTCACCAACATCCATGTTGTTATAGATTGATGAAGTGAAGAATCTTGGGTTAATCAAATCTGCTGTTTCGTTCACTGGGCACTCGATGTCGCCAAAATAGTAGAACGTTTCTGTAAGCATTCTGTTGTCAACTGCGTGCGTGAAGCTTGGTCTAACAAAGTTGACATCTTGTCCTCTAACAAATGTCACGCTTGGTCTTGCAGTTGTTCCTTCTGTTGGAACATCTGTTGTGTTTGTTGCTTCGCCAATAACAAATTCAAAACTTGTTGAAGTGAAACCTTGTGTTGTTCTGTCTCTTGCTGAAATTTCAAGAACATAAGTTCCTTCTGCAGCAAAGTAGATAAATCCACCTTGGTTTACGTGAAGAACTCTGTGGTTGTTTTGGTCTGCCCATCTTGTTTCAACAGTCCAAACAGCTCCGCCGTCTCTTGCTCTGATTGTTCTTCTGATGTCTAGTCTTCCAATGTCATCCCAGTTGTCGTGTGCAAACACTGCAGGGATATAAACAACACCTCTTGCTGTTCCAGTGATTCCTGGAATGCCAGTTTGGCTGATTGAAGCAACTCTTGTTGGAAGAAGGTGTCTTCCGCATTGTATTCTGTCTTTGTCCTCAACTTTTGAGTCTGGTTGAATGTTTCTGCCTAAGTCGTCTGTATAGTCAACTGCAAGCATAATTGTTGGGCTAAGGTCGTCCCTAACGTTTGAAATTGTGTATGTAAATTCTCTTGAAGCAATTCCATAAACGTCAATTACTTGATATCTAACACGGTATGCACCTTCTCTTCTGAATGTGTATGCCATAGTGTCACTGATATCCATTCTTTGGCTTGCATTCGTTACAAGTGCAACAATGTTTCCTTCGTTGTCTAGAGAATGTTCTGTTCTTGCGATTGGGTCCACCCAAGTGATTGTCACTCTTGTGAACGCTTGAACAACAACATCGTTTCTTGCTGCGTTTCTTGCTGTAACTGTGCTGAATTTAAGTTCGTTTCCAAGTGTTGCGGTTCTTGGTGGTTCGCTTGAGTCGAATGTGAATGTTAAATCAACAAGGTCAGCGTTGTGCGCCCCACCTGGTGTTGGAACTGGGTTGAAGTTTGCTGCGTTTCTAACTTGAATTTCGTTTGAGAAGTTGGCATTAGATTGGTTGTGGTCTTGGCTTCCAATAAATCTGTATGCAAGTGTAAATCTTCCAAAATCGTGAGAAGTTGTGTTTTGGTTTCTCATTGTGATTCTGAATGTTTTAACTTCTCTTCCATGTCTGTCTTTAAGTGTTGTAAGTTCTTCTGGGTTAACGTTTGGAGCATGTGGGTCTCTGTCGAATGTGCTTGTTCTTTGAACTGTGAAACCTGCAATAACTTCGTCCACGCTAAGTGCAGGAAGAAGTGTTTGCCCTGCTGTTACAGGAACAGTTTCAATTCTGTCTGTGCTTGTTGGGTCTCCTCTGAATACTGTTTGGTTTCCAGAGTTTCTTAGAGTCACTTCTGAAGCATGTTGATATGCAAAGTTGTTAACACTGATGTCAATAAATGTTCCACCAGAAACCTCTTCAACAAAAACGATTGTTCTGTTTGTTTGGTTAAGTGTCCAGTCTGTTGTGTCGCTTGGCTCGTTTTCAAGAAGAGCATATGTGTCTGGTGCGTTGTCATAAACCCAAATTGGTCTAGAGAATCTTGTTCTTCCCTCAAGGAGTTCTTGTTCTGTAATAACGCCATGGAAAGCTTCAACAGTCAATTGGCTGTTTGCTCCATTTCCAAATTGGTCTTTAACGTCTAGGTATAGTGTGTGTCCTCTGCTGTTTGTAACGCGTGGCATTGGAATTGTGAATGCAGTTGTGTTGTTGATTTCAGAAGGCATAAACGCAAGAACCGCATCAGTTCTTACAGTAAATTCATCTTCTGCATCTTTGCTGAAACTGTGATATCTAACGTTTGTGTCCCATGTGAAACCAAACTGCTCTGCATATACGCTGATAGAAAAGTTTTCACTTCTTGCAAGTGTTCTGATTGCTGGAGTGCTTAGTGGAGCAACTGTTCCAAGTGTTCTGCTATGCTCTCTATATTCAAAGAACACAACATATGCGTTTGTTCCTCTTGTTGCAGGAACGAAGTTGATAAAGTCTCCATTTGACTCATCTGTTTCTACTTTAATTGTGTCGTTATCAAGTGCATCTTCATACCATGTATCTTCAAGTGTTGAGAACCAATAGGCAACGTTAAGTGGTCTTCCAAGTAAAGTTCTTCCTTCTCTTTGGTGAGCAGGAATTTCCGAAACGTGTCTAACAATTGCACCAAAGCTGTCTGTGATGATTGGTCTTAGGGCATAACCAGTTTGAGACACTGTGTCGCCCGTTAGAGCAATGTTGCTTGTGAATGTTTTTGGAAAGTTTACTCTAGTATAAATATCGTCCGAACCCATCACAAGAGTTTCTTCTGTGTTGATGCTGTTCACAGTTCCATTAGGCCCCACAATGTGTGCATATGGAATTTCAATAACATCCCCTATCTCAGCTTCTCTTGGAACATCAATGTTCATAATTTGGAAAGCCGTGATGTTTGTTGGCGCAAAACCTTGTGCGTGGTTTGTCACCGTTCTTACAGTGAAAAATGCACCTAACCATGGAGATGATGCAATCAACGCCAAGATAAATACAACCGCCACTGAAATTCGACCTACTAGTTTCATGTTAATTCTTCTAAATAAATTTGTCATGCTTTAAGTTCCCTTCTATGCTTAAACTTCTTCCTTTTCATAGTTTCTGCTAATAAATTAAAACTATAAAAAAAGATTTCGTTAGATTATAACTTTTATAGTTTAACACCTATCTAGAAAAGGGCAAAACGAATTAAACTCAAAACTTAAAATTCAAGAAAGAAAAAAATGCCATTCTGGCATTTTTTAATCATCAAATAACTCTCGAACCTCAGGCATAACGTCAATCTGAACCTGCGTCCTTGTTGCAAGCCCCGTAATCATAAACACCTCACCTCGACCAGCGTTTGCAATTTGGTCTTGCTCGGTTTCGTTCATACCACCCGCGTTCTTATATAACTTAACAAGTTCCGTAACGTCGTTTGGAGAAAGAGACATAATCAGAGAATATTGACAGGCAGCAATAATCGCCGAAGACTGACGAATCATGGCAGCATCGCCCATAAAGTCCATGATGTTCTGCGTGATGATAATCTGCATCCCACCGTATTTACGAATACGTTTTGCCATCTGGAACATAAAGTCCAAAGCGATTGGAAACTTAGGCGAAATAAAACAGTGCGCCTCGTCCACAACAACGATAATTTTTCTGTGCGTTCTATATCTAAGGTTAAATTCACGGTTTTTAATAATCTCGTTATCTAGATACTTAAACACCAACAACATCTGTGCTCTTCCAACCCCACCGTTTCTGTTTGCCAAAATCGAACGGAAAGAGAACACAACGAAGTTTTCGTTTGCTTCAATGTTTGTTGGGCCGTTCCACAAGTTGGAAATACGCCCACCAGTTGCGAATTTTGAAATATAGTTAATAACAACTTTATAGTTTTGTTTAGAATACTCATCACTTGCACGTTCATATTCTTGCACCGCATAGTCCACAAGGTCGTCGAATATTGGATATTCTTCTGGCTTGATTTCGTTTAAGTCAGTTCCCGCAGTGACACCGCGTTTTTTATAGAGTTGAACAACAAGACGGTTTAGAGCTTCCATCGCGTCAGACGTAATCCCTTCAAGAATGATTTTAAAGAATTCCTCCATAAACTGCAAGTGCTGCGCCATGCTGTCTCCACCGCTGGAGCCGTCGTCATCATCTAGTTCTTGAACGATATGGAACGGATTAAAACGTTCCTGAATTCCAGAACCAACGTCAATAAGCTTTCCACCAAATGTGAGAGCCATTTTCGCATATTCGTTTTCAGGGTCAAGAATAAAGATTTTTGCGTCATCTGCAACAAGGTGAGAAATAAGAGTTTTTGCCGTAAACGACTTACCAGAACCAGAACGCCCAATAACGAACATATTCGAGTTAACACGTTCCCTATCCCTCTTGAAGAAATCCATATAAACTGGATATTGGTTATATCCAATATAGAACCCACCTGGGTCTTGAAGCATTGAAGAAATAAACGGGAAAACCCCAGCAAGAGAAGATGTTTGGAAACCCCTTGCATATTTAACAGTTTTATCAACCATCGAAACGTTTGCAGAAACAAACGCATCTGCTTGACGACAGAACATTTCGTTTGATGTAAAACCAACCTCTTTAAGTTTTGCCCTAACCTCTTTTTTCATCGAGTGTTCGCATGTTAGGAAAATTGTCACGTCGAACATGTTTTCGTTTCCGGTCTTTAAGTCAACAAGAAGTCGCTTCATAGAGTCCAAAGCAGCTTGTTTTTCAACCTTGTCAGAGAACTTTCCGCCCTTAAGCATCTGCCCCTGCATCTCCATCAACGCTTTGTCTATAGCCTTAACAGATTTAATTTTAGGAATAGACTTAAAGTTCATAACAACTCTTGTGTCTTTTAAACTGAAGAAAGACCAACCCCAAGCGTTTCCAACAGTCATTGGATAGTCCATAATCGTAAAGTTTGAATATTTTTTGTCATCAACTTCAAACGAGCTTGAATTGAACCTAACACGGTCTGGCATCAACCAACCTAAAATTTCTTCGTTTTTAAGTTTTGGAATATCTTTTGGATTATAGTCTTTTGAATAGTTTGCTTTTAGGAAAGCAATAACTTCGTTTTTGTTTAGAATTTTGTTATTAAGAACAGGCGAGGCTCCAAAGAATGAGTTACTCATACCCTCAACTGTTGTTTTAAGTGTTTCCCTGTGCTTTGAAAAAATAACAAAGAAGAAGTGGTCTTTATAAATCTTTTTCTTTGTTTCAAAATATTGGTTTAACACATTACGGTTTTTGAAAACAACTTCACGTGTTTGAAGTTCTTTATCAGAAATAAACCCAAGCTCGTGGTTTTTCAGAACTGCGTTACGCTTATTCTTCTCCGCTTCGTGATAGCTGTCTAGCGTCATCGGCATGCTTACCTTAACAAGGCTGGCACACTGCCCCGCTCCAAGACGTCTTAAAGCGTTTGCCACACCATTAATCATAGCGTCTTGCCTATTTTCTGCCAAAAGTCCAAATCCCATTGGGTAGACTTCAATAACCTGTGCATAATATTCTCTGTAATCAATAATATTATCAAGAAGACCAACATATGGCATAAGCCCACGCATATTGTGCCCCTTAACTTTCTTATCTCCTCTAAACTTAACAAACACTTTAGGATATGCAATAAAACCAAAAGCCCACGTCAATGTGTTATAAACCCTAACACCGTTAGACTTAATAATAAGTGTCACAAGCATACCAGCAATCGCAAGCCCCAAAATGATGTTGAACGGAGAACGTGGATAGTTTGAAGACATAAACAAAAGGAATATACCAGCACACATTGCAAGCCATAAAATGTCCATCACAGTGTAGCCTTTAAAAAGCTCCATTGCAATTTTCGTTTTTCTTGGAATCATTCTTACTGCCATCTGGTTGCCATCTTCTCCCTATACAATCACTAATTAGTTAAATTATAGTACTAT
>WQZR01000004.1 GCA_009780625.1 Bacillota bacterium | reverse complement strand
TTCTGCCAAAACTTTATTTTCAGATTCACAAAAGATTTCCAACGTTCAATTGTTCCTGTTCTTATGGACAGAAAAAATGGCTATGAAATCGTGCAAGTTCTTGTTAAGAAAGAAGTTGTTTCTTCTGTAACAAAAATTAGACCACTTTTCGAAAAACTTCTTAGAGGTGAAATCAACATCATCAAACTTCTTGCAGAAACAAATCAAATTGTTATGGAAGCAAGAAGCATAACTGAACTTAAAGAAATAGAACGTGAGATGGCAAAAAACTGGATGGAGCTAGACCAAAAATTCAGCCCACAATCTTTTGCACTTATGGAAGAAGAAGAGCGTCTAAAAATGGAAGCGCTTAAAGCAAAAATTGCAGCAGCAAAAGGTGGCGGACCACAAACTGGTTCTGGCGGCACAGCAATTCAAGATATTGTTAAAGCAGAAAAACCAAAGCCAGGTCCGGTTGCATCAGGTGCAACAGGGGTGAACGAAAGAACAGTTGCAGCGGGAAGCATAACAGCCGTTGCAAACGACGCACCACCACAACAACAAGCAGCGCCAGCACCGGCACCAGATTCTGGTCAACCGCTTTCAAAAGAAGAAGCAGAGAAAAAAAGAATTGCAGAACTTCAAGCAAGAATTGCAGAAATCAAGAAAAAACAAGGGCTCTAAAGAGTCCTTTTTTCTCGCTAAAAAACTGTTGACATATATATGTTTATTATGTATAATTGATGATTACATGACACACCCGACCTGGTTTCAGGTTGAACAGTGCAAAGTACAGTTGCCCTAGGAGTTAGGGTAATGATGGCAAAGGAGCAATTTAAATATGTCTAAACAAAAAGTAAGAATTTCTATCAAGAGCTACGACGCAAACCTCGTAGACCAAGCAATGGGGAGAATTGTTGAAGCAGCAAAAAAAGGTGGCGGCACAATTTCAGGACCAGTTCCACTTCCAACAAAGAAAGAAGTTGTAACAGTGATTAGAAGCCCACACAAATACAAAGACAGCCGCGAGCAGTTTGAACTTAGAACTCACAAAAGAATTCTAGACATCTTCAACGCAGGCCCAAAGCTTATGGACGTTCTTATGAAGATTGAACTTCCAGCAGGGGTAGATATCAAAATTGGTCTTAAATAAAAGTACAGTTCTCTGAGACACAGAGAATGATGGCAAAGGAGCACACAAAAAATGGTAAACGCAATATTTGGAAGAAAACTTGGAATGACTCAGGTTTTCGACGAGAACGGAATAGTTATTCCAGTTACAGTTATAGAAGCACAAAAACAAACAATCATACAAATCAAAACTAAAGAAATAGATGGCTACGAAGCGGCAGTAATCGGCTTTGAAGAACTAACACAAAAAAGAGCAGAAAAACTTGTAAACAAAGCACAACTTGGAACATTCAAAAAAACAAGCCAAACACCAACAAGAAATCTTGCTGAAGTTGAAATCCTAAACAAAGAAGCAAAAGTTGGCGACAAAGTTGACGCAACAGTTTTCAACAAAGGCGACAAAGTTGACGTAAGCGGCGTAACAAGAGGAAGAGGTTTCAGCGGTGTTATTGTTCGTCACAACCAAGCACGTCTTGGACCAATGACTCACGGTTCTGGTCCAGTTCACAGACATGCCGGTGGATATGGCAAAGGCATCACAACAGTAAGACTTTTCAAAGGAACAAAAATGGCAGGACAATACGGACACGAAAAGCAAACAATTCTAAACCTTGAAGTTGTAAAAATCGACGAAGCAAAAAACGTAATTTTGGTTAAGGGCGGAGTTCCAGGGCCAAAAGGAAGTATCGTAACAATAAGAAAGGCAGTAAAAGCGTAAACTCGCTGAAAATATAAGGAGAGAAAAATGACAGCAAAAGTATTCAACATGAAAGCTCAAGAAGTTGGAACTGTTAAGCTTAACAAAGATGTTTTCGGTGCAGAGTTTAAACCGGCACTTATTCATGAAGTTGTTGTGGCACACGCTGCAAATGCAAGACAGGGAACAAAATCTGCTCTAGGCAGAGGAGAAGTTAGGGGCGGAAAGAAAAAGCCGCACAGACAAAAAGGAACAGGCAGAGCAAGACAAGGCAGCACAGTGTCGATTCATCATATCGGCGGTGGAGTTGCGTTTGCACCAAAACCAAGAGACTTTGACAAAAAAGTGAACAGAGAAGCAAAAAGAACAGCTCTAAGAAGTGCACTTAGCCAAAAACTTACAGACGGAAACATCATTTTCCTAAAAGACCTTGATGTTAAAGAAACTGTAAACAAAGAAGGCAAAATTGTAAAACACGCAAAAACAAAAGAAATTGTTGCAATGCTAGAAAAATTTAAACTAGACAGAACAACTTTGATTGTTATGGGTGACAACAATGTTGCAGCAAGACGCGCAATCAGAAACCTAGAAAGAACAGAGTCTTGCCTAGCAAAACTGCTTAACGTTACAGACGTTGTTAAATTCACAAAAATTATCATTGTGGAAGACGCAGTTAAAGTGATTGAGGAGGTACTAGCATAATGAGAGGATTTGATATTATTATAGAACCAATTCTGACAGAAAAAACATACCCAATGATTGCAGAAAAAAGATATGGTTTCATTGTCCAAAAAACAGCAACAAAACCACAAATCAAAGAAGCAATCGAAAAAATCTTTGGCGTTTCAGTTTCTAAAGTAAACACGCTAAACAGACTTGGAAAAGAAAAAAGACGCGGCAGAACAAAAGGCTTTACAGCAGAAGTGAAAGTTGCGTATGTTCAACTTAAAGAAGACAGCAAAGGAATTGAATATTTCGACAGTCTAGTATAAGACTGTAGGGGTCGACCACTGGGCGACCCGCACAATAAAATTATGGGAATTAGCCCGAAAAACTAAAATAAAAAGGAAATAACGAAAATGGCAATCAAGCAAAGAAAACCAAGAAGCGCAGGACAAAGATTCTATAGCGTAATCGACTATAGAGAATCTCTGACACCTGGCGTAGAACCTGAAAAATCTCTTCTAGCTCCACTTAAGAAAAATGCTGGAAGAAACAACACAGGAAGAATCACAGTTCGTCACCAAGGCGGCGGAAATAGACAAAAATATAGAATCATCGACTTTAAAAGAACAAAAGACGGGATTCCTGCAAAAGTGTTCAGCGTGGAGTACGACCCAATCAGAACAGCAAACATCAGCCTGCTTCACTATGCAGACGGCGAAAAGAGATATATCATTCACCCAGCAGGACTTAAGAAAGGCGATGTGATTATGAGTGGCGACACTGCAGAAATCAAAACAGGAAACGCAATGCCTCTAGAGAAAATGCCAGTGGGAACAGTTGTTCACAACGTGGAACTTCAACCAGGCGGCGGAGCAAAACTTGTAAGAAGCGCAGGAATGAGTGCTCGTCTTATGGCTAAAGAAGGAAAATATGCCTTGCTTAGAATGCCAAGCGGAGAAATGAGAAAAGTTCCAATCGCGTGCAGAGCAACAATCGGCACAGTTGGAAACGCAGAACACAGCCTTGTAAGCTATGGAAAGGCTGGAAGAAAGAGACACATGGGCATCAGACCAACAGTTAGGGGAGCAGCAATGAACCCTTGCGACCACCCACACGGTGGTGGTGAAGGAAAATCACCAGTTGGAAAACCAGGAGCAAGAACACCTTGGGGTAAAGCTGCAATGGGTCTAAAAACAAGAAGAACAAAAAAAGCATCAAGTAAATTGATTGTTAAAAGAATAAATTAAGGAGAAATTGTCAATGAGTAGAAGTTCAAAAAAAGCACCATTTGTAGAAGAAAGACTTATGAATAGAGTTTTGAAAATGCAAGAAGGTGGGAAAAAAGAGCAAGTTAAAACTTGGTCTAGAAGCAGCACAATATATCCAGAGTTTGTTGGATTAACAATTGCTGTACACAACGGAAAAAAACACGTTCCAGTTTATATCACAGCTGAAATGGTTGGCTATAAGCTTGGTGAATTCGCACCAACAAGAACGTTTAAAGGACACACCAAAAAAGCAGTTGCTGCAAAAGCAAAGGCTGCAAAAAAGTAGGAGATAAGTATGGCAACCAGAAGTAGAGAAAAAGCTCTTAAAAGAGAAGAAACAAGAGATAAGAGGGCAAAAGCAATCACAAGACACGTGAGAATCACTCCGTCTAAGGTTGGCGAAGTGCTTGCTCTTATTCGTGGAAAAGAAGCAACAGAAGCACAAAATATTTTAACAATGCTAAACAAAGGTGCAAGTGAAGTTGTTCTAAAAACACTAGAGTCGGCAATCGCAAATGCTGAAAACAATCTAAGCCTAACAAAAGAAGAACTTTTTGTGGCTGAGTGTTTTGCAGGTGCTGGTCCAATTATGAAAAGACTAGTTCCAAGAGCAAGAGGAAGAGCGGACATAATGGACAAAAGAACAAGTCATATCACAATAATTCTAGATAGAGTGGCTAAGTAAGGCAAGAGAGGAATAAAGGAGCAAAAATGGGACAAAAAGTAAATCCAAGAGGTTTTAGAGTTGGGGTAACAGAAGGCTGGGATAGCCAATGGTTTGCTGGCAACAAAAAAGATGTTGCTAGATACATCAAAGAAGACAACAGCATCAGAGAAGTGATTAACACAAAACACAAAGATGGTGGCATTTCTGTAGTAAGAATTGCAAGAACAACAGCAGAAACAACAGTAACAATCCATGCATCAAGACCTGGTGTTTTAATTGGTCAAAAAGGTGCAGGAATTGAAGCGATTAAGAAAAATCTTAAGCCAGTTGTTTCAGACACAACAAAGCTTAACATCACAATTAAAGAGATTAAAGCTCCAGATATCGACCCAACAGTTGTTGCTCAAACAATTGCAACACAACTAGAAAAACGTGGAAGCTATAAGCATGCAATGAAACAAGCAATGCAAAGAGCACTTAAGGGCGGAGCTAAAGGAATTAAGGTTATGGTTGGCGGACGTCTTGGCGGAGCAGAAATCGCAAGAAGCGAATTCTATAAACAAGGAAGACTTCCACTTCACACAATCAGAAGTGACATCAAATATGGCACAGCAACAGCAAGAAGCCAAGCTGGTGCAATCGGAATTAAAGTTTGGATTTACTATGGCGAAATTCTAGGAAAGAGACCTCTGGTAGAAATTGAAAGAAAGGGGGGAAATAACTAATATGTTAATGCCAAAAAGAACAAAACACAGAAAGGTGTTTAGAGGAAGAATGACTGGTAAAGCAATGCGCGGAAACACAGTGACATTCGGAGAATATGCACTTGTTGCAACCGAGCCTGCACACATTTCAAGCAGACAAATCGAAGCAGCAAGAAGAGCAATGACAAGAGAAATGAAGAGAATTGGAAAAGTTCACATCAAAATTTTCCCAGACAAACCAATCACAAGCAAACCTGCTGAAGTGAGAATGGGTGGAGGAAAAGGTAGTGTTGAATATTGGGTTGCAGTTGTTAAACCAGGAAGAGTGTTGTTTGAAATAAGCGGCGTTCCAGTGGAAACAGCAAAAGAAGCAATGAGACTTGCAGCAATGAAACTTCCAAGAAAAGTTAAGTTTATGTCTAAAGAAGAAGTGGCAGCGTCAGTTGAAGCACATCTAAGCGGCAGAACAAGACTGATTAGAAAAGAAAGAGAGCTTGCAAAGAAAACGCATCTAACTCAAAAACCAGCTCTAAAGGAGGCTAAATAATGGCAAAAGTACAAAACTATTTAGAGCAAACAGATGCAGAGTTGACAGCAAAACTTGTTGAACTTAAAGAATCATACTTCAACCTGCGTTTTAGTCACAAAGCAAGACAACTTACAAACACGTCTGAAATCAAAAACACAAGACGTGAAATTGCAAGAGTCAACACAGAAATTTCAAGAAGAAATATCGAAAGACTAGACGCTGGAAAAACTGATTTGATTGACATAAACAAAATCAAAATGCCAGCAAAAGCGAAAGTGAAAGTTGCACCAAAAACAAAGCTTACAAAAGAAGAAAAAAAGCTAGCTTCAAAAGCAACAACACAAGCAAAAATTGCTGAATCAAAACCAGCACCAAAGAAAACAGTTGGTGCAAAAGCATCAGCAACTGCAGCAAAAGCGGCTCCAAAAGCAAAAGCAACTGCAGAAAAGAAAAACATCGAAAAGAAAAAAGCAGCTGCAACAGCAGTAAAAACGCCAGCAACGTCTAAAAAGACAGCAGCGGCTAAGAAAGGAGCAAAATAATGGCAGAGAAAAAAGAAACAGTTAAAAAGCCAGCGGCTCCAAAAGCAGCGGCAAAACCAGTAACACCAAAGGCAGCACCTGCAAAAGCAGCGGCTAAGCCTGCAGTAGCGAAAGCTGCTCCAGCAAAAGCGGCAGCACCTGCAAAGTCTAAAGCTCAGGCTCCAAAAAAAGGCCCAGTAGCAAAAGGCGCAGTTGCATCAAAAGTTGCACCAGCAAAAAAAGTTAAAGCTGTAAAAGCTCCAGTTGTAAAAACAGAAGGTGAAGAAGAAAGAAACCTTAGAAAGAAAAGAACTGGAATCGTTGTTTCAGACAAAATGGAAAAAACATGCGTTGTTATGGTTAGGTCTAGAACAACTCACAAAAAATATGGCAAGATTTTAAAGACTCAAAAGAAATTTAAAGTTCATGACGAAAACAACGAAGCAAAAGTTGGCGACATTGTTGAAATTATGGAAACAAGACCGCTAAGCAAAGAAAAATATTTCAGACTTTTAAGAATCATTGAGAGAGCGAAATAGGTAACCAAAAAGATAGGAGAACAAAATGGTACAAGAATTATCAGTATTGAAAGTGGCAGACAACTCCGGCGCAAGAGAAGTTAGAGTTATAAGAGTTCTAGGTGGCTCTTCAAGATACTCTGGCGGCGTTGGCGACATTATTGTTTGCAGCGTTATCACTGCAGAACCAGATGGGAACGTTAAGAAAAAAAGCGTAGAGAGAGCTGTTGTTGTAAGAACAACATTTCCAGTTCAAAGAGCAGATGGCTCTGTTATTAGGTCTGATGATAATGCTTGCGTTATTATTAACCCTAAAGACAAAATGCCAAAAGGCACAAGGATTTTCGGTCCAGTGTTTCGTGAACTTAGAGAAAAAGGCGAGCCAGGATTTATGAAGATTGTTTCTTTGGCTCAGGAGGTTTGGTAATATGAAAGTTAGAAGCGGAGATAAAGTTGTTGTCATTGCAGGAAAAGACAAAGGAACAGAAGGCAAGATTATAAAAGCAATGCCAAAAGAAAACAGAGTTATTGTTGAAGGCGTAAACGTTGCAACAATGCACAAAAAACCAAAAAGCCAACAAGACAAAGGCGGAATCATCAAAGTTGAAAAATCAATTGATGTTTCAAACGTTATGCTTGTTTGCGAAGCTTGCAAAAAGCCAACAAGAGTTGCAATGAAACTTGAAAACGGAACAAAAACAAGAACTTGCAAACAATGTGGCAAACCAACAGACAAAAATGCAGTTATCAAGGCACCAAAAGGTGACAAAGCAAAAACAGCAAAAGTTGAAAAGAAAACAACTAAGAAAGAAAAAATCATAGTGTAAGGAAGTTAAGAGTCGGAAATTCTTAACGCATAAGGAGAAAAAATGGCGGAAGCGATAAAAAAAGAAAATAAGGATAAAGCATATAAGAGTGCTCGCAGCAGACTTTACGACCAATATCGTAAAGAAGTTGTGAAAGCTCTAATGAAGCAAAACGGCTATACAAACGTTAACCAAGTTCCAAAACTAGACAAAATTGTTCTAAACATGGGTCTTGGAACTGAGAAAGATAACTCGAAAAGCTATAACCTTGCAGTTGAAGAACTAACATTGATTGCAGGTCAAAAAGCTGTAAGCACACTTGCAAAAAAGAGTATTGCTGGTTTTAGAGTTAGAGAAGACCAAAAGATTGGTGCAAAGGTAACTCTTAGAGGACAAAAGATGTATCAATTCTTGGACAAACTTATTTCAGTTGCTTTGCCAAGGGTTAGAGACTTTAGAGGCGTGAACGAAAAGAGTTTCGACGGAAAAGGAAACTGGGCACTTGGAATTAAAGACCACACAATTTTCCCAGAAATCAGTTTCGACAAAATCGAAAAAGTTAGAGGTTTCGACATCATTGTTGTAACAACAGCAAAAACAAACAAAGAATGCTACGACTTGTTGAAAGCTCTTGGTGTTCCATTTAGAGGAGGATTCAATGGCTAAAAAATCAATGATTGAAAGACATAAGAAGACACAAAAGTATTCAACAAGAGAATACACAAGATGCACAATATGTGGAAGACCAAAGGCAGTTCTAAGAAAATGGGGCATTTGCAGAATTTGTTTTAGAGAGAAAGCAAACAAAGGCGAACTTCCAGGCGTGAAGAAAGCAAGTTGGTAAGGGGAGAGAAATAATGACAGATAAAATTGCAGATATGTTAACAAGAATCAGAAACGGAGTTACAAGCGGTGCTGAAAGCATTTCAGTTCCAACTTCAAAAATGTTGGTTGCTCTTGCTAAAATCCTAAAGGAAGAAGGGTATATCGAAAACTATAAAGAAGAAAAAGGTGACGCGTTTAGAAAGAACATTGTAATCACATTTAAATTTTTCGAAGGAAAGAATGTTATTTCTGGCCTAAAAAGAATTTCAACACCAGGTCTTAGAGTTTATTCGAATGCACAAGACATTCCTCAAGTTCTAAGCGGAATGGGAATCGCAATTGTTTCAACAAACAAAGGCATCATCACAGATAAAGCTGCAAAAGCACAAAACGTTGGCGGAGAAGTTCTAGCATACGTTTGGTAATCATCAATAAAAAAGTCGTAAGCGAGAGCTGCAGACTCTAAACGGGGAGAAAAAAATGAGTAGAATAGGAAAGAAACCAATCGAAATTCCAGCAGGCGTGACAGTTGAGTTAAACGATTTAACAATAACTGTTTCTGGACCAAAAGGAAAACTGGTTAGAGAAGTTAACAGAAACGTGTTTGTTTCAATTGAAGGAAACATTGTTAACGTAACAAGAAAAAGTGAAGACAAAAACATCAAAGCACTTCATGGACTATATAGAAGTCTAATTTCAAACATGATTGTTGGTGTAAGCCAAGGGTTTACAAAAAAACTTAACGTTAAGGGTGTTGGTTTCAGACTTACTAAAGCTGGAAACAAACTAACTCTAAACATTGGTTTTAGCCACCCATGCGAAATGACTATTCCAGAAGGAATGGATGTTGACCTTGAAGGCAACACAGCAATTATTGTTAAAGGTATTTGCAAAGAAAAAGTTGGAAGCTTTGCTGCAGACATCAAAGCATTAAGACCTGTTGAACCATATCACCACTACGGTATTCACTACGACGGTGAAAAACTGATTAAGAAACAAGGTAAAACTGGTAAGAGGTAATAGGAGTTAAAAATGATTAATAGAGAAGATAAAAACATTCTAAGAAAGAAAAAACATCAAAGAGTTAGAGCAAAAATTTCTGGAACTTCAAAGAAGCCTCGTTTAAATGTCTTCAGAAGTCTTTCAAATATTTCTGTTCAGATTATTGATGACGAAGCAGGAAAAACTCTTGTTTCAGCTTCAAGTGTTGAGCCAGCAATCGAAAAACTTGCAAAAGGAAAAACAAAAACTCAAATTGCAAAAGTTGTTGGAGCAGAAGCAGCAAAAAGAGCAAAAGCAAAGAAAATAACAGAAGTGGTTTTCGATAGAGGTGGATACCTATACCAAGGCAGAGTTAAAGCCGTGGCAGAAGGTGCAAGAGAAGGCGGGCTTAAATTCTAAGCCATGCGGGTGAAAGCGTAGGCTTCGCCCTTTGCAAAAAGCAATAAAAACAGGCGGGTGATGACCGCAACAACCATCAAGGAGAAAAAATGGAAGAGCAAAAAGTAGAAAAAACAGAAGCATCAGCTGAAAACAAGCCAGCAGCAAAAGGAAATAAATTCGACACTGGCGGAAGAGGTCAACAAGGCGGAAGACCAGACAGACCAAGAAGAGAAAGAGAACCAAGAGAAAATGATGGTCTAGAGAAGCACACACTTCTAATTCGTCGTGTTGTTGCCGTAACAAAAGGCGGAAAGAACATCAAGTTTTCTGCAGCGGTTGTTGTTGGAGACGGAAAAGGCAGCGTTGGACTAGGTGTTGGAAAAGCACTAGAAACTCCATACGCAATTGAAAAAGCAGTTCAAGATGCTAAGAAAAACATGTTTAAAATCAACCTTGATGGACACACAATCCCACACAAAATTATTGGTAAGTTTGGAGCGAGCATTGTCTACATCAACCCAGCAAAAGAAGGTACTGGAGTTGTTGCGGGTGGTGCGGCAAGACCAATTTTCAAACTTTCAGGAATTCAAAACGTTTCTTGCAAGAGTTATGGTTCAAGACACAACATCAACATGGCAAGAGCAGTTATCGACGGACTTTCAAAACTAAGAACAAAAGAACAAGTTGCAGCAATTAGAGGCAAAAAGGTGGAGGAGTTATAATATGGCAGAAGTTAAAAAAACAACAGCAAAACCTGCGGCAAAAGCACCAGCGGCAAAGCCAGCAGCAGCAAAAAAACCAGCAACACCAGCAAAGGCAGCCGCCCCAAAAGCAGCACCTGCAAAAGCGGTTGCTAAGCCTGCAGCTAAACCAGTTGCAAAAGCACCTGTAAAAGCGCCAGCGAAAGCGGCTCCTGTTAAGGTTGCTCCAAAAGCAGCGGCAAAGCCTGTTGCAAGTGGAAAGCAAATGAGAATCACTCTAGTAAGAAGCACAATTTGCTGCACACCAAAACAAAGAGCAACAATACAGGCTCTAGGTCTAAAAAGACCAGGAAACACTCGCCTTATGCCAGACAACGCGGCATCAAGAGGGCAAGTTCATGTTGTTAGACACATGATTAAAGTTGAAGAAGTAAAATAAAAAACAAATGCGAGGGGTTAACAAAGTTTTCCCCGTTTAGTAAAAGGAAAAAACAAAATGGCAGAAGCAAAAAAAACAACAACAAAACCTGCGGCAAAAGCACCAGTGGCTAAGTCAGCAGCAGCGAAAAAACCAGCAGCGCCTGCAAAAGCAGTTGCTAAACCTGCAGCAAAACCAGCTGCAAAGGCTGCTCCAGCAAAAGCTCCAGTTACTCCAAAAGTTAAAGGACCAAAAACTGTGAGCAAAAAGCCAGCAGCAAAAGCAAATGAAGGTAAACTTCAAATGCATAATCTAAGACCAGGAAAAGGTTCAAGATTTTCTGAGAAAAGACTAGGACGTGGAAGAGCGTCAGGTCTTGGAAAAACTTCAGGTAAAGGACACAAAGGTCAAAACGCAAGAAGTGGCGGCGGAGTTAGAATTGGATTTGAGGGCGGACAAAACCCAATGACAAGAAGACTTCCAAAAATCGGCTTCTATAATAACTTCAGAAAGGTATACACAGAAGTTAACGTTGGCTATCTAAACAACATCACAGAAAAAGTAATCACACCAGAACTTCTTCTTGAAAAACGAATGTTTGCAAAACTTGAAGACTATGGTCTTAAGATTCTAGGTGACGGCGATGTTAAAAAAGCATACACAATCAGATGCCACAAAATCACTGAAGGCGCGAGAAAGAAAATTGAAAAAGCTGGCGGAAAAGTTGAAATTATCGTTTTAACAAAAAAACCAGAACCAAAAGTTGCGCCAAAGGCGGCTCCAGCGAAAGTTCCGGCTAAGGCAACTGCAAAGCCAGCAGCAAAGCCTGCGGCAAAACCAGCAGTAGTGAAAGCGGCTCCAGCAAAGGCTCCTGCAAAAGCAGCAGCGAAACCAGCAGCGGCTAAGCCTGCAGCAAAACCAGCGGCAAAAGCTCCAGCAAAAACACCTGCAAAACCTGCAGCAAAAAAATAGGAAACAACAAAAAACGCCATCGGCGTTTTTTTGATGCACTATTGACAATTGGGGTAGCGGGGGGTATAATTTATACTATGGATATGGGAACAACAAACATAGAATGGTTGGCAAACTATTTTAGGTCTTCGGTGATTCCTTTTTCTATTAGAAATATTTCTTCAAAAGTTGACAACGTGAAGATGCACATGTTTGGCCGCGTGATTTTGACAGACAAAACTAGAGATGATGTGGAAGGTGTTAAGGCAAGAGTTGAAAAAACAATCAGAGACCTAGCAATGAGAACACCAACAGGCGGAACAAGAAGCGGCAACGAACAATTGGTGGAAAACTTGGTGCAAATGGTTTTCTCGCTAAGAAGAGCACTTCCAGAATTTAGATATACAACATTCGAAATCAGAGAGAACGGAAAAATTGTGGACCAACGTCCAAAAGTTAGACAAAGACATACTCAACAACTTCTGTAAAAACATACAACAATATTTAAATATATGGTAAAATGTTTTATTGATGTCAATAACTTGATAAGGGGTTTTATTTAGAAATGTTACAAACTTTGGTTAATGCGTTTAAAAGTAAAGATGTAAGAAAGAAAATGATTTTTACATTGATTTTACTTTTCATTTATAGAATCGGTGCTTGGATGCCGCTTCCTGGTGTAGACGTTGCGCAGTTCGCAGCGGGTGTTGTTGGAGAAGGTGGTTTCTTCGAACTTCTAAGCAGTATTTCTGGGGGTGCACTTGAAAACGGTGCTATCTTAGCTCTGGGTGTTGCTCCATATATTAACTCGAGCATTATCGTGCAGCTTTTGACCTTCATCATCCCAAGCTGGCAAGCAATGTCTAAGCAAGGTGATGCTGGAAAGAAAAGAATTCAGATGTATACAAGAATCGGTACTCTGGTTATGAGTATTGCGCAAGCGGTGGGTATTGTTCTTGCCTTCAACTCCGACGGATTGTTGTTTAGAGGTGTTTGGCAAGGTGCACCAGAATGGGTGACGGGCGTGATTGTTGTTATGCTTCTTGTGGCGGGTGGTTTGTTTGTTATGTGGCTTGGAGAACGTATCACCGAGAAAGGTGTTGGAAACGGGCTAAGTTTAATCCTTTTTGTTGGTATTTTGTCAACAGCAGGAACAATGCTATATAGAGCTGCAGAGGGTGCAGTTGATGGAAACCTAAACTATCTATGGAACATTCTAATCTTCCTTGTTGCCGTTCTCGTAATCTTTACAGCAATTGTATTTATTGACTTATCTCAAAGAAAAATTCCGGTTCAATACAGCAACCAGATGCGTGGCAGAAAAATGTATGGTGGACAAGCAACGCACATTCCAATCAAAATCAACTCTTCAGGGGTTATGCCAATCATTTTCACAATGGCAATTGTGGGTCTTCCACAAATCATGATGGCTATGTTCTGGCCAACATCGACAGCATACGAATGGTATTCCGACTATATGGGTATGGGAAGCTGGCCATATATTGTGATTACGTCAGTTATGATTTTTGGTTTCACATTCTTCTATAACCAATTGATTTTCAACCCAGAAGATGTTGCAAGACAAATTCAACAAAACGGTGGATTTATTCCAACAATTCGTCCAGGAAAACCAATGGTGGACTATCTAAAGAAAGTTACAAACAGAATAACATTCTTTGGAGCAATATTCCTAGCAACTCTTGCTCTAGTTCCAGCACTTGTGTTTAAAGGACTAGCAGGAGACGCAGGTCTTTCAAACCTTCTTGTAAACTCTTTCTCTGCAACCGGGCTTCTGATTGTTGTTACAGTTGCACTAGAATTCAACAGACAACTTGAGGCTCAGCTTCTATCAAAACAATATAGAGGTTTCCTAAACAAATAATTAACAAAAGCCGAAAGGCTTTTTTTAATTTCTAAATAAAGTCAATAAATAGTATAATGCAGTGTTAAAAGGAAGTGTGTATGCATAACTACGGAAAAGATGCAATTGTGATTATGGGAATGCAAGGAACTGGAAAAGGAACTCAAGGTGCTTTTATAGTGCAAGAATATGGTTTTCACGTAATCGCTCCAGGAGATTTATATAGAGCGGCATTCAAAAGGCAAGATAAGCAAGCAATTTTGGCAAAGCAATATACAGACAGAGGAGAGCTTGCACCAGATGAAATCACAAACAAACTTGCAGAAAAAGAAGTTAGACACAACCCAGATGCAAAAGGCTTTTTGCTAGATGGCTATCCAAGAAACGAAAAGCAATTTGATGCTGCAACACAAATGCTAAACACAGTTGCAGTTGTTGCACTTTTTGCACCAGAAGAAGAACTTGTTGAAAGACTTAGAAGCAGATTTAATTGTGGAACATGTGGCAAAAAAGTTACGATGTGCGACGAAAAGAAAAGACCAATTTGCAAATGTGGTGGAGCAGGAATCAGAAGGGACGACGATAACGATATAAACTCAATCAAACAAAGAATTCAAATTTATAAAGAAAGCACAGAACCATTGATTGAAAAATATCGCAAAATGAAAACAAAAGACGGAAGAAGTATTGTTCTCGATGTCAATGCGGCAGGCACGGTGGAAGAAGTTAGAGAAGAGATGCTAAAAAAACTAAAAGAGCTGTTAGGCAAATAATGGCTCTTTTTTTACAATACGTTGTCGAGCAGCGTTTTTCTCAAGGCTAACGTATATCTGTATACGTGTCGCCTCGATAAAATCTTGCTCTCCTAGTCTTGCAAAAAAATAACTCATTATTTAAAACAAAAGTGTTAAACTATACAGAGCAAGGAGATTGAATGTCTAAACAAAAATCAACAATACTTATGTTTGGAGTGCCAGGAGCTGGGAAAGGGCTCTTTTCAAAGAAGATTTCAGAACTTCTAAACCGCGACCACGTGATTACAAGCACACTTCTAAAACAAATTGCCAGCGACCCGACACATCCACACAGCGAATATGTTAGAAAAACAATGGCAGAAGGTGGACTTGTTAAAGAAGAGATTTCAATTGAAGCAACAATGGGGCATCTTCTAAGCAGCAAAAAGAATTCGGTTCTAGATGGCTATCCGCGTTCAATTGGCAGATGGAATGCACTTGTTAAGGATGTTAGAATAGATTTAGTTTTTCATCTAACAATTCCAACAGAAGAAATGATTAGACGTCAACAATCTAGATGGGTTTGCAAAATCTGCAGAGAGCAATACGACGACAGAACCCCAGAAGGCAAGGCAATTATCAAAACAAAAAAATGCCCTAAGGTTCTTAAAGACCAAAACGAAAAACCAATGGTTTGCGATGGTGAACTATATCAAAGAGACGATGCAACAACTGAGGCAATTCTTCACAGAAAAGAAGTTTTTGAAACAGAAACACTTCCGCTTTTGGAGTTGGTTAGAGAAATGGAAAGAAAAGAGAACAGAAAAATTCTCTATGAGGTTGACAACAATAAACCAATTATTGTTGTTCTTAAAAAAATTTTGGAAATACTTATTGAGGCAGGGTTATCATGATAAAAATTTTAAGCCCCAAAAAACTTAATGACATGAGAAAAGCCGGCAAGATTGTTGCCGAGGCTCTTTTGGTCGCTGAAAAAATGGCTAAAGTTGGGGTCACCACAAGAGAAATTGATGCGGCGGTTGAGATGCACATCTTAAAGCAAGGAGCAAAACCATCGTTTAAAGGCTATCAAGGCTTTCCATACACAATTTGTGCATCAATCAACGAAGAAGTTGTGCACGGCAGACCAAGCGACAGAAAGCTAGAAGAAGGTGATATTCTAAGTATTGACGTTGGTGCAGTTATAAACGGCGTGCACGCAGATGCAGCAAGAACATTTCCAGTTGGAAAAATTTCTAAAAATGCACAAAAACTTATAGATGTAACAAAAGAATGTTTCTTTAAATCAATAGAAAATATTAAAGCAGGAAGCAAACTTAACGAAATAGGCAAAGCTTGTCAGAAACATGCTGAGCTTAATGGCTTCAGTGTTGTGAGGCAAATGGTGGGGCACGGCATTGGAGAAAAACTTCACATGGAGCCGCACGTGCTTAACTACGACGGATATAAAGGAAACGGTGGAACATTGCTTGAGGGTCAAACACTTGCAATTGAACCTATGATTAACGAAGGTACATGGCAAGTTGAATTTAGAGGCGGGCAAAATGTGTCGGTTGTTGTGACAGCCGATGGAAAACTTTCCGCGCACTATGAAAACACAGTTGTTATAACCAAAGACGGCGTTGAAGTTCTGACTATTTAATCGAATCCCAGTTTTGTATATCTGGGGCAGACATATATTTAAGCATAGGGTCGTTAACCAAAAAGACAATAGATTTGCCTGGGTTTTTCTTTAGATAAGAAATTGCAGCGGCAAGGTTTGCTCCAGACGAAATTCCGCCTGCAATTGCTTCAACTTCGGAAAGTTCTTTTGCCCAATATAGTGCTTCTTTGTCGCTTATGACAATTTTTCCATCGCAGTTTTTGCTGTCTGCAAATGGCGGTGTTTTAAAATAGCCACCGCCTTGAATTATGTGTTTTGCATGAGCAGGCTCAACTTGAAAGCATTGAATGCTTTTTTTATATTCTTTCAACCCTTTTGCAATACCCTCAAAACTTCCGCCAGTTCCAACATAATCACAAAATGCGTCAATGTTTGGCAAATCTTTTATTATTTCTTTGCTTGTTGTGTGATAGTGAGCCATTGCGTTTTCCACATTATAAAATTGCCCAACTTTGTATGCCTTAATTTCTTCTGATAGGCGATTGAATTCTTTTTCCACAAGTTCCATATCAGCAGAACTAACTTTGCCTTTTTCGCTGTCTGGGTGTTGCTTCACAAGATGGACTTTTCCGCCAAATTGTTTAATCATAACAATACGTTCAAAAGAGTTTCCTTCGCTCATAACTGCAATAAAAGGATAGCCCTTAACCGCACAAACTGCGGCAAGACCAATTCCAGTGTTTCCACTTGTTTGTTCAATCACTGTTTGACCAGGTTTTAAACTTCCGTCTTTTTCAGCTTGAAGAATCATATGCTTTGCAATGCGGTCTTTTTTGGAGAGTCCAGGGCAGAAGAACTCAATCTTTGCATAAATCTCGCCCTTTATATTATGTTTCTTCACAACTCTCTCAAGTTCAATCACAGGCGAATTGCCTATAGTTTCCAGCATATTTTTGTGTATCATTTGTGCCCCCTAATGTGTTTCTTTTATTCTATCATTATATTCAAAATATTGATAAAAAGCGAAGAGGGTTTTGATGCAAAACTTATTCGTCTTTTAAAAAAGACTTGTCAAAATTATGGGCTTATGATATACTTATATGTTTTATGGCGAAAGATGATTTAATTATCACAGAAGGTATTATCGACGAGGTTCTACCAGGCAGCAAATTCAAAGTTAAACTCGTAAATGGGCACATTGTTTCGTGCCACATCAGCGGCAAACTTAGAATGAATCGCATCACGATTATTGCTGGTGACAAAGTTAAACTTGAAATGAGTCCATACGATTTGTCGAAAGGCAGAATAACATGGAGGGAGAAGTAAAATGAAAGTAAGAGCAGGCGTAAAACCAATTTGCCCTAAATGCAAAACGGTAAAAAGAAGCGGCAAAGTTTTAATCATTTGCGAAACACCAAAGCATAAGCAGAGACAAGGGTAACCTTGCTTTTTGGCTGTTTGTAAGAATCTCCGCGGCAACTTAGATTCTTAGAAATGCTGAGAAACTCCCATCTAAAACATAAAACAAAATAAATTAAATAAACAAAAAAAGTGATTAGTAAAAGTGCTAATCACATTTTCTAAATAAAAAACAAAAATCAACAAGGAGAACCAGAAATATGGCTCGTATAGCAGGTGTAGATTTACCAGCAGAAAAAAGAGTTCTAATCGGCCTAACAAGCATCTATGGAATTGGTAAGCCAAAAAGCAAAGAAATTTTGGAAGCGTTAAAAATAGACGAAAGCATTCGTTGCAAAAACCTAACTGAAGAACAAGTTAGAAATATTAAAGACTATTGCGACACGCACGGAATTTTGCTTGAGGGAGACCTTAAGAAAAAAGTTGGTCTAGATATAAAAGCTCTAACAGATGTTGGAAACTATAGAGGCATCCGTCACAGAAAAGGATTGCCAGTAAGAGGGCAAAGAACGCACTCAAACGCAAGAAGTCACAAAGGACCAAGAAGTTCAGGGGCTTCAACAAAAAATAAAAAGAAATAGGAGTAATAAAAAGTGTCAGATAAGAAACCAATTAAGAAAAAAGTAGCACCAAAGAAAGCTAAAAAAACCATCAAAGTAACTGCACGTGGTGTTGCTCATATTCAATCAACTTCAAATAACACGATTGTAACAATTGCTGACGAACAGGGCAACGTTGTAAGCCAGTCTTCTCCAGGAAGAATTGGATACAAAGGCTCTAGAAAGCAAACTCCTTTTGCGGCACAACAAGCAGCTCTTGCTGCAGCAACTGTTGCAAAAGAAAGAGGCATGCAATCGGTTAGAGTTGAAATCAAAGGTCCAGGCCAAGGCAGAGAAACAAGCATTCGTGCAATGGCAGAAGCAGGGCTTACAGTTACAGAAATTAAGGATGTATCTCCAATACCACACAATGGTTGCAGACCACCTAAAAGGAGAAGAATCTAATGGCAAGATATACAGGAGCAGACTGCAGACTGTGCAGAAGAGAAGGTTCGAAGCTTTTCCTTAAAGGCGAAAGATGCACAAGCAACAAATGCACATTCGACAGACGTGCAGCGTCTCAAGGAAAAAAAGAGTTGACACCAGGTCCAAAAGCTCAGATGAAAATCAAAGTAACGGAATATGGTCAACAGCTTAGAGAAAAACAAAAAACAAAACGTTTCTATGGCGTTTTAGAAAGACAATTTAAAGGCTACTACGAAGAAGCCGTTCGAAGCAAAGAAGTAACAGGTGAAAAAATGCTTAAACTTCTAGAACTTCGTCTAGACAACGTTGTATATAGAATGGGCATTGGCGCATCACGCGACGAATCTAGACAAATTGTTAACCACGGACACATTCAAGTAAATGGAAAGAACGTAAACATTCCAAGCTACCAAGTGTCAGCGGGCGACATCATCAAAATTAAAGATACAAAAAAAGCAAACAAGTTCTTCACAGAACTTAAGGGTGCAAAAATTGTAACTCCAAAGTGGGTTAGTTTTGACTCTGCAAAATTAACAGGAAAGGTTATTTCTGAACCAACAAGAGAAGACATCGACCTTCAAGTTAAAGAAAACCTAATCATCGAATTGTATTCAAAATAATAATGCATATAGCTAGAATCTTAGCTCTTGGGTACAGCCTAACAATCTAGGACTAGCAATTAAGGAGAATAAAAAAATGATGCAAATAAATAAACCAGAAATCAAAGTTGTTGAGTCAGAAAATGGAAAGGTGGCAAAATTTACAGTGCAACCTCTAACTCAAGGATACGGAACAACTCTTGGAAACGCTCTAAGAAGAGTTCTTCTATCAGAACTTCCATCAGCTGCAATCAGCGGAGTTAAAATCAACAACATCATGCACGAATATTCAACAATTAAAGGTGTTAAAGAAGACATCGTTGAAATCGTTCTAAACCTTAAAGATGTTGCAGTTAAAGCAAACAGCACGGACACAAACTTCGAAGAAAAACTTAAACTTGTTAAGAGAGGTGCGGGTCCAGTTTATGCAAAAGACATCGCATTCAACGACAGAGTTGAAATCATCAACAAAGAACTTCTTTTGTTTACAGCAGAAGACGATGCAAATGTTGACATGGAAATTTTTGTGACAGTTGGAAGAGGATATGTTCCAGCAAGCACACAAAAAGTTTCAGAAAGAGAAGTTGGCTATATTCCAGTGGACGCACTATACTCACCAGTTAAAGCAGTTAACTATGTGGTTGAAGGCGCGCGTGTTGGACAAGACATGAACTTCGACAGACTTGTTCTAGAAGTGACAACGAATGGAAGTAAGCCTGCAGCTGAAATTACAGCACTTGCAGCAAAATCTCTTGTTGAGCACGTAAACATGTTTGTTGAAATCAGCAGCACAATTGCAGGTCTAACAATTCTTAAAGTAGAAGAGCAAGACCAATCAGTTAAACTTCTTGAAATGACAATCGACGATATGGATTTAACAACAAGAAGCCACTCTGCACTTGTTAGAGCAGGAATCAAAACAATTGAAGACCTGACAAAACGCACAAGAAGCGAAATCATGAAAGTTAAAAACCTAGGGCAAAAATCATTCGAAGAAATCGAAGAAAAGATTTTGTCATACGGACTAAACTTCAAAGAAGAATTAGAATAAGGAGACAAACATGTCAAACGCAAAATTAGGAAAAAGAACAGACCAAAGAACAGCTTTAATTCGCGGACAAGTGACTGACCTTTTCTGGTATGGCAAGCTTGAAACAACAGAAGCAAGAGCAAAATCGGTTAAACGTGTTGCTGAAAAACTTCTTACAGTTGCAATGGACACATATCAAGACACGGTTACAGTAAAGAAAAACGTGATTGAAGATGGAAAGAAAACAAAAGAAAAGAAAGAGGTTCAAAACGATGGCGTTAAAAAACTTGCAGCAAGAAGAAAAATTGCAGCATATGTTTACGACAAACCAGAACTTCGTCTTAAAAAAGAAACACCTCAAGCGTTCAAAGAAAGAACAGGCGATGTAAACCACCCAATTCTTGAAAAGATTTTCAACGTATATGCACCAAAGTATGACAAGAGAAGAAAAGAAGTTGGGCAAGGCGGCGGATATCTTAGAATTGTTAGAAAAGATATCAGACGCGGAGACGTTGCAACAACTGTTGAACTTCAATGGGTGTAAGCCAAAACAAATAATTAAAAAATGAGCATGGGCTCATTTTTTAGTTATATATGTTAAACTAATTCCATTAGGAGATAGGTATGAAGTTTAAGAAATTAACAAGTTTATTGGCGTTTGTTCTAGTGATACCATTTATTCTAGTTGCGTGCGGAAATAACGGCTGTGATGGTTGCAAATGCCCAACACAGAATCCAGCTAATTTAAGTGGAATTAGTGGGAATGCTTTTAGGATAATTGATGCTAGTGGCTCTAGCTTTACAACTTTAACATCATTTTATTTATTAAGATTTGCACCGCAGGCAGAGTGGGAGCCTATTGATAGTGCAGAATATAACGCAATGGGCTGGCGGTTTTGGTTAGGGAATGGTACTGGTACTGGAACACTGTACAATACTTTAAGTGATAATGGCTTTGCAGCATATAGTCTAACAAGGGATGGAGTTTTCCCAGCTGGCTTTAGACAGGATGAGTGGATGTTTGTTGGTGGATATGTAGGAGTTGGTAATAGCTCTGAACGATACCGTGTTGAAATTATAAGTATTGAGAAATACTATCAGATTGTCCAAGTTAGTGGAAATAAAATAACAGTTACTACTGCAACTATGGAAAGAAATCCATTTGTAACAACAAGAGTTGTACATGCTTCGCATCAAGATGATATTGTTAGAAGATATAATTCAGACGGCAATTTGATAAATATTTCAGTCGGAACTTTTTGGATTGAGTTTTTTAACTAATTGTTTCCCAATAAACAAATGCTCGTTATTGTTTAATTCTCTAAGCTCGTGTTCTGGAATATTCAGGGCATGGGCTATTTTTTTATATGTGTCTGCGGGTTTGACTATGTATGTTGTAGGGGTCGCATCACTATGCGACCCTGGGCTGCATGGTGATGCAGCCCCTACATTAATAAGGAGCACATCGCCGTGCTCGCCTGTTTCTATGTGCATATTATCATCTAACAATCTGTCGACAGTTGTGCCGTGTCTTCTCGCAATTTCTTCAAGCGTTTCGCTTTTTTCAATTCGGTAAATCTTCATAAAATATTATATGAAATTCATTAAATAATGTATGAGCATACGCCACCTTTTTAAATCCGTTATGTTGATTATGGTTTTTATGGCACTAACCAAAATTTTTGGTTTTGTGTTTAGAATTTTTCTAAGCCACCAACTTGGGGCAGAAGTCTTGGGTTATTATCAACTTGCGTTCTCTGTGTTTATGGTATTCATAACTCTCACAACATCTGGGCTCACCGTAACGCTCTCACGCTTCACTGCCGAAGTAGGGGGCGTTGTCCCCAACGCCCCGCGAAGGGTCGCTGAGGACAGCGACCCCTACAGTCGTGCACATACATATGTAAGTGCCGCCCTAATCGTTGGAATGTTCCTTTGCGTTGTCTCGACCGTAATCATGCTTTTGTTTAAACCTGTGTTCATGAACATATTCGATAACAACGAACTGAGTTATCAAATCATCATCACACTTATTCCCGCAATCTTCTTTTCTTGTTTCTATTCAATCTTCAGGGGCTATCTCTGGGGCAAAAAGAACTTTTTTGCAGTGGGAATCACAGAACTGTTCGAACAAGCCGCACGTGTTTTGATTGCAGTGATTATAATCTTCATATTCTTCAGTTCAGCACCTCCTGAACATAAGGCTATATGGAGTAGTATAAGTTTAAGCATTGCTTGCATCATGTCTGCGGTATATTCTGCCATTTTATATTGGAGAGCAGGGGGAAGGCTCAAAAACCCAAAATCTGCTTTTCTTCCTCTTCTTAAATCTGCAGGGCCTGTGACGGCACTTAGACTTATTGGAAGCCTAAGCATTCCGCTTTTGAGCTTCATCATTCCGCTTAGGCTTATGGCTGTTGGCTTCACAGAATCAGAAGCCATGGCAAGCCTTGGAATTGTGATGGGCATGGTGTTTCCACTTCTTTTGTTTCCTTCTGCAATCACAAGCAGTCTTGCAATGGCTCTCATTCCAGATATTTCATCAAACCTTGGAGATAAAGCAAAAACCCGTGAGAAATGCGTTTCTGCAATCAGCTTTGTTCTTATTTTTAGTTTTCTATTGCTTCCACTGTTTATAGCCGTTGGCGAGCCAATTGGAATTGTTTTGTTTAACAACAAAGAAGCAGGGCAATTGGTTGCACAAATTGCCTGGGTGATGGTGCCGATGGGCATTGCTGCCATAACCTCAAGTATTCTAAACAGCCTTGGAAAAGAAGCTTGGGGCTTTGTGAACGGGCTTATTTCTTCGGTGTTCTTGCTTATTGCAATTTGGTTTTTGCCACAAGTTTTGGGAATAGGGGCTTTGGGGCTAGGTTTTGGTGTTATGGCAACGGTTGGCAGTGTTTTAAATCTAATTCTAATCGATAAAGAACTTAAAATCAAAGGCGGCGAAAGTCTTGTAAACATCAAAACATTTTTGCTTCTTACAATTTTCACAATACTAACAGGTGCAATCGGCAGATTGACATATAACCTATTTGGCGGAGTGAGTGCAGTTTTTATTCCAGGGCTTATTGGCGGAACTGTTTCGTTGCTTTGTTTTGGGGTGCTACTTGTTGCTTTTGGAATCATTAAGCCTAAATTCGTCGTAGTAAGTTTCTTTGGTGTATTTAGGAAGGTCCAAAAGCGCAGTTACTAGACCGATTTCTTTATATGTAAATTCTTCGTTCAAATTGAAATAAATCTTATCGCCCACATAATCAAGCAGGCATGTTTTGTCTTCATACATATACGTCTCACGTTTTTTTGTGACAACCAAATCGTGGATTAGATTGATTCTTTCTAGTTTGGAAATAAACTCTTCTGGACTTTGTTTAAACTTTTGTGCACCTTCTTTGGTTAGGTTAAAAGGCAGGGTGTAGAAAAGGTTTGCATCTTTTGTCATGTTTCTAAAACGAAGAATAATTTTGCCAATTTTGCCGTCTTCAATTCTAAGCCTCATAATAAAATTTTTGGAGTTATATTGCTCGTCTGCCTGTGTGAAATAGTAGTCCGTTTGCATCGATGAATGTACATATTTAAATGTGTTTGGGTTTGATTTTAGAAGCCTGACATTTGCTTCAGTTATGGGGTATCGAAGCGTAACTTCAATTTTATTTCCTTGTGCTTCAATCTTGCCAACTCTGTCTATAAACACAATGTCGGCGTTATCTTTACAGGGTTTTATATATCTCAAATAGCCCGGAATTACGGCAAGGAAAAGAGAGTTGAAAGTTTGCTCAAGACCCATGCTTGTGCCGCCCTCGGCAATATCTCGCCTCAAACGGCGATACATTGTTGTTTTCTTGTCTGCATCAATAAAAACTTTAAGTGTATTTTTCGGGTTTAGGAAGCCAAGAAACTTGTCGCAGATTGTATATAAACCCTCGCAGATAATAACCTCTGTTGCCTTTGCATTTATTCTTGTTTTTAAGGCATCATCTTGTTCACTTATGATTTTAGAATAGTGAGGGGTGTAGACATGTTCTTCATCTCTTCGAATGGCTTCAATAAGCTCTGCACACTGCTTTGTGTCAATAATCTCTGGGTCATCAAAATCTATGTTTCGGTATTCATATTCCAGTCTATCAATAAAAATTTTTGTGTCGACTTTGTTCTTTAGAGCTTTTGCAAGTTTTGCCTTATTATCTTTGGAAAACTTGTGTTCATACGGAATGTGTCCAATTACAGATTTAACGATGGCAGAAAGCTCGTCTGCATCTAGCATGTTTCCAAACTGTTTTTGATTTACTTTGCTTACACATATTCTAGAAATGCCCATATAAAAATCATCCATAGAAAGCATGGTTGCTGAAATGCCCATATTTGCAAGTTCTTTTTTTATAAGCTTTGCATTATAACTTTTTCCACTTCCGCTTGCTCCACTTATGACAACAACAGGCTTTGGCATGTTTTTAGTCATCTTCTGCACTTGCTTTGAAATATGGTCGATAAATTTCTTGTGTTCCTTAAATTCTTTCATAAATTTAGTTTCTCCAAATAGAAATCTATTATGTATTCGTTTGCGACATTTCGTAGTTTTTGTTATAATCAAATGTACTGTAAAAGGGCAATATATTTTATTACATGAAAATGACTAAACTTAGAAAATTTTTAACAACAGGCACAATCGTACTTTCACTTGCGGCAGTATATTTTCTGCCTCTTTTTGCATTTGTAACATTCAGTCCTTTTGGAAATAACAACAATATATTCAACACAAGTGCACCAACAATCGCAAACAGCATTTCAATTTCAAACCCAGACTTCGACCAAAGTTCAGCACAAGGGAGCAACAGACTTGCGCTTCCAACAGAATGGGCAAAAATTGAAGGAAGCAGAACAGATGCAGTAATCTATGGTGTTGCAGAAACCGGCACAAGATGGGACAGAGAAATCACAAAAGTGGACAACCCTTCAGGAACAAGGCCAGACAGACCAAACGACAACATTTTGGTTATGCACGCAGAGCACCCTTCAGTTCCAGCATCTGTTGGTTTTAGAAGTGCAAACATCAGCTTGCAAGCAAACAGTTTCTATTCAATCACATTCTGGGCTCACTCTGGCGGAGTGGGAGAAATTCCTGGCGGAGCATTTAGCGCATATTTAGTTGACCACACATTGCCAGACACAGACGAAGATTTCATCTTGTCATATTTCTTTCCTGCAAGCCGTGGAGGATGGAGTGAATTTACATTCTTTATTGAAACAAACACAGTTATGAGTAAAGACGTAAGTTTGGAACTTTGGCTTGGTGGCAGAAATCATTCAACTGTTGGTGCTGTGTTTTTTGACAGACTTGAAACGTGGGAATATTCAGAACACGATTTCTTTCAAGCAACAGCAGCGCTTAGAGATGGTTTTGAAAGATTTGTAAGCGTAGACAAAAACAACAGAGTTGTTCTAGACAACAGCACTCCAGGGTTTAACTTTGGTTTCAGCGACGAGTTAGGCGACACAATTGCAGGGCAAGGTCAAGTTAGTGAATTTGAAATCAATTCAAAATCCGAAGGACCAGCACAAATTCTTCGCCACGAAGTTTCAGGCTCAACAAACCTTAGATTTAACGACGAAAACATTCCGCTTGGTTCAAACGGAAGCGTTGGAAACACTCATGCACTTTTGTTCAACACACAAAACGACACAGCAGAGAACCATGCATTTGTTGAAATTGCGTCTAACCCTTTCAACATTTCAATGCAAGGAATATATATGCTTTCTGTTTGGGCAAGAACAAACACAACAGGAATTGCATCTGCAGTCTTTGAAGTGACAAACTATTTCCAATATGATAGCGAAGACAAACTTGAAGAAGTGAACAAATCAACACTTAAAGAACAAAAAGAAAGCGGAGCAAACCGCACATCAATCAGCATCGAATCATCTAATGCAGAAATCAGAAATGGTTGGCAAAGATATTCATTCATAATCGAAGGACACTCACACTTCATAACAGAAGGAAGAATTGCTCTAGCTCTTGGAACAGAAACAGAATATGTTGCTGGCTGGGTTGCTTTTGATGATGTTGAACTGATTATGCTTACCGAAGAAGAAAGGCAAGCAACACATGCTCTACAAAGAAGCACAAGAGTTGTTTTGAGTGCTCAAGGTTCGGGTTCTTCAAGAATTTCAAATGGTGGGTTTGTTAGAGTTGATTCTATCGAGTGGTCTGACAACACACCAAGTGCACATGTTGTATATCCAATTGCGGCAGTTTCAAATTGGTCGCACACAGCATGTGAAATAGAACTTGAGAGAGAAAGAAAAGATAGAAGAATCGAGTTTGGAATTGTAAACACAAACCCAACTCACTTCCAAAACACTGTTCCTCATCTAATAAACCCAGGTCTTACAGAACTTCAGAGTGCAACGGCTGTTCCTTCAAACAATGTGCTTTATATGGGCAACGGAAACGTGAGGACGCATCAAAGTTTCTCAAGTGAAAGTTTCTTTGTTGCACAAGGAAGTCACTCTAGAATTGATGTTCGCGTTCACAGACCACAGGCAGTTGGAAATTCATACATAACAGTGCAAACGCTTGGAGGCCTAAGACTAGGCGAATTGACAGTTTTGTCTTCTCCAAATGGTCAAGGCTGGCAAACATATTCATTCTTTATTGGTGCTGGAATAACTCCAGTTGACGCACAAGTTGTTTTACATCTTGGAAAAGATGAAGATGGACAAGGTGCAGAGGGAAGAGTTTTCTTTGATATGGTTAGGTCTGAAGACATATCAAAAACAGATTTCGATGCACAAATTCTAGACACAAACCAAACACGCATAATAAATCTTAAGCGTGAAAATTTCAACGCAGCAACCGAAGTTTTCCATGGAGACTTCCTTAGACGTGCTTCAATGTTCACAACTGAAACAACCGCACAAGCACACGACATTGGTGTGTTCACTGCAGCTGGAACTGGCGTTCCGGGAGAACTTCAAGGCATAGCTCCAGTAAACCCAAACATTCCAAACATTCTAAAAATCAGGCACATAACACCAAGCGTGACAAGTTTGTCATACAACACAAACTTCACCTTCTCTTCAGAAGAGTTCTATCGCGTTAGAATTTTTGTTCAAACAGAAAGACTGACAGTTGAGAATGACCATCTTTCAACGGCTCAGAACCCGCTTGGTTTAAATATTGAACTTACAGGTCTTGGTGGAGATAATGCGTTCAGCGGAATCAGAGGAACAACAGATGGCTTTATTGAACACAGTTTCTACATTGGAAGAACGACTGCAAGTGACGTTAGGCTGAACATAGATGTGGGAACTGACGGACACAGAGCAATTGGAAACGTTTTCATAAACACAATTGAAGCAGAAATAATCACAAGAGAAGAGTTTGAAGCAGCAAAAGTTCCACCAATGACTCCAACATCTGCAAGGTTGAACATCATAGAAGCAGCGGAACTTCCACTTCCACCACTTCCACCAGACGACTTCACACCAGAGCCAGACCCATTTAACTGGCTATACATTCCTTCAATTCTTCTTGGACTTGCAATCTTGATTGTTGTTGCGCGTGTTTCATACAACAACTACAAAAAGAAGAGATTCGAGCCAGCAGACAAAACTGTCTACAGAATGCCAGCATATAAAAAACTGTTCAACAGATTTAAGAAAACTGACTTTGCAAAAACTCTAGGCGACATTGCAACAGGTGATGACGAAGAGTTTGAAAAGAAAGCAGAACTTAGAGAACAAATCAGACGAGAGCGTGAGATTAGACGAATTAGAACTGGAAAACAAAAGTGGTATCACAAAGTTAAAACAATATTCTTCGATATTGCAACCGCAGACGAAATGCCAACAAAAGAAAACGAAGAAGAGACAGAAGAAACTCAAGAATAAAAAAAGGGCGAAAGCCCTTTTTTATGTGGCAGGGGTAGCAGGGTTCGAACCTGCGAATGACGGAATCAAAACCCGTTGCCTTACCACTTGGCTATACCCCTAAATTGGTGGTGATTCGCCCGGGGCTCGAACCCGGGACCCTATCATTAAAAGTGATATGCTCTACCAGCTGAGCTAGCGAATCATGTATTTTAAGGTTTTTAGAATACGAAAGTTATTTTACCCAAAATCGCATAAATTGTCAAGCAAATTGGAAAATTCTTTTGGTATACTAGAGTATTAGGAAAGGAGTGAAAACATATGTCAAAACTTATTGAATATCGTCCAGTGGGAATCTGCATGCAGCAAATGCAAATTGAAGTGGGGGACGACGACAGAATTATTGGAGTTAAACTATACGGCGGGTGTCAAGGTCAAAATGGTCTTTTGGCTAGAGTTGTGAAAGGTAAGCATATAGACGAAGTTATTGAAATTTTTGAAGGCAACAACTGCAGAAATGGAACAAGTTGCGCAGACCAAATTTCAGTTGCATTAAAGGGCTACAAAAAGCAAAAATAAAAATACAACTAAAAGTAGCGACATACAACTATTTGTGGTCAAAATTCTCTTGCCTTTAGTCTAGCAGTTTAATAAAATAGTAATACAATGCTAGCATCAAAAACAAAAGGAGAATATTATGGCAGAAAAGAAAAAAGAAGTAAAAACTTGTTGCCCAAAATGTTGCAAATGT
>WQZR01000003.1 GCA_009780625.1 Bacillota bacterium | reverse complement strand
GCCTAAACTTGCAAGTCGAGAGTGATGCCATATAAAGGCAAAGTTTTCATTGGTCATAAGTCTGTTTCCACGCTGTGCTGCTGTATAGAACAACATACCACTTATAGAAACATTGCCGTCTTGTCTTGTTGCTTGGTCAATAACTCTAAGAATCATGTTTGCAAACATAACCCCGAAGAATGCCGAAGCTGGAACCGCAAAGAACAACAGCAAAGCTTTGATTGCTTTTCCGAAGATTGGACCTTTTGCGTTTCCTTCTTTTTCAAAGTTCCATTCTGATTTTAAAATTGCAATAAGTGTTGAAATTCCAAGAAGCGCAACTGCAACTAGACCAAGTGATAGGAACACGTTCCATACCATTGGTGATTGAATAAATAATAGCACTAAGTCAACGCCGGCTTCTGGGTTTGTTCTTGTTGTAGATTCAACCCCAACTCCAGCATATCCACTGCCTAGCTCAATTGCTCCATGAAGTCCCGCCAATCTTCTGAAGAACATTTCCAAGAAGTCTATAATAAGGAAGAATGGCATAATGAATAACACATAGCAAAGCATGAAGATACTATAAAGCGCAGGTACAACTGCCGGATACACATATATCATGATAACAACCATGATAATCAGGTCGACAATCGCCATAATGAAGTTGAAAACAACTTCCATAACTTTTCCTAACGCCCAGCTAAGAATTCTTCCTATGAAAGAAAGTGAATCAATAAGTCCGCTAAATGAACCCATGACACTGCCCAAGGAATTTGATATATTTCCAGCAAATGCGAGCATCTACGTAACCCTCCTCTTTTTTTGGCATTTAAAACGGCACACTTGCTCGTTCTATCTTGTTCTATTTGTAACAAAATTATTAGAGATTTCAAAATTAAAACCCCCAAAAAACGCAAGCCATTTTTCGCTTGCGTCAGATTTCAAAATACCTATATATTGTCTATTTTGTCTTTCTTCGCATTGATTTATGAGTCATAAAAACAGAGAACCCAACAACCAACACAAAAACCGAGCCAATTGAAATTCCTGTCCAACCAATTTTTTCCATAAACCAGCCTTTGCTCTGATTGTCGTCTCCATCCAAAGTTGTAGAGGAGATGCTCCCATCACCTACTTCAATAACTGTTTCCGGAGGTGTTGAAAACGACGGGACATCCACATCATCCTTCGATTTCTCTTTCGACTTCTCTTCCTTGTTTTCGTTCTCCGAATTTTTGCTTTCAGAATTTTTGCTTTCGTTGTCTATAGGTGGTTCAACGATTTCTGGCATGTTTTCAGGAGGTCTCCCAAATTGAGAACTCGCCAAGAGCATTCCGCCACCAAGCATCTCAACATCAAAATCAAAACCCGCTCCAGCTGTCAGCAAAAACACCACAACCACAAACAACAAAAAAATTCCACCAAATTTTCTCAACCCAAAACTCTTCATCACTCACTCTTCCCTTGTCAAAATTTGTCGAAATATAGTAATTCCGATTTTAACAAAACAGGAAAATATTTCCAAACGATTTAACCTAGTTCTTGCAAATTGGCTCTTCTTTAATTGGGTTGACATGAACTTGGGCATGCTTAATTCGCAGCTCTTCGTGCGCTTCAAGCGTGTCGTGAACTTCATGAGCAATCTTATGAGACTCCTCCAAAGTCAGTGCACCGTCCGCTGAAACTTCAATATCAACATAAATCTTGTTTCCAAAAAGTCGTGTGTTTAAAACGTCGATTCCCTTAACGCCTTCGATTTCCAAAACAATTTTCCTAATCTCTTTGCCTGCCTCTTCACCCGCAGACTTATCGAGCAATTGTCCAATTGATGGTTTTGCAATGTCGAACGCAACCTTCAAAATAAAGAGAGCAACAACCAAAACGGCAATGCTTTCAATGATGTCTGTCTCCATAAAGGTGCTACAAATCAAACCAATCAAAACTGCAACTGATGCCAAACTGTCCGACCTGCTGTGCCAAGCGTCTGCCTTCAACATGGCAGAATTTATTTTTTTAGCATAGTGCATTTCATACCAAAACATTCCTTCCTTGACTAAAATCGAAAGCACAGTCACGGCTATAAGATAGAAGTTTAGTTCTGCAGGTTCTGGCGATATGAGCCCCTGAATTCCTTCCCAACCTAAAAATATTCCAACCCCTCCAATGATGAGTGCAAGAAACAGAACCACCAGCGGCTCCACTTTTTCGCGACCATAGTTATATTGATTGTCTCGTTTTGGGCTGGAAAGAAACACAGCAGCAATAATCAAAAAAGACGTAAACAAGTCCGAGCCAGAGTGAATGGCATCAGACAAAACTGAAAGGTTTCCAAACATTGCGCCTAAAATCGATTTAGAAATAACCAGCAAAAGATTAATCACAATTGTGATTAAAGAAATCCTTATAACAATACGGGCGTTCTCATCACCCTTGGAAAACCAACTTTTGCTCATTCCCCATTATACTACAAATTCCGCGTTGGTGTTAACTTACTGATTATTCCCTATAATCCAATTGATTAAGAAGCCTGCGGAACCGGGAACAATGTTCCCCATTGCATCAACGTCTGGATTTCCAAAGGCAATGTTAATTAGAACAATCAAAACAAAAATTGCACCAATTCCCACAAGCGCCCAAATGAGACGCTTCTTTGCCTCTTCCCTTCTTTCCGCATCTTCTGCCCTCGCAAGGTTCACACCAAGAATAACCGCATACACCGTCCCACCCATTCCAACCGCAATCATCAGAATAAGCGTAATCGAATTTACAACTTGAGTCAACGTGAGGAGCCACTCCATGTTTTCAAAAGGGTTCACACCCGCGTCGCCAACACCACCCGCAGCAGCCAACTGAAACATATTAAACTTAGCTAGAAACATTTTCATATGTTGTAGTTTTTGCCGACAAAGAAATTTTATTCACGATGTTATATCGTAGGGGACGCCGCCCTCGGGCGTCCCGCGGCTCTTATATATATAAGGTATATAAAAACCCGCAAAAAACCTCAGTTTTCCCAGAATTTGCTTATCTGGCATTTAAAAAATACTGCGTAAAATAGCGAAATTTGTTTGCGTTTATGAAATTGAAATGTTAAATTATAACCATAAACAAAGAGTGCTGTTCCAGTGCTCGAATTTAAAGGAGAGAAAAATTATGCAAAATATGTTAGCAACATTAAACGCATGGGCACTTGGAATTGGACAAATAGCGGCAGCTGGTCCAGGGTCACCTGACGAGTGGGTTAAGGAACTAAGTAACGTTACGTCAATGGTTACACTTGTTCTGATGATTGCAGTTGGACTTGGTGGAACGGTATACTGCGTTATTCTTGGTGTAAACCTTGCAAGAGCAGAAGATGCTGAGAAACGTGATGAAGCTAAAAAGCGTCTAATTTGGGCTCTAGTTGGTATTGGTGCAATCGTTGTATTGTCTCTGATTCTAAACATTGGTTTCAGACTTCCTGACAAACCAATCGAAGAGATTTCAAAAGGCGACACAGGCGTTGGATTCATAATCAACTTCTTCTTGCCATAAACTATCAGTCACAAAATAAAGACGCCTACGGGCGTTTTTTATTTTGTCTCTACCTTCTAAAATGTAATAATAAGGGTAATAAATATAACATACTTAAGTGAGGGTTTTTCTATGGCGAGAAAGCAAGATAAAAAAAGACGCTTTTGGAGCGACGTCTTCCTAATGACAGGGATTGGTTTAGTCCTTGGAATTTTGACTGCAGTCGTGCTTCCAACGATTATTCCAGAACTTGGAGACATCGATTTTCTTCTGTCAGCTGGGCTTGGAGCGTTTATTGGCTTTTCTGGCGGCTTAGGCTATAAGATGATGACGCAATCTGGGGCAGGATACGAATATAGAAAGAAAACAAAATATGGCGAAAGAAGCGACGAAGAAAAACAATTCTTCGAAGGTAAATTGCTAGAAGACGCCGACCTTAGAAGAATGTTTGCATACACCTCATATTCAAAGCTTGGTCAACTAGATTTAGGCTCAAAAAGAGACTGGCAAGGCGAGCCATATAAAGGCAGCGGAATTCTTGTTAAAGCAGAACTTCAAGCAAACGGAAGAGACATCAACGTTTGTCTTGGTGCTCCTATTCACACAATGATTATCGGAAACACTGGTTCGGGTAAAACACAGGCGTATATCTCCCCTACCATTCAAGTTCTTGCTGAACTTCCAAAAAAACCATCTATGGTTGTTGGAGACGTTAAGGGTGAACTTTATGACTCTCACTCTGAAAAACTAAGAAGACGCGGCTATCGTTGCGTTGCTTTCAACCTGCGTGAACCATTTAAGAGCGACCGTTGGAACCCACTTGCAAGGGTTTATAGAAACTATATGCGTTTCTTAAAAATCGACGACGAAATCAAAAAACACACAGCCGGACACCCAAGAGATTTCAAACTTAAATTTGCCCCAGAATCTCAGTTCTCTGGAACGTGGTATGAACTCGATAGAGGTGCATATCCATCATGGGAGCAAGTTCAAGACGCAAAACGCGGTGTGCAACAAGCTCTGACAGCAGATATTGCAACAGACGTTAACGACATTTGTTTGGTCATTATTCCAGACGGAAGTGACAAAGAAAAGATGTGGAACACCGGGGCTAGAGACTTTTGTAAGGCAGTTATGTTTGCCATGGTTGAAGATTTAAAATATCCAGAACTAGGCATGACAAAAGAAAAATTCAACCTGTTTAACTTCTATACAATCGTCAACCACAAAGACCCAGGCGACGACCCATTTGCAACAACAAAAAAATATCTTGAAGGCAGAAGCGAACAATTTAAAGTGACAGAACTTGCAAGCACAGTTCTAAACGCACCAGATGCAACAAGAGCGTCATATATCTCGGTTATGGGAACAAACATTTCCTTCATGGCTGACCCTGGTATTGCATACGTAACATCTGGAGACGAAATCGACTTTAGAACATTCGACGACAAATACACTGCCCTATTCTTGATGCTTCCAGACGAAAAAATCACAATGCACAGAATTGCTTCTATGGCGATTTCGCAGTTATATAAAGAGCTTGTTGAACTTGCAAACAAAAACCACAACCAGGCACTTAAACAAGACTGTCACTTCATTTTGGACGAGTTTGCAAACTTACCTAAAATTGAAGGTATGGACACATACATCACGGTTGCACGTTCTAGACGTATCATTTTCCACTTAGTTCTTCAGTCATATATGCAGTTGGCTGCAAAATATGAGCAAAACCCAGCGGAAATTATTAAAACCAACTGCAACATTCACGTGTTTATCGGTTCTGGAGACGACAAAACAGTTAAAGAGTTCTCTGATAAGTGCGGAACAACGGTTGCAAGGGTTGAAAACGACTCTGTTTCAAGAAACCCAGACGGAAAAGGTGGTTTCCAACGAAGCAGAACAGAAAGTGAAAACTATCAATCTCGTCCACTTATCTTCCCAGAACAACTTCGTCAGCTTGAAAAGCAAAGCGCAGTTATTCTTATGGACAAAACTCCTCCATTCTTCACAAAACTAACCTTCACAGCATTTGCTAAATCTGTGTATGAAATTGGAAACGCTCTAGCAACAGAATTCAGACCAGCAAAATATCTAGACGTAGACAAAGTTAGATACGGAATGCAAGGCTATATCAAAATGCGTTCGGGTAATTCTGGTGGAGGCGGCGCTCCAAACACAAGGTCCATCTTTGACGACGACTTCTAAAAAAACAAAAAGACGCAACCGCGTCTTTTTTATTCTATTAAGCGTGAATGCCTTTGCCACCCACTTCATATTTTGCAAGTTCTTCCCTAACCAATGCAACAAGTTTTTGTTGGCTGTTTGTATATTCAACATCAAGGTTTTCAAGAATATATCTCGTGTCTGTAAGTTGTCTTTGTCTAAACTCTTCTGTTGCATTCTTCATGTCTCTAAGATTATCAAGCCTGTCAGCAAGTTTAAGCGTCAAAACATAAGACGTCATCTGCCCCATCTTTTTGGTCATATATTCTTTTTTGCCAAGATATCTCTGTGTATACTTTGGGTCTGTCAGTTCTAGAACAAGTGAAGCAACCATTTCTCCAAAATTTCTCTTTAATTCTTGATACGATGTTTCGGTGTCTTCCATAGTGTCATGAAGAAGAGCTGCGGCAATAAGTTCGTCGTGATACTTCGCTCCAACCTTGTTTTCTTTGATTATTTCAGCCACTCGAATAGGGTGAGTTACATATGGTTCTCCCCCTTGTCTGGTCTGACCTTCGTGTTTTATTTTTGCAAAATATAGTGCTTTTTCTAAATCAATTTTTTGTTCTTTCATGGTTTGATTATAACACATATTTTTTGCATATAAACCACTCCATTTCCTCAAACTAAAATAAGCAAAAAGAACGAAAAATAGTGTCGAAAAACGGGAGTTTTTATTTTAATAAAAAGGGTAAAATTGGTAAAATTTCAACAGCAATTAAAATGATATATAATAAGGTAAAAAAAGAGATGAATTTCGTAGAAAAAGCCACCCTTAGAAGCAAAAGAATTTCAAGGGTTTTTAGTTTAATGGTCATCGTTCTAGCAGCCACTTTAGGTACTGTTTTTGCGTTTGTTCCAACAATGAAAAGAGATGCAATTGCAACCACGCCAAGCACAGACCAAACAACTGGAACTTTTTTGGCGCAAATGGTTAGAATGAACACCGAAACAACTGGTGCAAACACAAACCTTGCACGTTTTGGTATGAAGCAATACTACGACCCAACAGACGGAACACCAATGGGGCTTCCACAACCGCATTATCTAAACTGGTTCAGAATTTCAAGCGGTGGAGATAACCCAATCATTCGCGTTCCTGGCGGTCCAGTTGTTCCAAACACTCAATACAGAAACCTAGAAAGAGATGCCTACAGAGAGCAATACGAAATCATCAGAGTATCATACGAAATTCCTTCAGCAACACCTGGTGGAGCACCAACATTTGGTTCTAGACCTGCTCAATTCGAAACAGGTGCAGACAACTTCTTTATGATTTCAAACTTAGATAGAGATGCGAATAGAAATCTTCTTCCAAACCCAAGAGCACCAAGAGTTTTGGGGCACGAAGTTAAAGACGCAGTTTATATTTCTTTTGGTGAATTTGGCCAACGACTTGTTGGTTTTTCAGATGAAGAAGGAACAACACCAATTGCTGTTTCGGTTGTTTCTCCAAGCATTCAAACTGGCAGATACGATTTTCCTCTAATCTCTCCCCTACTTCACTATAGCTACGCTCAAGACGACACAGAGGCAGAAGGCTTCATGATTTCCCTTATGCTTCCATATGCAATTCCAGCAACAAACCCACAAGGTCTTGCAATGGCAAACCCTTTCTCTGGTGCTGAAAGAAGAACAGTTCTTATGCCAGACCAACTACACCTAGCAAACACGGTTCACAGTGTTGGAGAAGGTTCATTTGCAACTGGTGGCGTTCAAGACCGTTTTGCAATAAACAATCAAGGCGAACTGGTTTTCTGGAACTCAGACATCGCTGGAGGTGCATGGGACGCAGTTATTGTATTCAACCCAGCAGAAAGACCAACACAGGTCAGCAGTTTCTCACTTGCAAACAATGCTATTGCAGTCACATCTCTTCTATTTGGAAATCCTCTTGATGACGACATTGTTCTTACAGACATTGCAACAGGGCCATGTTCAGACTCAACATGGATTCTAAACGACAACAGAATTATGCTTAACGACAACATTGTCTATAACGGAGATGGAACAATTCAACAACTTGGAATAAGAAGAGAAACACTTGCTCACACAACCCTTCCAGAAGGTGCCTACACAATTGCCATTGGTGCGCACATCATGGCAGACCACGACGGAAACAATTTCGACAACGATGGTTTCCAAATCCACTTTAACCTTGTTCTAGAAAGCAGTTTCTTTGGAGATGGAAAAGCTCCAACAATCAACGGCGCTTCTCTAGCTAGAGATATCAGCGGAGACAAAATTGGAGTTATGGACATTCCAGGCGTTGAAGCAAACGACCCTCCAATGCTTGCACTTTCTGCATACCAGTTCTATGGACAAACTCTAGAAAAACCAACAATAAGTTTCGACCCTAATCGTTTCTGGGTTACAATCGATACTTCGCATATAGACCTTAGAGGTTTCGAGCAAATTTTTAGATGGGAAATCAAACTAATTTCCCCTGCCCCATTTGCAAACAACCTTTTGGTGACTCGTGAAAGAAGAGACAGTTTTGGAAACCTTACAGGGCAACGTGTTGAAACACGAACAACCTACACCGGTGAAAGACTTGAAATCTGTCTTGAAAACGTTGGAACATATCTAATCGAATATCAGACAGTTATTATCGACCAATCAACTGGAAGCATGGAATATCGCCCACAAGTGATTGCTGGTGCAGATATGCGTTTCCTTCACCTTAGCAGTTTTGGTTTTGAAATGATGTATACCGACAGAACAACTGCAAGAGATTTGCCTCTATACCATGTCAATGGTCAATTTACGCTTACAAACCTTCTAAACAGCCCATCTAGCGGACTTCACGCTGGAACACAACAACAAACACAGGGCGCAAACATAACAGAGTATATGCCAAACCCAAACAACAACGGCACAAGTTTTCCAAACACCTGGGGCAACCAAGCAAACGAATGGGGCTTCCCTTCTATTCCTGACCCAAGAAACATCACACCTGCAACATTCAATGCAATCATGTCAAGACTTACAACAGGAAACACACCAGGCGCAACTGGTGGAGAAATTCCAGGAGGACTTGTTTCAACAAACCAACCTCCAGTTGACTTCAATTTTGTTGGTAGCCTTGCAAACGCTGGCACAATCACAAGAAACAGCCAGATATATTTCATGCCATTTGGAAGAACCGAAGTTCTTACATCAAGTTTCACAAGAGACAGACTGTTTGAACAAACTGGAAGATATCTTGTTCGAATTGAATTCAGCCATATCTATAACCTAACCCTAAACAACTTCAGAGTTGAGATGGGAAGAAAAGCATCAACTCAATGGTTTGCTTTCGAAATCAACACAACGAACCCGACTGTGTCTGTTCGCCATGCTGCAGAAACAGACCCATCTGAAGGAACGGCTACTTGGAGACCAATCACAAGTGGAACACACACAAACAAAACTGTAAGAATAGACATCATGGAACACAGCGTGTTTGACATTCCGCCAAACTTCACATTCCAACAAATTGCACTTGGCTCAAACAACACAAACGTTCCAACACACAACATGTTCCAGAACGTTGAAGGAACTCAAGCTTGGTATCAATCAACATTTGGAAACTCTCTAGGGCTAGCTATGTTTGAAAAATATGGCTGGTTTGATGGACGCTTCACACGCATGTTCTTTGCACCAGACGCAGCGCTTATGGGCAGAACATGGCTGACAGACCAAGAAGCACTTGGCCAAGCACGGGAGAACTTCCCTCAAAACGGACAGTTCACACAACACAACGGGCACTATGTTCTGACCGCAAGGTTTGGAACTCAAGGTTCAACTGTTCCTTTTGACTTCTATATTGACACCCAACCAATTATTATCGCTCCAAAACAAAACACCAGAGGAGACACAGTTCCAACACCTCCAGTGAGAGAATCTTTTGCATCTGATGCAGAATTCGAAACGGCTCTAAATAGATGGAGAGAGCAAAGTTGGACAGAATTCCTAAGACGTTTTTCTGCAATCGACGACAAAACATTCGTGACAAACAACATGGTTTGGTTCGACTTCGAAGATGTGAAAGCAAGTGGTGCAACAGTTGGTGTTGAATTTGCATTCACGCCAATCAACCAAGACCTTTCAATTGTTTCAGGAGACCACGAAGATGCGCTAAATGCCGTTGTTTTTGGACGCCAAGGTCTTGAAACAAACAACAGTCTAAGATACGGACACTGGGCAAGAGAAGCAAATCAAGAAATTTGGGTTCAGGCTCGTTTTATGCTCGAGAACAGACAACTAAGCCAAAACTTTATTCCATACACAACACAAAGCATTCTTGCAACATCTGGAATATATGTTTTCAGAATCACAGACACTGCAGGCAACGTGACGTATTACTACATCATTTTGGATAGAGACATCAGACCAAACACAATCATTCTAGAAGACATTCTAGACGAACATGACGCAGACAACCCTTCTAACCCACTAAGCGTCAACCTTAGAGGCGGAGATGCCCCTGCAACTCACAACGTTATTTGGGGAACACACAAAGCTCTAGAACTTGGAGACGATGATTTTATAACAACAAACATCGGAGTTAAACCAGTTGGCTATCAAGACCCAGCGGTAAACAACCCACTTCTAAAAAGAAACGCTCTCGGCAGTTTTATGCCAGTTGAAGAAACTCAAGGAGTTAGATATTTCGAAGCCTTCATAGACATAAGCGACGAAACAGACATGACATATCTACTCACAAAAAACATCGGAGTTGGATTTGACGACGATGCAGAAGAATATAGAATCATGCACTCGCCAAACCAATTCAACTCACTAGACCTCCCTACTCGTCTTGCATATGGTTTTGGTATTGGTGGAGCAACAGGAACAGCAAGAACTGTTCCAAGCACAAGAGATAATCTTCTTGCAGAAAACCTAAACCCAGAAAAGGATTGCACAGTAAACTGCATCGGTTCAGTGTGCGCTCCAGAATGCGAAACAGTTTGGGCAATCGTATATAGACAAGGCTTCACACACAGAAGGTCAGTAAGTGATGCTGGTTTCTGGCTTGTTGAAGTTAAACAAAACGAAGGAACATTCCTATTTGGTGCAAGAGACGTTTTCGGGCACAACGGAACAGCAGGACAAATCAATGTCAACTTCGACCTTGCGGGCGTTAGAATCGAAAGCCAAATGGAAACAGACAACGCAGCATGGTATCAAGGCGGAAGATTCCCAGACCTTGCAGGTCCAACCGTAACAACTTCAAGAGACAGAGCTCACGTTGGGGTTAGAGATTTTGGAGGCGGCATAGTTAACGATGTTCCGCAGCCATTTGAAGTTGAAACTGTAACTTATACATTCAACCAAATCTTTGCTGAACTTGGAGAGCCAGCAGCTCTATACAGCATCGGAACACCAGAATTTGGCGTTTCAAACACACTTCACATAAACTATCTTGGAGCAGGCAGATGGACCACTCCAGACACAATGCTAAACCCAGGCAGTGATGAAAAAACCCTTGAAGGTCGCTACACAGTTTCAAGAAGATACACTCCAGAGTTCGAAAGCCCTATAGACATAGATGGTTTCGAAACAGATGAAATCGAAAGAATTTGGATTTTTGGAATCGACAGAGGCAGAATTATTGATGTTTCGCAAAGCATCGGACAAGACAACGTTCTGATTCTTCAAGACGCAGTCGTATATTCTCACCTAGATATGTGGGAAGCAGCAAACATCGAACTTAACACAAACTTCGTTCCAGTTGCAATGCAAGTTCTTGCAAATAAATATGGTGTTGTTACTGCTTCATATTTTGCGTCAGTATTCCACATAATTGAAGAAGACACAGACTATGTTCTCCCTCCAAACTACCTAAACAATCCAATGAGAGCAATTGCAGACTTTATTGAAGTTCTTAAACTAGACATCGAAGGTGCAACAAGAACTTCAAACCAAGTTGAACTTGAAAGACTGACAAGCATTGATAGAAGAATCAAACAACTTCTTTCACTTATTGTTATTGGTGGAGAATTGGACCTGAATATCCAACTATCTTCTGGAATAACAAGTTTCAACACATACAACATGCACCCAAGAGAAAGAGAAGCCTTGATTCACAGCTCCTCTGCCCCACTTTCAAGCAACAATCAAGTTGTTGATATCTTCAGCATCATAGGCGAAGAAGACGGTTCATATAGAGAATCAACATCCACAACAAATGGTGGACTGTTTATCGCTGCAGAGTATGCGGTTCTGCTTAGAGACAGAGTCGACGTAAACTTCGTAACCTTCCACGACGACCACGCAATAGCAAGAGAACCATTCCTTTCAAACCGCATGAGATATGCTTTTGAAATAGACCCAGTTGGTCCGCAAGCTAGATATTTCGAAGGTTCAGAATATGGAACCCCAACAACAGAAGCTCCAAGGCTTAACGACCAAGGTCCAATTCTATATCAAGTGTTAAACAATCAACTAATTCCAACCGGTCAAGTTGAAGATGGCGTTGTTGCAATCAGACCAACACCAAACACACCAGAAGAAAGATATGTTTCGTTTGCTTTTGACGACCCAGCAGACAGATATTCAGCACAAATAGACTGGAATAACGTGACAGTTCTTCACAATGGAGTTTCAGTAACCCCACTTGTTGAATTCAGAAAAATTGAAAACTCAGAAGGACTTGGAACACATGGCGGAGACAATCACAGAAGACGTTATTTCATTAAACTAGACGCCTCAAGAGAGGGTGATGTTTTTGCAATCACTGTTCGCTTCACTGGCGACCTAGATAACTATGTTAGAAGCACGGGCGAAGGCTTCGGTGAAGAAAGATATGTTCTTATCATCGACAACCTAAGACCAGAAGGCAACCTTACAAAACTTCTGCAAACAGACAGATTCTTGTTTGAGTTCTTAAACAGAGCAGATGCAACGCACCATCTTGTTGTTAGAGAAGACGAACAACATTTTGCAAGAGATGTTATAGGCGTTCTAAACTCAGAAACAGACGATGCAGTTATGCTTCGTTCATACAGCTTTGTTGCAAACAGAAGCCATTTCTTCGAGCATACAAGAACAAACAACGTAATTCTAAACAACAGTCCTCTTGAAAGACTAGAAGAAAGATATAGCCCACGTCTAGACAGCTATCAAATCTGGATTAGAGAAGTTAGAGAATCAAACGCAGGAAACCGCGATTTATCTCTATTCTCAATTCTTCCAGACGACGACCTCGAAGCACTTGCAGCGGTTGACGGAATCAATCTAGACAGACACCCAATATTCGACCCAAACAACCTAGACTATAAACTTATTCAATACGGTCCTCAACACACACTTCAGTCAATTCTCACATTCTATAACTGGACAGATGAAACAAACTTCGAAATTATAGAAAGAGATATGGCAGGAAACTTTAGAGGGTTCTTCATCTATGTTCCAAACCCAGAAGAAGCGACAATCGGACCAAGCATGAGTGTTTCGTTCTATAACGAAATTCCAACAAGTGCAGCAGCTAGACAACAAACCTTAAACCTAACCCACTCTCCTGCCCCAAGAGTTGTAAACGCAATCTATAGACCAGGAGATGCAACCAGAAACTTTGTTGTAAATAACGTAAGTTCTCCAGACAAATGGTTTATGGTTACCGTTATGGACAGAACAGACCCATTCTATCCAACTCCAACAGCAACAAATTCAAGAACATTCTTCTCGCATGGCTACCTGAACAAAAACGATGTTATGAAACACGCAGAAGAATATATTCAAGAACAACTCACAGGCACTGGAAGAGTTGACACAATTGCGGGTTCAAGTTATTCGCTTACAATTCATAACAGAAACAACCCAGAACAAAACCTAAGAGTGATTTTCCACTTTGCTGGTGCATTTGTAGACATAGACAACGTAAACCCAGAGGGTCAGCCAATTGTTATTGGAATTCTTGGCAGTGCATTCAATGCAAGCACAACAATCACTCACACCCTTCATAGGTATGTAAACAACGTCCGTCAACCTAACCCTATATTGACAGACAACTCAACACCTGCTCAAACAATTGCATTCGAGCAAGGTCAAGTTGCAAGGTTTACACTGACTGCTGGTGTGTATAGATTGTGGTATGTAGACAACTTCGGCAGAACCGACACAAAAGCAATCACAAACCTAACAGCAAGTCGCCAACACTTCGATGGTGCAATCAACGTTCCTCACCCTACTGGTCCGTTGTATGCAACTCAAAACCTAAGATATAGATATAACCCTCAACTTCACACTGTAACAATTCAAGAAAGAAACCTAATCACTGGCGGAAGTTGGGTGACAATGAATCCAGCAAACTTCACAACAAGTGTAGACCCTGCTGGAACAGGGCTTAGAGTTATATCATTTAACGAAAGAGTGAATGTGAGAATTGAAATCAGAATTCTTCTAAATTCAACCATACTTGAAAACTCAACAACAATCGGTCCAGTGATTTACGACTCAACATTCCCAGAGCTTGAAGCTTGGACAGCCGGTGGCGAAAACACAACAGTTGCAAAACAAAGTTTCACAGCAGATGGTGAGTTGATTACGCACTTTGCAAGGCTTACATATGAAACAGCTCCTGGAAACCCATTTGGTTTCATACTTACCGCAGTTGAAGAACAAGTAAACCCAATCACTGGTCTAAGTGTTCACCAAAACATGGGTCAAATCAGCAGTGGAACTCCTTTTGAAAGGCTTCACAGCATCTATCACCTAACCTTCACTTCAAACCTTGGGTTCACAAGAAACTACACAATCATCATCGAAGAACAAGATGCAAGACTTTTCTGGGCAATTGATAGCCGAGGAAACAGAATCGAAACATCTCCAATATTTGGAGATGAAGTGGTTATCATGAATGAAAACCCAAGAATCATCACAAGGTTCTTCACAATCGACACAAACCCAACAATACAAATAAACCCAATTCACCAAAACAACGTCACATTCTCACTGTTCCACACACTAACATCAGGGCAAGGGCTTCCAACAGATGCCCTAAGACGTCTTCGTTTCGAAATCACTGCAACTGGCGACAGCACAGTTAGACAGTTTGCAGATATCTATGTAATCAGACCAACAACAACTCTAAGCGGTCTAAACAGAGAAAACCCTAACGAATTCCACTTTGGTGTTGGAAGAACAATTCAAGCGACAAACGATATAACAAACACAGACCCAGCGCAAGCACACTCACTTATCACTTTCACTTCAAGAAGCACAGATGCCTCAACATCTTCGTTCTATGGAAACCTGAACTTTGATGACATATACTATGAAGGAAGACTTGTTCAAACAGTTGGAAGAAGCGATGTTTCTCAACTTAACTCTGCAGGTTCTGCAAGAGTTAGACTGTCTGAACCAGGAAGGTATACACTTGTGTTTAGAGACCTTGCCGGAAACACTCACAGAATTGCATCAGGCGGAGTGACAACAACTCAAATTGCATTCTATGTTCTGACAGAAGCAATGCTTTCAGCTGAAAGCACAAACTTCAACTCTGCAAACGCAGAACACGGTGCAGCTCTTCGCAACATGGTGTATGAAAACTCTGTTCGTCTGACAGCAACTCATGCTCATAGATTTAGTGCAATTTCTATGAAAGCAATGCTAAACGGCGAAGAAGCGTTCGAGTCATCAGAACTTCAGCCTCACATTCTAAACCTAACAAGACCAGGGTTCTATGAATTGACAGTAACCTACTCTGTTCCAAACGCTTCACCTCCAGTTCAAAACAGAGAAACAAGATATACATTCTTCATCATAGACCCATCAATTGCAAGACTTGGAATTGACTATGCATTTATGCAAAGCAGAGCAAATGTTGAAATTGTAAGCGGTCTAAGATTTGCAACTCTAAACCCTAACGAAATTGGAAGACCAATTCTAGACGAGTTGTTTGCAGTCACACACAACAGAAATCAAATTCAACTTTCAAGTTTCGACAGAACTCCAGATAGAAACGGAATGTTGAGTGACGGAAGATATAGTTTCACAGTTAGAGCATCGTTCGGAACAGCGTCTGAGCCAAGCCTTAGAACAAACACAGAATATACATTCAGAGTGTTCATTTCAAACGAAAACCCTCTAATTCAAACAAGTCAACCGTGGGCAACAAAAACAAACGACCCGTTCACTATAAGCTTCAACCCAAGTTTCATATACCACAGAAATGGAACAGTTTTCATCGAAGTTTTCAGACAACCTGACCAAGGCGGTGAAAGAGTGCTTATTGAACGTGTTGAAGTTAACTCAGAAAGTCCAGACCGAACAGAACACATCGAAAATCTGGGGGCATTCAACAGCATATACATCGTTCAAGTTGTAACTCCAGAAGGTTTCATTCTTATGAGAAACATGGTGTTCATTGGAGAACCGCTCAACACCGTTGCAGTTGTGCTGATTGTTGTTGCGTCGATTCTTCTTGTTGCCGGAATATTCTTCTTCGTTAGACTACGATACAAGATGAAAGTTCGATAAAAAAAAGTTGGGTTCGCCCAACTTTTTTTGTAAAAATTTTCCTTCACTCTCCCGAATATTATTTTATAACGTACACATAATAGTTCTAAGCAGTTAAGCTTTAGACCAAACAGAACGCCAAAACAGGCAATCGATAAGGCTTTAGGAAGTGCCGGCGTAAGCCCGAAACCTAAAGGAAAGTGGTATTTTGCGAATAGTTGAATATCTAATTGATGAAGGACGAAACTGCTTACCACAAAAAAGAGGGGCTACAAACCCCTCTTTTATTTTATTTCTTCCAACAGTTTTAGATAATCATCTCGCGTGTCATATATAAGTTTTTTAAGTCTCTTTGCCTCTGCCTCACCAATCAGTGCATTGTTTCTGTCTAAGTTTGTTTTAAACAAATCAATCGCAACATCTCCAACCAAAAAGCTGTTCGCTTCACTAACCACAATATTCACATCAGCAACAGTTTTTAGATAGTTATAAACAACCTGTTCTCTAAGATTTTCAACTCCAGCACCCAAAACCAGCGTAAAACTTCCTTTGCCATAGTCTCCACTGCTGAAAACAAATTCTTTCAAAATCTGAAGTTGCTCTGCCGAAACGTTTGCATTCACTGTGTTTATGTCCGAAATCAAATCTAGAACAATATTTAGGTTGTTCACAAACAAAACAATATCTTCGCCCGCTTCCACCATTCTCTTTTTGTGTTGGACAATAAGTTCCAGCATTTTAAGTTGAACTCTTGTTGTTGCTGTTTTTGGAACAAGAATTGTTTTTTCATCTTTCTTTTTTGAAAAGCCTTCTTCCATAACAAGACTAGGGTTGAAATACACCATGCACTTATTTTTTGCGTTCAACCCATTAAACAATTTCAAAATCAATCTGTCAGCCAAATCTTGGCTCGGTGCACTGATAAGAGCACTCTCTCCCGCACCAACAACTGCAATTTTGTTATATAGTTTCAAATCGTCAACAAATACAAGCCTTTTGTTTGCAGGGGCTTTTTTAAGTGTTGAAAAATCAACTCTGCTTTCTTTTGAATAATTCTCCAAAATTTCTGTTGCAACACTTAGGTTTCTGTTTTTAAACTTTTTGCATATTGCCTTAACCCTCATTCCAGACTTAAGTTCGTGCTTGGTTATAAGCGCATCTGTGATGATTGCATCTTGCTCCACATTTGGAATAAACTGTTCTCTAATCGCTCCGTGTCCAGAACTTAGAATGTCTATATAGCCAATTGTTTCAACTGTTTCATATAATTCGCTTTCGTCAATTGTGCTGCTTCCAAGCTCCACAAACTCTGGATTCAAAAAGCCTTCGTCTTTAGAAAGCCTTGTTCTGTCAAAAATCAAACCTGTTCCAACCTTTGCTGGTCTGCCTCTTGTATGCTTCATGTTTGGAAGTTTTTGTTTGTTCGATATTTGATAAATCTCTCTCACAAGAACATCTTTAGTCAAAGAAGAAGGGCTCTTAACGCCAACTTCACGCCCTATCACTCTAAGCTCGTGTATACCTAAATCAATAAGTTGTTCTTTGGTGAAAATCATATAGATTCATTATACAATACTTTTGTTCAAAATTATACAAATTTCGACAAATAAAACACACTTGCGTCCATAAATATAACATTGCCACTATCAAGACTCACAACAAGTTTCACGCGGTTTTCTATAAGAAACTTCCCGTCTTTCCTTGGCGCCATATAAACAACAACAGTTCTTCCAGCTGGTGCAATATTAAAAACCTCAAGAGTTGTTATGCCTTGTTCCAAAACAAATCTTTTGGCATTGGTTGTTGCAATCTCATTGGTTATGTTCATAGCCCTCGGGACTTCATTTCTCTCCATTCGAACAACAACTCCTATAGTCTCACAAACAAAGACTCTAACACGTTCATTGTGTCTAAGCGTCAACTCAAATTCATATGTTCCGCTGTTTCTCCCAATAAGCCTATGGCTTCTTATTCCCTTGTTATTAAACTGTGTTAAAACCCTAACTTCAGCCTCTTCAACTGTCAGCGGCCTTGTGTTTAAAACTTTTGCACTAGCAAGAACTGCACTATTTCTAAAAGCATCTTTATTCAGAACATCCCTCACTTCACTTCTAAAAATAGATTCATTGGCCAGTTTTTCACCTCTCTCATTTCTTTCCACAAGTGAGTCTAAACCTGCCAAAACAATGGTGGTTGCTCCCAAAATTTCATTCAAAGATTCCCTATTTAAAGAAGACAAAACACTGCCAGAAACCGCAAGAGAATATTCCACCAAAACACCAAAAAAATGTGCCATTTGTTCTTTGCTTTCTGTGTTTAAAGGCAACGTTTCAACAAGCCCTAAACCATACCTAGAATTGTAATGCACATTGGTTAGTGCATTGTGTTGATTTGCCTGATTGCTTGCAGCCAGGGCTGAAATAAGCCCTATTTCGATGTCTTTTGTCACTTTGTGTGTTTCTATAAGGCTTTGTGTTCTAATCCTTTCAAACTCTTTTTCTTTGGCTGCTAGTGCCGTTTTTTGTGCAACATACAGCCCCAAAAACGTGAACATTGCCACACTTAAAATAAGCATTCCAAAAAGAAAACCAACGCGTCTAACTAGGGCAATTCTAACCATAAATAAATATAACCAACATTGTTTTTTATTATTCTACATAATTCTTTTTTGTCTCTTTTCTCTGGCGTCAATACTCTTTATATGAAGAAAATGATAATAGTTTCATCAGTCATTTGCAGCCTTGCTTTGGTGTTCTTTGGAGTAAGTTTTTTCAACCAAAACCCAAAAACGGCAGAAGGCTTTTTGAGGTTTCATATTCGAGCAAATTCCGACAGCCAACAAGACCAAGTGGTTAAACTTCTTGTCATGGAAGAAGTTGTTGCCTATATCGAGCCAAGAGTCAAAGCCACGTCTTCAGCCAAAGAAGCAATAGAAATAATAAACAATAACATCAAAATGATTGAGCAAATTTCAATAGCCGTGCTTAGAGCAAACGGTTTTGGTTATGGAGCTTCAGCAAGGCTATCTCAAGAGCATTTTCCAACAAGAAGCTATAACGGCACAGTTTTGGAAAACGGGTTTTATGATGCCCTAATCATCACGCTCGGCAATGGAAACGGCCAAAATTGGTGGTGCGTGATTTATCCGCCCCTTTGCTTCATCTCCGGCGGAACTGGCGATAATGTTGAGTATAGAAGCATCTTGTGGGATTTAATAAAAAGAAACGCCTAGACGTTTCTTTGTCGAAAGATGGTCAACTGTTGTCCTGTCTTTATTTCGCTCTCACATTCTGGATTCTGCGAAACAACAATCGCCGGGTCCACTCTAAGTTTTTTTGCAATTGCCCACAAATCATCTCCGCCTGTTGCAATATATAGAGTCAATGCCATATGCTCCTGCTCAACTGCTTCATCAACAGTTACAGATGAAAGATGCACATGCTCTTCAGTTCTATACACTCCAACAAAGAAGTTTAAATAACTGCTGATTTCTGCCTCTTCTCCTCGAAGTTGTTTTATGTCTGTACTTTTAAAACTCACACTCACTCTAAGTTTGTCGCCTTCAATTGCTTGTGGTTCCCTAAAACTTAGCGAAAAAGGCAACTCCACTTCAACACTTGTCAGTTCTTTGTGCTCCATGTCTGGAGTTATTTCGTCGTATATAACCGAAAAGCTAGCCAACCCCTCAACAAAACATTCCCTGTCTTTTGTCCACGCATTGATTGCCGTGATGTTTTTTTCAATAACAGAGTTCACTTTTGCCTTATGGTCTGGCTTCACTTTGAGTGTAACTGTGGAATTTATTTCATCTTTAAAGTTTTGGCTAAACCTTAGAACCTCCAAAACTGTTGTGTCTAGTCCTAAATTTAAATTTGCAGCAGTCGAATATGCGTCAAGCGCAAGGTTAAGTTCTTTGTTTTCAAAAACAACATAATCAATTCTTATATTTGTTCTAATCGAAATCTCCCTAGCACTAACACTTCCCGAAGTTGAAACAACCTCAACTTGTGCGTCTCCTGAAGCAAACTGTGCCGATTCTAGATTCATAAGTTCTTCTTCAAACTCTGCTTCGTCATACACAGTTTTAAGTTCCGATGTTTCATCGTTTGTCAAAAAGCTTACTTTAGAATATATCTCCCCAATTGCAAACAAGTTTCCACCTTTAAACACAACGTCCTTAATAAAGGCCTTTGTTGAAACCTCAAGAATTTGTTTTGCCTCTTCCTTTGTTTTTATAATAAGTTCTAAATTAGATTCTTTTCTAGAAACCGCCCTTACAGTTGGAATTTCTGTTTTTTCGCTTTTGACAAAACATTTGTCGTCTGAAACAATATTTGTTTTGATTTGGTGCTTTTTGTTTATAAACATTTCTGTTTCAACAACAATTTCAATAGACACAACAGAATCACTCTCCAGCCTAAATTCGCTGCTCACAACAACAGCCTTAGAAAAAACAACAGCACATTCAATATCAATCGCTCTATCGTCAATTTTCAAATTAAATTCGCTAGTCCCTTCCATTTGCCTAACCATGCCGTCTTTGTCTAAAAACATAACCGAGTTTTCAATCAGTCCGCCAACCATAATGCTGCCTTCCAAAACTTCATGGGTTAAAACCTTCGAAACTGCGCCTGCTTTAAGAACTCGCTTTATTTCCACCCCTTCTGCGCTAAGCCTAGCCAGAACCTTGGTTTGCGAAGACGCCAGTCTTATAACCTTGTTTATGTTGTGAACCGTTTCTCCCGACATGTTAAACATTGTGCCTCCTAGAGTTTTTTATGCTCTATTCTATTAACACTCCCCATATTTTAGAACTAGGTTTTAAAAACAACTTCTTGTGCATACTATATATATATGAAACAAAAACCACCTAGCATCGAAGTTGTCCGCGAAAAGATTAAAGAACTTGTTGGGCAAGATATAAAAATCAAAATCAACAAAGGCAGAAAAAAGATTGAAACCTATTTTGGGCAAATAAAGGAAACCTACCCACAGGTCTTTACTCTAAGCGTGGAAACCGCTGGGCAAGAACAGCCAAAAAACATCTCAGCAACTTATACAGATGTTTTGTGTGGCAATGTTGTTATAAACAAAAAAACGCCCTATTGCTAGGGCATTTTTTTATTCTTCGTCTTCTTCCTCTTCTTCGTCCTCATCTTCTTCGTCTTCAAATTCTTCATCTTCAAAGTCATCAGCTAGACCTTCAATGTCTAGTTCACCTTCGGCTTCATCGTCGAAGTCTTCATCATCAAGAGCAAGTTCTCCGATGTCGATTCCGTCTTCGTCTTCTTCCTCTTCTTCCTCTTCATCGTGATAGTCTGCAACTCTCAGATTTTCTGTTTCTTTAACAACTTCGTCTTCATCTTCGTCGTTGATATATTTTTTCCATTCTCTGTCAATAAAGTCGTCACTTTCAAGTTCTATGCTTCTTTCCTTAGCACAACTTGCGCACATGTCCTCATCTGTTGTGATATAGTTTATTTTACACAAAGGACAGATTTCATAATCCGCCTCCAGTTCGTTGAATTCTTCTCCACCTGAAATTTTAAGTTCACCTTTGCAAACACCGCAAAGCTTGTCTTTCTTTTGAATATAGTTAAGTTCACATCTTGGGCAACGAATATACTTCATTTGTCCTCCGCTATTTAATTTATGCATTTTTTCAATTTTAGCTACACAAAAGAGTTATGTCAAAGTATAATGATTTTTAACCTTTTTGTCTACTAATTTTAGCACATTTCCAGCTTTATTTAAACAACTAAAAAACGATGCTTTTTCCGCTTTTTGCATCCTGAAACATCATAAAGAAGCCCCCAACTTTTGTTGGCAACCATTGGCAAAACTTTGCAAACTCCTTTGGTTTTTCTCCTTCGCTTTTTGCTGGAACTGCATAACAAATATATTCTGGAACCAAGTCTTCATAAATTATTCCAAGAGCATAAAACATATTTTCCCGTCCATAACTAACTCTGCAAAACCGACTGTTTGGAATAGAGTTCTCAAGCATTGTTTCTTTTGGATATGTCAAAAACATTTCTTCAATCTCTTCTTCTACCAAGTTGAAAAAAGGTTGCGGGTCGCTGAGGACAGCGACCCCTACATTCTGCATTTCTTTGTCAACAGTTTCTTCAATTTCTTTTTCTGTATATTCAAACAGAGCTGAATCAATTTTTGGTCTAACACCAATTCCATTAAACTCCAACGCCTTGCTTGTCAGTTTTTTGTAGGGTGGTTGATGAGTCCCGCCACCTCCAAAAAAACAAGGCTCTGCCTTGCCATTCTCCACATACGCAAGCAATGCAAAAACATCTTTGTTCACTTCAAGTTCAATATTTAGGGTAAAGATGTTCGTTTCTTTTCTAAGCAGAATGGTTGAAAGCATAACTCCGTCCACCATAATTCCAAGTGTTAAATCTTTTTCTTGAATAAAATTAAAAAACTTAACGCTCCCAAAAAGTTCGCTTCCTATAGACTCAAGAGTCAGATAGCATTTTCTTTCACTCTTGATATTAGAAACATCACTCAGAATAACAATCTTCTTAGAATAGCCCATGCTGCCATTCTAAAACAAAGAGTTTGCCAATTTTTATATTACTTTGTTATATATTAAAATATTTCGCGGGTTAGACGAATGAAATCTTCATATGTAAGCCTTTCTGCTCTAATGTCTTCGCTAAAACCTAATTTAGTTATAATCTCTTTTGCCTTCACCTTATCTAGTTTAAGCGCAGAAACCAAGTTGTTGTGAAGTGTTTTTCTTCTCATTCCAAAACATCCGCTAACAACTTTTTTAAACTGTTCGAATGTTACATCTCCAAACTCTTTTTTCTTTGCTTCGTCAAATTCAATAACAAGCATCGCACTGTCCACATTTGGCTCTGGCCTAAACATCTTTCTTGAAACCGTTCTTGAAATTCTTGTGTTTGCAACTGCGTTTAGTTTAACCGAAATGATTCCATATTCCTTTGTGCCAGGTTTAGCCACAATTCGCTCTGCAACTTCTTTTTGAACCATCACCGTGATGCTTTCAAGTTCTTCCATAAAATCGTCAATCAGTTTAAAAATAATCGGTGTGGTGATGTAGTATGGCAAATTTGCAACAACCTTAAACTTCCCACCCTTTTCTAGGGCTAGCATTGTAAGTAAGTCTTCTTTCTTTATTTCCAATATGTCGCTGAAAAGAAGCAAAACGTTTTCAGCATCTTCAAACTTTTTATAAAGAAACCCATTAAGCAAAACATCAATTTCAACCGCAAGAATATGCTTTGCAGTCGCCGCAAGAACTTCTGTGAGAGTTCCTGCCCCCACGCCAATTTCCAAAACAGTGTCTTCTCTTGAAATGTTTGCGTCAGATGCAATTGCCTCAAGCAGATTTCTGTCTGTGATGAAGTTTTGACCAAACTTCTTTTTGAAGCTAAACCCTGCTTCTTTCAACTCTTCATATACTCTACTCATGTTTACCGTCCAATTTAAACATATCGTTTATGTTTTCTAAAATTTTTGTTTTCACAACTTCTTCGTCTAACTCAAATATTTCTGCAATTCGTTTATATACATAAGAAACATATTTAGGCTCGTTCTTAAATTTCCCACGCATCGGCTCTGGTGTTAGATATGGGCAATCTGTTTCAGCCATAATGCGATTTAAGCCAATTTCTTTTATAATCTCTGCCTTGCTGTCTCTTGCTTTTTTAAACGTGATTATTCCCCCAAAACTGAAGTATGGGTTTAATTCTTTAACAACTTCTTTTGTGTATTCCAAACTTCCTGCATAGCAGTGCATAAGAATTTTTGTGTCAAACAGTTCTCTTCTGGTTCTAACAATTTCTAGAAAGTCAGCGAAAGCATTATCTTCGTTGTTTTCATTTGGGTTTACTGCAATGTTCGATTCCTTTCTGTTGTCTTCAACGCTTCTCAGATGAATAACCAAAGGCAGTGCATGCTTTTTTGCAAGTTCCAACTGCTTGATAAAAAGTTCGATTTGCGTTGTTCTCGAATAGTCTTGATAGTGATAATCCAGCCCAATCTCACCCATTGCAACAATATGTTTCTTTTCTTTTTTAATAATATCGTCTAACTTTGCAATATTCTCGTCTATATCATAAGTTTCTCTTCTTCCCTCAACAATTTCATATGGGTGAATTCCAACAGTTGCATAAACTGTTTTATGTGCTTTAGCCAGTTCAATCGATTCTAGACTTGTTTCAATTGCCGTTCCAATGTCAATAATAAAACTCACGCCGCTGTCTTTAAGCGACTTAATAATTGCTTCTTGTTCTTCCACTGTATAGTTGTGGTCTCTAATGTGTGTGTGCGTGTCTATATACATAAGTCTATTCTATCACTCCCTGGCTATACTAACAACCATCTTGGTGAACTTAAATTCATCAACAAAGTCTGTCTTTTTAAACTCGCAGAAGTTGAAAAGTTGAAAGTTGTTAAAATGTGCAGAGAGAACAACAGGCGTTGCAATGTCTAGCCCCTCGCAAATCTTTTGAATTTGTTTATAAAAATCGTCGGCATTGATATAATCTGTTCCGTCTTCCAACTCAAATTTGTGAATGATATTCTTCACAAGTCTTTCACCTTTATGCAACTTTACCCATAGCTTAATCATATATATAATAATACCACAACATCTTGTGTCTCGTTTCAGAAAAAAAGTCTAAATTACGACAGCCCCGAAATAAGTTGACTTATTTTAAATATAGACTATAATAATGGGGTCAGCAAGTAATAAGGACTTTTTTTATTATTTGACGACAAATATAAACTGAGTGGCAGAAAAGGAGTTATACATGACAGTTTACCTAAGCCAGGAAGGTTTCAACCTGCAACAAGAGAAACTAAAAGAAATGAAAGGACCAATCAGAGAAGACCTCTCTAAAAAACTGGGAACAGCTAGAGAGCATGGTGATTTATCTGAGAACAGCGAATATCAAGAAGCTAGAGAAAGCATCAACAACCTTGATAAAGACATCGCTGAACTAGAAGCACTACTCAGAACGGCAAAAGTATATAAAAAGGCAACAGACGGCACAATCGGCTATGGCTCTATTTTTACTATTCTCGATATTGAAGAAAACGAAAAGATGACATATGAAGTTAGAGGAATTCTGGAAGCTAATGGCGAAACAATTATTTCTAACGAAAGCCCAATCGGTGCTGCTATTTGGGGCAAGAGAAAAGGCGAAGACGCTTTTGTTGCAACAGCAAATGGCAAATATCAGGTTAAAATATTAGACGTTAAATAAAAGATATAAAATATCTAAAAAAAACGCCTAGTATTAGGCGTTTTTTTAATTATTGTTTTATCCCTCTTTTTTAGGTCCAATTCGAATATTAAATATTTTCGGTTTCTTGTTCTCTTTGTTATTATTTTGTTTCTGAGGTTGCTGGTTTTTTCTATCCTTGTTTTTATTAAAGAAGTTATGCTTTTTATTTTGAGAATTTTCCTCTGGTTTTTTTGGGGCTTCAGACGCCTGAGGTGCAGGCATTGGGGCTCCCAAATCTTCTAGAGTATATTCTTCAAAACGGGTCAACTTCGAATCTTCGTTCCAAAATTTTACAGAAACCGTTTCCTTAACAGCGTTTACAGACGCAACTGTCCCAACGCCATCTGGTGTTTTTATTTGTGTGTTTAGTTTTGGCATTTTGGCAAGTGTGATGTCATAGTCTTCTTGTTCATACGCAAGGCAGCAAAGAAGCCTTCCACACATTCCGTTGATTTTATTTGGCGCAAGGCTAAGCCCTTGCGTTTTTGCCATTTTGACAGAAACTGCTGGAAACTTGCCGCATGTTGCCCCACACTCACCTGCTCTGCAACCATTGTTGCATGCACCCATTTTTCCAAACTTTCTAACGCAGCAACAAATCTGTCCGCATGCACCAAGTGCTCCAACAAGCGAAACTTCGTCTCTTGCACCAATTTGTTTTAACTCAATTCTTGTTTTAAGTTTTTGTGCAAGGTCTTTTACGTATGCCCTAAAATCCACCCTCTCTTCACTTATGAAAGTGATAATCAGTTTAGACTGGTCCAAAGAATATTCTGCATCTAGAAGCTTTAAATCCAACTTGAAGTTTAGCGCAATTGTTTTTGCACGTTTAAGACTTTCTTTTGCTCTTTCTTGGTTTTCGCTATCTATTGCAATATCGTCCTTTGTTGCAACTCTCACAACAAAGTTTGTTTTGTCTGCTCTGCCTTTTGCTTTTGAAGCAACCTCGCCCAAAAATTGTGCCGAGTTTAAATCAACAACAACTTTGTTTCCAACTTCAAAGTTGTCTCCCATAAACAATTCGCCATCTATATATGATTTTGTTTTAACTAAATAATTCATAAAACTAGTATACCATTTAACGTGCTAAAAATTTGTTTTCAAGTATAGAAAGTAAGAATAAATCATAAACCCCATTTGGGTTTACGTTATACATATTTTGGTCTTTTGCTTTCTTTAGGCTAACCACACACTTAGCCAATGCATTAAGCGAAAACCCTTCGTCTTTTAAAACAGCAGCATATTGCTTGTCTGTTGCATTTGCCCCTCGTAGAGAAATAAGCCTTTCAAAAACTTGTTCAAACATATCTAAAATCTCACCAAGTTTGTCTTTGTTAAGTTTTCCAAAGTTTCTAGAATACTTCAAAACTTGGCTGCTCTTTTGCATGTTTGAAAGCGTGCTTATAACATAAGTAAACATTTCAGTTTCTGCGCTAGAACTATATGTTCTTCCAAGACTGATTTTGTTGGTTCTAGAAAGAACAGTTGGCAAGAACCCCTCCTTGTTTTTTGCAACAATAAAGATATATGTGTTCTGTGGTGGCTCTTCCAAAGTTTTTAGAAGTTTGTTCTGAACAACCGCACTAAGCCCATTTGCAAAAATAATAAAAGCCTTAGCCGGTGCTTCGATTGGCTTAAGCGGAACAAGGTCTAGCATTTGTTCTAAATCTTTTGTAAGAAAACTCTCCCCCGCATATATTTGAATATCTGGGTGTTCGAGGTTCGAAACACGCTCGCTGTTTTCGATTATAAGTTTAAGAACCATTCCAAGATATGCCCTTGCTGTTTCAACATCGCTTTCAATCAAATGGGCATGGCTAAACTTCAGCGATTCAATCTGTTTCTTTGCATTTTTATATTCTTCTGTTTGTGAAGGAAGACTATTCACTAGCAATAATTCCACGCTTTGTCAGGCTTTCAACAATGTGCAGAAGGATGACGTCTTCTTTGTTTTCAGCATTTACAATTAAAAGCTTTCTGTCTTTTCTTAAAAGCCTCTTATAGCCTAGATATGTAAGCTCCATTTTTTCTTTAAGCCTTGCATCTTTAACAATGTGTTCTGCAAAGATGTCTAGGAAAATTGTATAGTCCGGTCTAAGTTTAGAGTATATACATTTGTTTATGTTCTTAACTTTCTTCGAGTCAAGTCCAAGCCCATATGTGAAAAACGCTTCTGCGCCAACTGCAAAGTTGTGTGTGATTACAATTTCACCTTCGTCTAACTTAGGATTGATTTTTTCTTTAATAAGTTCAGCCACTTTTGCACCATAGTCTAAATACACCGCAATTGGGCTCAGCTTGTCATTAAACTCACCCAGTGGCTTTTCAACCGCTTGTGGCTTTTGTTGATTGTTGCCACCTTTTTTATTTTTGTCTTTTTGTTTTGGCTGCTCTTCAAATTCAGTCTTTCCTGCCAAAAACGCAACCGATGACTTTTGCTTATTCTTTCTAAAAAACTCGTTAAGCATTTCGCCAACTCTTTTGCTAAATCTGTTATCAATACATTCAATGGCTATAAGATAGCCAACTTTTTTTTCTTCTTCTTTCTTTTCCATAAGGTTAGTATAACATATCTATTTATATTTCAAAAACTTCGCTGGTGTCATATTGGCAAAGAACTTCAAGCATAAAATGAACACCCAGCACAAACTGTCTAGATTCCAGTTCAAACATAATGCAATCTATTGCTGCACTCTTTGTGTTTGTGTTTTCTGAAAGATGGCAAAGGCAGAACGTCACTCTATCTTCTCTCTTTTTTAAAACCTCAACCAAAAACGCAGCACATGTGCAGTTTGAAAGATGCCCCTTATCGCTCAGAATTCTATCCTTAAGCACCTTTGGATATTTTGTTGTTTCTTTGATAAGCGTTTTACAGTGGTTACTTTCAATAAACAAAAGTTTTGCACTCATTGCTGCAGTTCTCATTTCTTCTGTGATACAGCCCGCATCTGTGATTAACGTAAACTTATTTTCTCCATCAAGCCAAAACGAAAAGCCCAGCGTTCCCTTCGCATCATGCGGAACCAAAAAAGCCGACACCAAAAAGTCTTTATAATAAAAACTGCTTTTTTCAATGATTCTAAAATCAACAGCTTCAGTTCTAATCTTTCCAAGAAGTTTTCTTTTTACACTTGCAATGCATTCAACACTTCCCCAAACCTCAATATGTGGCATTTTTTTAAGCAGGACTTCCAGTCCTTTAATATGGTCGTGGTGACAGTGTGTCAGAAAGATTGCATTCACTTGAGAAACAGATTCGCCCAAATCTCTAAGCTTAATTTCAAGAGTGCTATAAGAAATTCCAACATCAAGCAAAACAAGAGCACGATTGTGCGAAACCAAATAGCAGTTCCCTTTGCTTCCACTTGCAAGACTAACAACTCTCATAAGGTCCATTATATCACTTACAATGAGTATATTGCAAAGAAATGAATATCGTCCACCCCACCTGTAATGTTGTTTAGAATAACCATTTCAAAATCATCAACTCTATGGAAATTGTTTTCAAATTCTGCTTTGATTGTAAACTCGGCAAACTTATCAATGTCTCCAGTTATCATGTGCAAAACTTCATGATGAACGTGTGCCCATTGAAGAAGGAGCTTTTTGTTTGTTTCTGTTGCAACTTGGTTGTTTCCAGCAGCAAAGATGTGAAGTTCTCCATCAATCGCAGCAACCCAGCCCTGAACATTAAATCTGTTGTTTATGTTTTCAAACGCCACCTCATCTGCAGCAACCTGAAGTTTCTCACTTGGCAGCGGACCAACTGTGTCAACATGTGCCATTCTAAGAGCCTCACCAAGCAGTGTGCCGTTTATAAACTTATCATCGTTTGAAATATTTTCTTCAAGACCGTTTAAGAAAACTTCTGTATAGTTGCCGTCTTTGTCTTCAAAGTTAAACCAGAAGAACGCGCGTGCTTCATTTGCTTCCCAAATTGCTTGGAACGAAATTTCCGCAATCCAGTCTACACCACTAAACATGACTGCAGCGTCGTTAAGTCTTATCGCAAAGTCGCTGATTTCAAAAATATTGTCATTTGCTATTTTTGTGCCATTAAATTCCCAGCCAACAAATTTGTAACCTGGGTTTGTGTTTTCTCCGTCAGGTAAAATTGCATCAAAGAATGTTCCAATTTCATCGCCAAGCCTCTCAACAAATATTCTTGTCAATAGTGTTCCTGCATCAAAATTAAAACCTTCACCTTCGAAGTTTAGAATAACTTCTGCATAGCTAGCGTCGTAAATAATCTCGCCAGCAATTTCAAGCTCAATCATCGAAGCATTTAAATTTGCACCTGCTTCTTCGTTGTTAGCATCTCTAAAACCAACAAAAATTGCTGGAAGCGTGTCATGAATTTCATTCATTCCTGGAACCGTGATAACTTCACCAAATATAACACCTTGAAGTCTTTCAACTTCAGCAACTCCGTCCATGAATACAACATCGTACGGAATCATTTCATATTCAATTTCAAGAGCCATATCGCCAGTCACTGTAAATTGAATTGTTCTGTTTGTGCTTTCAATGTCGCCTGTCCATCTAACAAATTCAAATCCTGGGTTTTCAGTTATGCTTAGATTTGCAGTGTCACCACTTTCAAAGCCACCAATGTTGTTTCCAGTCACTTCAATTGCATCATGTGTTGTGCCATTTGTTAGGTTAACAAATGTAAGATTTAGAGAATAGTTGTTTAAACCACCAATTCCACTCACCGTCACACTTCTCGCGCCAGTGATGTTTTCGATTGTATATTCACCGTCGGCATCAAGAACCTCAACGTTATTCACTTTCACAGATGGTGTGCTTGCTTGACTATATGCAGAGTCTAGTTCAAAAACAAAAGTGAAATCACCACCGTGCTCCACAGTTGTCGACATTCCGTCTTTTGCCGTTAAGCTAAAACCTGTTTGCGTTTGAGGAAGCGAAACAACATAGTTGTTTAATGCCAACCCACCAACAACCGTCACGTTTTGGTTTGAAGTTATGTTTGAAATTGTAAACTCGAGATTTGTCAGACTTACAGGAATGTTGTTCACTCTCACAGATGGCGTGCTTTGAGTGTATGCAGCATCAAGCACAACAACAAACGTAAAACTTCCCCCACGAGATATTGTGGTTGAAGCATTGTTCTTTGCAACAATCGAATAGCCTGTGCCTTGCGTCAGTGTCACCGTGAATGATGATGGCTGGTTGTTGTCGTTTCCGCAGGCAACAATCACCATCGCAAAAATTATTAGCATTGCAGGTATAGATAGAAGTTTCTTTAGTCTTGTCATAAACACTCCTTAAATGGCTAAAGTATACCACTAAAAAAGGGGCACTTCAATAGCAACCCCTCATTTTGTTTATTTGTATTTAGAAAGCATATAAACCGCTGGGTTTTGTGCTTTAAGGTAAAGCTCAACATAACCCCCACCTGACGGTATGAATTCAGCAGATGAATCAACCAAACCATATTCAGACAGAATTTTGAAAGCTTCGTCTTTAAACACAGAAACCGGAACATCAGCATTTGCGTTATGAATTTCAAGTTCTACAAAGCAACCAAGTCCAATAACTTCATCTAGGTTTAAAAACATTCCTTCTTTCACTTTAAAGCGTCTTCTCTTTTTGCTTACCGCAACAAGAATTCGCAGGTTGTTTACTCTAAGGAAATCATTAAAGTCTCTATATTTGTCGTTGAATGGCAGGTTTAGAGTTTTGAAAATTTTTGCAACCTCTGCGTTCTTTTTGTTGAATGTATGGAACACAAAACCAACAATCGGTGTTCTAACTTTTTCAACTGGGCTTAGGTGCAGTTTAAACTCAATTCTTCTATTGTCTCTGTTTCTTAAAACGTTTCCGTGTTTAAGAAGGTCGTAGCCTTGAGTGTCGTAGTAGAAGTCTCTTTCAATTTCTTTTTTGAAAGGAGAAACCACTTCTTCCAAATCTAGTCCTTTAACACTTGGAAGCTTTTTCACTTTAAATTTTAATTCTAATCTTCTTGTTCTCATATTCACATCCTTTGTTCCCATAAAAACTTATTCTTTTAATTTTAATACAGATTAAATCTTTTGTAAAGACTTTGAAGAATGTTATTTAAAAACACGCTTCAAAAAACCCACCTTTTCGCGTTTGTGACTATATTTGCACTCAAAAACCAAGCCCTCTGCCTCAATCACTCCCTCATCGGTGTCGATTTTCGTAACATGAAGTCCTTCACCAAAACAGCTAAACTCACCGTTTTCAACTTCGCAGTTGATTGCCGTTTCACTTGTTAGGTTAACTTTCTTAACTCCAGTTATGCTCAGTTTGTTTTGATTTGTTAAAGTCACACGATGTGTTGTGTTTTTTATTTGGTTTGTTGTCATAGCAAAGTATATGTCTGATGTTTTCCTAATATAATTGTTTAATGCATTTTTTTGGGCTAAACGAATTTATCATCTTTCTTTCTTTTCTTTGGCTTGGAATGGTTTTTGGGATAACTCACTATTTTGTTATACAACAAAAAAAGAAATGGCTGCTTATTTCCGTTTCCATAATCTCCGCCTTTCTTGTTTCTCTTTCTTTTTTTGTGTTTGTTCTAGAGCTTAACCATGGCGTGTTTAGATTCTATATGTTGTTTGGAACAGTAATCGGCTTTGCTGCAAGTTTTTGCACGCTCGGCAGATTGTTTGGAAAAATCATTGGTTTTTGTTATAATAAAATCAAAGTATTTCTAACCACTTGGAGGAACAGATGAAAAATTCTAAAACGCTTCTAAACACAATTGCTGTTGGGGTTGCAGTGTTGCTATCTATTTTGATTGTTGTAATCACGTTCCAACTTGTGAGAATTGCAACTGCTTCAAAAGAACTTTCAGACAAACAAGATAGAAACGCATATCTAAACTCTGTTATATATGACGCACAAAACAACCTTTCAACACTTGCAGAACAACATGCTCGTCAACAAGGTTGGGGCAAACCTGGAGAAATTATTGTAAGACCACGTTAAACAAAAAGCACCTCACGGTGCTTTTTTTATTTCTTTCTTTCCTTAAGTTGAACCTTTCCATCTTTTGTATATTGCATGTCAAAACCCATCTCGCCTATTTTGTTTCTAATTTCATCGGCAAGCTTATAGTTCTCTTCTTTTTTTGCTTCCGTCCATTCGTCAATCAGTTTTATAAGTTCATCTGAG
>WQZR01000002.1 GCA_009780625.1 Bacillota bacterium | reverse complement strand
GTCATGCCTGAACTAAAGTGCATTGCTTCAACTTGCTTAGATGTTCTAAGTCCAGACCATAAATCTGATTTCCATCCTGCAAACGTATGACCTGGATATACGGGCTCGGCAATCTTTGCAACGTTATATGTTGTGTCAATTGACTGTCCTCTTGAAATTGTTCTTGCTGAGGTTGGTGCTCCAAACCCGTCTTCAAACCTAATTGTTGTTGGGTTCAAAACTCCCCATGTTGCAATTATGGTTGTATCTGTGTTCCACACCCTATTATTTATTTCCCAGGTTGTCACTGGAAACGGTGCAATGCTTGGAACTCTCCAGCCATTGAAAAAGTGTCCTGCTTGCACTGCATCTATTACATTCAATTCTGCAGATTGGTTAATACTAGTTCCTGCGTCCAACACAATCTGTCTAATTGTTCCACCAATCCCGTTCTCAATCGTCAACGTCACTGTTGCTGCACTGGCTTGGGTAGACATGATGTTTTGGTGCGAGAGGTCGCTACGGAAGTTTGAAATCAAAAATCCTGCAAAAAGTAGAGGGATGGCTATAAGAAAAACACTGCTGATTATTATTCTTTTCGAAAACCGTTTCAGAATATTTCGCATATTTCAAAATCCCCCTTCATATTGACATTCCACTCTCCAACCGATACCAAAAAAGACTGCTCTTTGTCTATCTAAATTATAATATTTCAACCCCTCTTTTCTAAAATCAAAACCCCGCTTTTACGGCGGGGTTTTAAAATCTAACTTTCTACTGAAATGCTCTCGATTTCATTATCTTCGTTCACGCAAACATCGATATATGTCTCTTCTCCATAATATTCTGGAGGCAATGTGAAGCTTATGTCTAAATAATCTTCAAACCCTGCTTCAACAAAGGCACCCATAATCGACAAATCTTTTTTGAAATCGTCTCTTGTTTTTGTTTTGTCCACACGCTCTTCAAAAACTGCATCAAGCATTGCTTCAATCAGCATTCCCTTGTTGCCTTCAACAAATTCTAGACGTTCTTCAATCAACTCAAAATAGATGTCTTTTCCGCACCCATCTTCTTCATCTAGATATACAACAAAGTCTGTCTCTTGCCCCCAAAGTTTAATCTGGCAAGCCAATTCTTCAAATTCGTTTTTTACAACTTTTTTTCTTAAATCTTTCATTTCTATTTCTGTCCTTTTAAATGTGCTTCTCTGTGTCTTTCACTTGGCGTTCCGGTTATTTCTTTTCCAAACCAGCTTGGCGGAACGAAGGCGTCGCTTTCTTTTTGTGCTTTAAATTCAACGTCGATTTTAACAAAACCATTTCCACTTAGGTTATCTTCAAACACATCAACCTCAGCAACCAAACCTTTTCCTATTTTCACAAAATATCTCGCGTTATGAATATATGTTGCACCTTCCATAATCAGTTCATCAAACTCTTCTTGGCAAGATGCTCTTTCGTTTTCGTCTCTTGTTGTTGGGCTGTCTAAGTCATACACCTTTTCGCAATAAACATACACGCCGTTTTCAACTCTCACACGACGCATTTTTAGACCAGGTTCGTTTAAATATGCAGTGGTTTGCACTTGCTTTTCAGCACCCACAATAATACTTTTTATATCTACATTTTTAGCGAGCAAAAACACTCTTTCTATTTCTTTTGACATGATAGTATTTTACCATATCGGTTGACAAATTAATCAAATAAGCATATACTTAATAATCTGCAAAGAATACACATCGCGGGGTGGAGTAGCTCGGCAGCTCGCCAGGCTCATAATCTGGAGGTCGCAGGTTCAAATCCTGCCCCCGCAACCAAGTGTGTTGGCGTTTGAACACCGTTGGCTATTTCTTCTTCAAAGGAGTGCCAGTGCTGGTGGTCGAACGACAACAGAAACCATTCATAAACTATTCTCACATCGCACAGCGAGACGAAAGAGGGTGGTTCTTGAAAAAAGAAAGCAACAGTTAATCTGTTGCTTTTTTTCTATCTCAATACATCTTGCAGTTTAATTGTTTCGGCAAGTATTCCAACGACTTTTTGAATGTGGTTGAATTTACCGATGTCAAGTTCCTCGCCCTTATGAGATTTAAACCATTTATCTAAAACTTGATAACCGCCAATAAAGTAGTTCCAAACATTCTGTGGTATTCCCGCTATTGTTGTTTCTTTGTTTATATGCAGTTTCCCATTTGTGTATTTTACTAAATCAATTTTTAGATTTGTGCCAGTAATAACTAAATTAAACTTTGCTTCTGTTTGCATTAAGTGGAGTTCTCTTAGTAATTTTCCAATGTTTTTATATTTATCAAAAGTCTTTTCATTTTCTATAACTGGAACTCTTGGAAAGTCTCGCTTCAAAAACTCGTTATATTTTTCTCGATATGTAGGGTCATAAAGAACTCCATAGCAATAGTCAAAAATCTCTATTGGTGTCGGTTTGTTTTTTAAATTTTGTGTAAGTTTGTCTAATTGCTCTTTGTTAAAGTTTGGTGTCCATTCTTTTTCTAGTCCACTAGGTGCATTATATAACGGCGATATATAAGCTTGGTGTACAACATCTAATAAACCTTTATCAATTATTTTGTCGCTTACAAAAACCATAGCAAAGTCATTTGAGATATGTGCAGCTCTTCCATAAATAAAAGCAATATTCTTACCAATAGGACTTGTCGAAGAATGTACCAATTGTCCCATTGTTTTCTTTTCTCTCGCCCAAAGTAGCCAACCGCAAGATGTCCCAGAGTAATATGTCCATTTATCTTCAAATGGTCTAAAAGCGATAGGTGTTATTTTTCCTTCTTTATCTAATAAGTCTTTTTGTATTTTGTCTGCCGTTTGACCACGACTAAAGCTCCCCCAAAGTTTTTGAATAGGTTCTTCATTTAAAGCATTATTAACAATATCAATTCGTTTTCTTAATTCTTTTTCTGTTGAAGCAAGTGATATATCATTATTTCCAGACATAACTCCCGTTACATTTGTTAGAAACAATTCACTTATATTTACCCCGTCTTCATAAGTATCTTTACCCGTTTCGTTCTGCGGAATAAAATATGCCATTTTCGTATCTATATCAAGTTTCTTAAATACAATGTTTTTCTTATCTAGTGCAGAAAATTTATTTTCTCGTGTACCAAACAAGTCAGCATGATAAACTTTTGCCCAATCTTTGTTTCGAGTTGTTTTAATTCCAATGATTATTCCAACACCTTGTTGAATGTCAAATACATTCTCGTCTTTAGAGCCATCTGGTGCAGTTTCTTTTTTAACTGCGTTTCCGTGTAAATCTAAGATAAATATTTTGTCGAAAGTTCTTAAAAGACTTGCTCTCATACCTCTAAAGGTTTGATTGTCTAAATAGCCATTGTTTGAAATGAACGCAAGAATACCGCTTCCGTCTTTTTCAATGCGTTGCTCTGCAAAACGAATAAACTTAACATAGTCATCATTGAGCCAGTGTTTTCTTTCTTTAAAATCTGTTACACCATCTGTTTCTGTTTTATAAGCAGTAATATCAAAAGGGTTTTTGGAAGCAGCAAGATATGGTGGGTTTCCTATAATAACCTTAATAGGTCTTCTTGATTTCCACTTATCAGCATTTTCCGCTTCTTCAGTTATCGCACCAGAAAAATCAAAGAAACTCTGTTGTTGGTTTTTCTCTATTAGAGATTTCGGCTCTGCTAGTGTGTTTGTTAAGAATATATTGCTAGGCAAGATTTCGTCTGGTTGCTCGCCTAAAGTTTCTGCGATTGTTCTTCTTATCTTTAAGTGTGCAACAACATAACTTGTCATCATAATTTCAAAACCTATCAAACGAGAGAGTAAACCGTTTTTGTCTTGTATCCATTTTTTATAAAACGCAGAGTTGCCACCAGAAAAATATTTCTCTTTTATAAACTTAATAATTTCTGCACCGAATGTTCCCGTTCCACAAGCTGGGTCTAGTATTGCGACTTGAGGAACTGAAATTTCTTTTTCTTTTCGCCAGTCATTCTTTTTGAATTGGTACTCATCGCATTTCACTGTGATATTTGTTGTTTCATTATTTGAAAGTCCACCATTAACTTTAAACTCGTTGACAAGTATTTCATCAACCATAGAAACCATGTACCTAACAACTTGATATGGAGTGTAATATGCACCAAAAGCTTTTCGTTTTGCCATGTCATAATAACTCAAAAAATCTTCGTAGAAGTGAATGATTGTGTCCTTTTTTGAACACTCATCGAGAAGCTCTGGTAAGTTTGAAATAGAGAAAAGTTTACAAAGCTTTTCTACTACATTCTTTAAGGTTGGGTGTATATTTGACGATGTTGTTATGTGTTGAAAGAATTGTTTAAGTAAGTGGCTCTCTTGCGATAAGTTTGCAATCGCTTCGCCAAGAGTAAAAGTTTTTAAGTCTTTATCGTTATATCTTGCAATAAATAAGCCATACACAATAGTTTGAGCATACATATCAGCAAACTCTTCTATGTTCAGTTCTGGTAAAAGTTCTTGTTTTAGTCTTGAGTATAATGCAAACAATTCGTTAAACATTGGTTTACTACTATCAGTTTGTAAAATTCCATTTATTATCACACGAATATCTCTTGCGTAGGTTGCCATATATTCAGCAAGTTTTCCAGAGCTTCTTATGTTCACTGGATCGGCAAGAACAAAACTTTTAATAGATTGAATAAATAATTCTATTTTTTCTTCATCGAGTTTTAATTCTGTGCCGTCTTTTTTAATTAACTCAAAGCCATTGTACATTTTGCCGTCAGCACCATAAAATCTCCACTCTGTATTATCTGTTAAAATAACATTCCCATATCTGCTGGCTTCCGTTTTAATTTGGCTTCTTGCTCTCTCATCAATTCCACCAATCTTTTTAACTTCAATAGCAGCGAACGGCTCTGTCTTATTTAAGTCTTCGTCAGCTCGCCATATTTTTATATCAATATTTTCGCCAGCAATACCACTTCTCTCGCCAGAAAAATCAACGGGTTTACAACCAAAAAGTTCAACCAACTCAATTATCGGTCTATTGTAAGATGTTTCCGTATTTTTAGCAGACCTCTCTTTAACAGCATTAAAATATTTAATAACGGCTTTTCTTAACTGCTCATCACTCACTCTTTCAAGCATCGACTTCTCCTTAGTTAAAACTTATCATTTTTTCATTATAGCATTTTTTGGTTAAATTTGGCTCAGCTTTGGAAAAAGGTCTTTAGAAATATGTCGAAAAATGATATAATACCAATAATTATAATTTGTAAAGGAGCATGACCAACGAATGATTGTTCCGTGTAAAAAAGATTTCTTCAATTTCACCGATAAACAATTTGATATGGAAAAGATTAAAGAAAATATAAGACGAAGTCGTCGACGAGCAAAAGATAATTTCTATGGATATGGATTAGCTAACGATTGGGACTATTTCCTAACCTTAACTTTTTCAGACGAACTTATTGACAGATACGACGACGAAGCCGTCAAATATGTTTGGAAACTCTTCCGTCAAAAGCTCCAAAGAATAAACAAAGATGTGAAACTTTTAGCAATACCAGAACGGCACAAAAAGAAGAACGAAGAAGGAAAAAAGGCTCTACATTTACATATACTCGTCGGCAGCATTGATTTAACAGAATATATGGAAAGAGCAACAGACTATCACACAGGCGAAGAGATGAGCTCAAACGGTGCAGAAGTCTACAACCTTCCCCTATTCGATTTCGGCTTTTCAACTATCATCCATTTTCCAAAAACCGAAGCTCACAAGTTTATAAACTATTGTCTTAAATACCTAACTAAGCAGTTATATGAACCCTGCATACTAGATAACTACAATAAAAGATACTACTACCGTACTCTTAACCTAAACAAAAAAGAAAAGGTTATTCTCTACATGGAAGACGAAGACTTTGACGATATCATCTTTTCAAACATGAGACTCGACAGTGATACAAAAGTCAGCCTAGTCAAAGACAAAGAACACATCAAAGTTGTGAGAATTAAAAAAGACTGATTGCTCAGTCTTTTATTATTTTAAGAGTTTGACAAAATCTTTAAATGAAATACTTTTGTTCATCATGTAATTATACCTATACTCTACATCAATAACGTTATTTGGAATGTTTTGTATCGTAGGCATATCTTTAGTGAAGAAAATCTTAAAACCGAGCAAGGAGAATTTTTCCTTTTCAGCATCCTCTTTATAGACTTTTGTCATTTCTTTTTCTAACGCTAATAAAAATGGAACGTTTCTAATAAAAGTTTTGTTAGTTTTAATTTGTGATACCAAATCCATCAATGTCTCTCCCGCGTTGCTTATCTCTGCTTCGCAAACTACAAGATAAACATTGTCAGCATTAAATATCTGGCTATGTTTTATTTTTACAAAACCATCTTTTGTTATAGTGGTCTTTATATCAAATGGAAATTTCCTTACAACAAAGTCATACTTATCGTTTGTCAGTCTATGCCAATTTTGAGATAAATCCGCCCCCAATTTGTCTGCGAGTAATAAAAACTTTAACTCCCCCCAAAATCCTACTAAGTTCTTATACTTCTCTTCTTTCTTCTGAAATAGATTATATATAGAAAAAAAGAATTTTGAAAACCCAATAGTATTATCTTTCACATATAGAACGCAAAGGTTCACAAAACTTTCAAATTCTTCACTATCAACTTGATTTTTAAAAACAATAAAATTATATAAACCTTCCTTGAAAGAAGGTGCATTCTCAACAGCAGTGATTTCAACCGATGTTCTTAGGGTTAAGTGAGTTGTTTCTGTTAAATCTTTTTTTTCATTATTGAAGTTTTCTTCAACAAAAACAATTTGGTCGTTCAACAAGAAGAAACCAGCTTTGTTATTGATTTTTTCTACTAGGTAAAGAAAATCTTGTTTTGGTTTCAACTGCTTAATTTTATTTTTGATTTTTTCTACCATATTATAATTTCCCTCTAACATAATAACTTTGTTTTCCAGGAGTAAATATAGCAAACATATACTGACCAATTTCGGCTCTTACGGCTCCTTCTTTTTTTGGAACAATATAGTGTATCTGTATATTTATTTTATCTTTGTCTATTACAACTTCAGTATCACCCATATATTTTCTTGCAGAAATCTCAGATTTATCTGGACCTTGATGGATGTTGTTAATTCGGTTAGAACTATCAAATTTACGCTCACGATTACCTTTCATGAGTATAATTGGAATCTCTTTTTGACTGGCTAATAAGTGTTCGATAATATGAGCATTAAGACTAAATGGCTGCATTAAAAATATCGACTGTGCTAGAGCGTCCATAAGTTTTTTAACATCAGCCGTCTTAACCAACGCGTAAGAGCAAGAAGATTCCTTATCAGTTCTTGCAATGTTTGACTCAATGAATTTATTATTAGAAATAAATTCTCTAATAATTTTATTGTTTTTATCGACAGTGTTTTTATCAAATATACCTAATTGTTGTTTAGTCCATCTTCTTGCAAACTCAACCTTTGCAAATGTTGCAACATTACTTCTTGTTGGTCTCAAGATAGAGTCCTGCGCTGGAATAATGATATTTTCGATTTGAAGTTCGCCATTTTGAATACCTTCAAATTGATCCCATAAGTCAATTTCTATATCAGCAAGATTAGTAAACTCTCTTTGAATTTCGTTTGTAGTAAAAATTTTACATAAATCAATAAATTTTTCCCTATACCCAAACCACCTTGCCCTCTGAAGAGTAGTATCCATGTTTCCAGATTTAGCCCATCTAGTAAAATATGTGACAACTAGATTCTTAAAAGTAACACCTCTCTGTAGTAAGTCGCCTCCAACAAATATTTTGTAAGGTTTATATTGTTCAAGAGGAAGCGTACTTGCATTTCCTGGGTTGTTTTTCATTATTACAAATGTCTTATTAACAACCTTAAAAATACGTTCCCTCAACGCCGCAATATTGTATTGTTTTTGAATAGTCTTGCTAAATTCAGTATAAAACACAAACTCTAATTCTTTTAGAAAGTTATCTATGTCAAGTTTTTGTTCTAACTTGATTGCATTTTTCAATTCATCAATGTATGTTTGAATAAAGGAACAAATCCTTCTATGAATTGCGACTTCTCTAGCTGAATGAATTAAAATATCAGCACCACCTATACCTTTTTCATCCATTATTGCAGCAGCTATTAAATAGTAATTTATTGCATACTTCATAGATTCTGGCATTTTACTTCCGTCAACCTCATCTTCAAAATCATCAATCTCAGTTATTAAATCTGGATCGCCAAGATGATAAACCGCGGAACCACAATATCCATTTCCAGCGTCAATAAGTTTAATATCTAACGGATTAAGTTTGCTTATCGTAGGCGAAAATATATTTGCCTGCGGTGTGGCAGTAACTGACAAATATAATGGATTTCCAAGTAAGTCTTTCATTGTGCAAATTGCTTTATAAGTTGCAGATGACTCTTCAAAGTTTTCTTTATCTTTAGCTGTATTCAAACTTGCTTGGTCGCCTTCATCGTCGATGATAAAAGTTTTAACGTTTTTTAATTTTAGTCTTTTCAAAAACGAATTTATATTTGCGAGCGCTTTAGGTCTTTTCATCGCAGTTATAATTATTGGTTTATTATTTTCAACCATGTCTTGAATAACACTATCATCAAGATATTCAAAATCTACTTTGCTGCCGTGTTTAGAAGTGCTAAAAAATGCTGGATGCGGTGAGTCTAAAGAATCTGAAATAGGAATTTCAAATGTTTCTTTAAAGCGGGTGTTAGTTTGATTAAGCAAAGTATCGTCATAACCACCATATATAATTAGCAAATTGTACCCATTGTCAAAGGCAAAAGCTGTAAACATCTCAAGATTAGATGTCTTACCAGATTGAACTTTACCCACAAGTAATAAATTTCGTTCTTCTTTTCTAGAAAGTAATTTCTGTGATTCTTGATAAATATGTTTTATTCTTTTTCTAGTTTCATCCGCAGAAACTTCACCATACGATTTCTTCTGTTTCTCATAAACCATCTCACAAAACTTGCCGAATTTGACAGGTTTCATCTCTTCATCGCTTTTAATTTTATATTTTTCCATACTACTCCTTAGACATTTTTGATAGAATTTCGTTAATTTTATTTCGAATAGCTGACGGAGATACATAGCCATCCTTTCCAGATGTTGAAAGTGCCTGCTTTTCGGCTACAACAAATGCAATAACAAACTTTTCTAAAACTTTTTTAAAGTGCTCCTCGTTCGAATGAGGTTTAAAGAATGGATGGTCAATGTTGATAATAACCTGTATCTCCTCTTTCTCTTCATTCAAGTCAATCCAATAATCACTTTTTCCAATTGTCCACGTGACGCATAGTTTAATCTTTTCAAAATTATTTAATGGTACTTCATACTTCCTAAGTGTTCCAACACTCTCGATTTCACTAGGTGAATCTACAAAATTCTTTTGAAAAGCTTCCAAGTCGGTTTCTTCTAAATCGCTATCTTCCTCTAACACAATTTCAGTATCAGGTTCGCGCTGCAGTTTTTCCAGAGCTAATTTAGTATCTTGTTCAACGCTTTCAGATTTTTGCGGTGAAAATTGCTCTACTTCTTCTCGTGATTGTTTAGACATATCAGCTATCTTTCGATATTCTTCTATATTTTCTTTTAACACTCTGATAAATTCTTCTTCTAGACCGTCGTTCCAAATGAAACCAGCTTTTGCTTGATTAACAGGAAACGAGTTCATATTTAATTCACCGAATAATTTTAATGCTATCTGGCTTTGAAGTTGACCAAATATTTCCAACGGCTTATAATTGCAGTCATCTCCACCAATCACAACTCTATTGTTTCTAAACAAGGCAAACCCAGCCTTACGAAAACTACCAGGATTCATAATTGCAACAAAACCGTCCACATGATAAATTTTATCTCTAAACTCAACATTGAAATTTAATTCTTTCTTCCACGTTCTATCTTTATACTGAAGAACAGCATTAGGTTGATAAGTAATAATTTCTCCGTTCAGAGTAATCTGTACTTTTCCAGATTCAATATCTCTTCTATACATACTACCAAGTAAGTCTCTAACTCTGTTAAGGGTTTTTCTTGTTAACTTTTTAGTTAATTCTCTTATAACGATTATCGTACTATGACTATTGATTGTTGTTTTCGATTCAATTATATCTATAGTATTAACTCTATTATTTTTAAGATGATTTATATCTACATTTGCCGAATAAATTTTATCTCTGCCTAGTTGAGTACTAAAAACACTCCAATTGTTTCCAAACCAACTTGCAGCAGTTTTTAACCCCATACCAAACTCATTTCTTCCTTGTTGGTTAGGATGTTTTGAATCTAAAAGAATAGCATATTTAAACTCTTCTAAATTCATTCCATAAGCATTGTCAGTGATCGAAAGTTTATCCTTTTCTTCATCGTAAACAATATCTATTTCTAGACGCTCGAAGTTCTTATTTGAATCCTTTATTTTTTTCTCATTATTAAAATACGACTGCGTTGAATTGTCAACAAATTCAGCAAGAGCATATTGTGCTTCATAATTAAGCCTAGAAAACACATTCATTATCCCAGCTTCTGGCTGTATGTTAAATTCTATTTTTCTGTCCATTATTTGTCTTCCTTTTTATTCCAATCATCTTTCGCAAAGCCTAGCAATTTCTCAGTTAATATTTTCACAACTTCAACATTCACAGCATTTCCAAGTTGTTTATACGTTTGGGAGTCATTTTTTCCAAATTTATAATCGGGCTTGAAACTTTGTAAGTTCGCAGCTTCTCGTGGAGTAATGTATCTATACAAGTTTTTGCTCTTATCCCAAATAACAGGTGTATTGTTTATAGCAACCAATGCAGGAAAAAAGTTTGGTCGTTTCGCACGAATACCAGAGTGTCTGAATTGTATAATTGTATCTTTTAGAAATTTATAGTCAGCCCCACAGTTCCATTCAAATTTTTTGTAAACTGAATGTTCTTCTAACATATTATGTTTTTCTATCCACCCGTCTATGAACCCTTTATGCTTTAGATAAAACTTTCTATTTTTATCAACAAAGTGCTGCTTCCACTCTGGCAGTTCTTTATAGACTTTCCCATTTCTATCTTTCTTTTTGTAAAACTCATTATCATCAAGTTTATATCCGAAGTAATCTAACCAAATAGGAACATTACTTGGTTCGTATTTGGTACCCTTTCTAAATTCATCCCAAATGTTTAGTATTTTAACTTTTTTGTCATCTAAGTTATATTTTTTGTCAACTACCTCTGAATTTAAAATATTCCAAGCATCACCATTTCTCAAAGAGCCTTTTTTAGGTAGGTTCTGCAACCCTAATTCTTCTAAATGGATACAACCATTTGATAATCTTTTTTTATCTCTTATTCCCTTCCTTATACCAAGAATATAAACCCTTTCTCTTATTTGAGGTATTCTCGGATCACCAAACTGGCAAGGTGATAAAACAAGAGCTTCCTCAGTCACAATAAAATCTAACTCTTGTAGTCTCTCTTGAATATGTGCCCAGTTTTCGGTTTTATCAGACAGATTACGAACATTTTCTAAAATTATAAATTTACACTCTTTATGTTCTTTTAATATGTCGATTATTACATCAAAAAAATTTCCTCTTTCATCTTTAAAACCATCTTGTCTTCCTGCTTTACTAAAAGGTTGACACGGGAAACCACCACATAGTACATCAAATTTAGGTAAGCCTTTTTCCTTCCATTTATTTATATCGCCAATATCTTCTGCTCCTGGAAAGTTGTTTTTATAAACTTCAACACAATCTCTATTTATTTCGGAAAAAGCAATACATTCACCGCCAAGCGATTCTAGTGCTTGGTGAAAACCACCAACTCCTGCAAACAAATCAATAAATGTAAACCTTGGCTTATCCTTCACTCTAAACTCTCCAAATTACTAATGGTCCAGTTTAACATAATTCACCCTATTATCTTACAAAATTCTACAAATAAAAAAGGCCGAGTTTGTAAACTCAGCTTTCTATTATTTAAATTCTTCTTTAAACACTTACACTATTTTGTATAAGTAGTTTTAAATCTATTTTGCTTTCAGTCTTAATTATTTCTGCCATTTGCCCTCTAATAATAGCCAGAACTGGAGGTATGTTATAAACATTATTGTCAGAAATAAGCCATCTGTCATGCAACTTTAAAGTTTTATCCGTTAATACTAGCCAAGCAAGAATAATGTTCCGAGCGGCAAGTTCCTGTTTCAATAGTTCGAAATCTGCTTTTGCACTTTGAGTAGCATTTTCATCCGTCGATATAATAGTCAGTGATTTCACACCATCTGGTGACAACCCATCAATGATTATCTCGAATGCTTCTTTTCTAAAGTGTTTATCTATCCAATAAATGTCACCCTTGCAAGACCTTAGAGTTTTCTTTATATTAAGCAAATTACTAAATGGAGTACTTGGCGATATATAATATTGTTTAATCACAACATCACTTACAAGTGGTTCTTTTAAATAGAATGTCCCATTTTTCTTGTCCAATACCAATATTTTAAACTTATTTAACAAAACGAGAAAGGGGAAAATATTTTGCCTGGTAAGTTCATGATCATCTACTTTATGATGGTTAAGCAAAGCAACTAACTGCTGATAACCGATTTTTCCTCTGCCATAGAATACTTGGCAGACAAGATTTACTATAGGGTTTTGTTGAAGCTTCTGTTTTATAAATAATTCTGCTTCGGCAATATTTCCATGTATGAATCGCGTTTCGAAATATCCTTTTCCTTCGTCAGTCAAAGAATAGTTAACCTTGTTCATTAAGCCCATATCTATTAAAAACTCCTGCTCAACTTCGCAGATTTCCAAATGTGTTTTCTTTGTGCCTAAATCATAAATTGCTTTATCAATTCCTTTGTCAGAAACATAAAAAATGTATGATGGCAATATCGGCTTGTCAATGGTCTTTTCTGCTGACTGAAAAAGTCTTGTTATTTCGTTAATCATTCTTTCCAACCCCATAAATCTTTTTAAACATTAACTTTATCATTTCGAGTGCATATTCTGCATCATCTTTCTCTACATTTTGCGGCATATATAATATAGCCTTTTTTTGTTCTCCAAAAGGTATAGTTAATGGAGCTTCAAACCCTTCTTCCAATAACATTTTTTGTGGAGTTACCGAAACAGCAACTTTTGAAACTTCATCAACTCTTTCTGGCTGCGCTTCCATAACAGTTCCAGATACTACTGCTTCGATAGCATCAACATCTAAGTCTAAAACTCCACTTTTATTCGCACCAACTTCAGTGGCTGTGTCAATGAATGTTTGAGCAGCTGTATTTGCAGCAGAAGCCATAATTCCATTATAAGTTACTAAAAGATTCTCAAGTGTCGTGATGTTTGGTATCGATCTTCCCTTATATTGAGAGATCAACTCTCCATACAATTTCGGGTTAGAAAAACATTGCATTTTTAATGATGAAATTGTTGCTGCGTCATCAGTTGGCCGTATCAGTTTTTTCCCCGCATCTAGAAACGAGAAAGCACTTCCTCCCGTTGAAATCAACCCATACTGCCTTGCCGCGCTGATAGCATATCTAAAAGACTTAGTCGTCTCCGATACTCCTTTCACCTTAGCCGCAACAGCGTAAGAGATTTGTTTGTTTAATGGGTAATCTTTAAAAGCTTGCAAAAACTCTACTGCTGCCATAAGTGTAAGTGCAGGATAGTCCTTACTTTTTGCTTTTTCTTTTTTTACATTGTCTTCCATATTATTGTCCTCCTGTATAAATATGTTAATTCATACTACCACATAAATTAGCTCCTGTCAACTCATTTATTAGCTAAATACTAATAAATGAGTTGCATTTATTAGCCCATGTTGTTGGATAATAAAAGAGCAGTTTAATTACTACCCTTAGTTCTACCAGTTTCGTTATCTAATATTGTTATAGGTTAAAAGACTTTCTTAATAATTCAACAAGTTTTATTGCAGTTTCCTTATTTAAATGAATAACTTGGCTTTGTTTTCCCTGATCAACTCTATCTTTACTTCCGAAGGTTTGTATCCCAACAAACTTTTCATTTTTATGTCCTTCAAAATATTCATTATATTCAGCCTCGCAATAAGTTATAGCCCTTGTTAGTTTTTTCTCTCCACCCTTATCAATTTTTGTTATAATTGCCATAATTAAAACTCCTTTATAAATATTTTGTTTATCCCTTAAACTTCTTTAAATACTCTTTCATTTCTTTTTCTAGTAGGCTTGCTACAAGCTTTATCATAGCTTTAGGTGAGCCAGTTTTATGATAGCTTTCAAAACATGAGTAATACTTACTACGGTCTGAAAACTTAATGTTAATTGGCGGATAGCCTTGCTGCATTAGTTTCAGGTTTAAAAGCAGTCTACCTGTTCTGCCATTGCCGTCAATAAATGGGTGAATAGATTCAAACACTAAATGAAACAAAGCTATTTGCTCAGCTATGTGTTTTGTATTTTTCCAGTCTTGAAGGTTATACATTAACTCTTCCATTTGTTTCGGTATTATGTAAGGTTGTGGTGGCGTATATGTAGAGCCACCTATTGTCACAGGAACTTTACGGTAAACGCCTCTATCCTCTGGCTTATCCATCAATACAATTGAATGAATGGTTTTAATAACTGACTCGGTAAGTTCTTCCTTATGCTTCACTATATCAAGAACATAGTTAAAAGCGTCTCTATGTCCGATAGCTTCCAAATGGTCTTTAAGTGGCTTTTGGTCGATTGTTATTCCCTGCAAAACAAGAGCTGTCTCTCTTAGGGTTAAAGTGTTTCCTTCGATAGCATTACTGTTATGAGTAAACTCAACAAGAAACTCTTCATTAAACCTATCGCGTTCTCCTTGTGTTAAAGGGCGACACGCATCTATTTGTTTTTTAAGCTCATCGATTACACCTAAATCACCCGTTGGAGTTTTAGTGCTTACTCTTCTATCAACTGGCTTTTGCGAATCTTCTGGTATGTGCCAAGTTTTACCTTTAAGGTAGGCATTTTCAAACTTGCCTTCAGCACAAAGCATTCTAACTCTTCTTTCTGACAGATTTAATTTTTCAGCAATTTCTGCTACTGATAAAAATTTCATACGCTCTCCTATTTCATAGTCTACCATACTATCGGAAATATGTATAGGAAATATACTAAATCTGCACATATTTCCGATATATATTTCCGATAACAATATGCTATACTATTCAAGTAAGGAGAAAGCGGCATGACAGAAACACAAAGAAAGTTAGAAAAAGTAGTCAGACTTGCAATCAAGTCTTTCAATGATAACGAAAGTTATTTAATTTCTAGAGGTTTAAGTGAAAGATGCATTTGTTCTAAATTTGCTATGTATGTCGAAAGACAAGTTAGCTCTTCTGAGTTTAGAGATTTCTTTGTTGATGTGGAGTATAACAGGGGTGCTAAGGGCAATGAATATTTGCCTAAAACTATTGACGACGATAGAAGAATTGTTGTAGATTTAATTGTTCATAAAAGAAGTAGTGACCAAAATAATGAATTTAGAAATCTAATTTGTATAGAAATTAAAAAAGATACCAACAGAGAAGGACTTGATGATGACAAAGAGCGATTGAAAATAATGACAGACAGTTATAGCTACTTTAAGTATGAATTGGGATTTATGATTGTAGCTAACATGAAGTTGCATAAACTAGAAATTAATTCAACTTTTGTTAATGAACACAGTATCTAAAAAGAAGTCACTAAGGCTTCTTTTTATTTAGTTGCGAGGATTAATTTTTAACAAGCCACTCATTAAATTTTTGAACCTGATCACAAAAATTTTCAAGATACCTCAATTCGTTTGAAAGGAAAAATTCATTATTACAATGTTTTTCAAAATCTTTGCGTTTAAAGTAAGAATGCACTAAGTCATTTCTCTTTCTCAATATTTCTTCTAGCTCATCTATAGCAGTTATGTGAAGGACTTTTTTTGTGCGAATTAGTTTTATTATTTGCCCGAGTGTCATTTCTTCAAAATTATCTCGCTTTAATCTACCAAGCAAATTCCATTCAATGTACTGGACGATTTTAATTATTTCACCTATTTCTTTATATATTAATTCTTGATAAGTTGCCATGTCGAAATTATATCACAAAAAAAGAGCAGTATTACTGCCCTTTATCTATCTTTACAAACTTTGCCCTCTCATCCCTCACATTATAGTAGCCTTTTCTTTTCGACTTTGTCCAGGGTATAACGAGAGCAACAAGCCCCTCAAAGAATATTGTAAACGGCTCAAAGGGTTCTCCAGCCCTTAGGCGTTCAAGGTGTTCCACCCCTACCCAACCAAACTTAAAAGCCCTTAGGGGCTTTTTTTAATGCTATAATTCATGTATGAAGAATACTGTTACATTTGAAGAGTTTACTAAACTCAAAAAATCTCTTCTTCATCTAAAAGAAGGAGAACAAGAATATCACACAATCGAAAGCGAAAACTCTCGAGTTCTTGTTTCTGCTCCCCATGGCGTTGGACAGGTTAGGCTTGGAAAAAAGAAATTTGCAGAGCCAAGCACAATTGGCATTGCTTTAGCGTTGAACAATAAAACAGGTTGCAACACAATAATAAAAGTGGCAAACGAACACAACGATGCCAATTTCGATATGGTAAGTAAATTTAAGACCAAAATGGAAGATATGATTATCGACCACAGAATCAGATTTGTTCTAGATATTCACAGCCTTGCTTCGTGGAGAGAAGAACTTGTGAATGTTGGCATATATCATGGCTATCTTCTGCAAACTCAAAGAAAAGAGTCTATGCTTGATGTTCTCATCAAGTTCTTTGAAGAGCAAGGCTTGCCAGTTCACTTCGACCAACCCTTTTCAGCAGGACCAAAAACAATCACATACTATTTTGGCGAAGGGCGAAAAGTTTTTGCTTGCCAAATTGAAGTGAACTCAAAAATCTTCACAAAAGAAAACGAAACCCTGATGAATGGGTTTATTGACGCAATTTCCAACTTTATTGAATGGGCTGAAAACAACGTATTTTTATTTTTTAAAGACTAAGAACTACGATATAATTATAGTAACGAATATATTTAGGAGGGCTTGCGAATGAAGAAGTTTAAACATCTATTTTTGGCTATACCCCTGCTATTCTCAATATTTCTTATGGGATGCGACGCCGGAGGTGATGGAAACCCTTGGAAACACTGGACGCCGCCTGAAGACTGGCGACCAACACTTGGGCAGGAAGTTATTGTTGCCGCTGATGTGGTTTCCCCTATTCCTTTCATTTCAAATGGTCATTCAAGTTGGTCGTCTATGACGCCAGACCTTTTTCAATATTATGAAAAAGTTGGTGTCATTTTTGATTCTAGAATACACACCCCGCAAAATACGTGGGGACACCCATTCTTTGCAGTGGTTCAAAACACAACAGAACTTGCAATGATTCAACCTACAGTTGCAACCCTACATGGATGTTTTTGCGACGACCCTGAATTCGGACAATGGTGCGACTGCCCATTTAAAGATTTGGAAACCAGATATAACGAAGCATATTTTGAAAACAATATATTAATTCTATACTATGTTCACGAAGGTTATTTCCAAAATATAAACTGGCCAAGCACAATTGAAGAACAAAATGGCATCTTGGTTGTAAACTTCAACCGATATGCACTTGCAATGCTTCCAGCAACTGGCTCGTTCAGTTATGAAATAAATATCGCAAGAACAGACTTCACCGCAACCAGTTTTGCTTACACCAGAACAAATGTTATCGACCCTTCCTCTTCAATCACTGTTTCAATTAAAGATAGCCATTTCCACAGAGTTAAAGAAGAAAGTTTCACAACAAATGATTTTTGGCACCCAAACATTGCAGGTGTTCGATATCAATATTGGGAATGGCCAAACATCGGCGCAAGATATGCCTATATTGAAATTTTCTTAAACGAAAACGGCACAGCACGTGCAACAGAAATAGCAAACTATTTCAACGGCAAACCTTTTGCTGATGATATTTATATCGGTTGGTGGTAAATTAAATCTCAACAATCTCAAGAGTTGAAAGAGCATTTTTGATAAGTGTTTCGGCGTCGATGCGAGCAAGTTCTAGGTCGACGTCTTTTTGTTTTGCTTTTGTGATTGGATGTTGTGGTGCAAACACTGTGCAAGAATCTTCATATGGTTTGATTGAAGTTTCAAATGTTCCAATCTTTTTTGCAATCTTTATAATCTCTTCTTTATCTCTTGCAATAAGCGGGCGAATGAATATTGTTTCTATCGCGTTATTTACAACAGTTAAGTTCTCAATTGTTTGGCTTGCAACTTGCCCAAGACTCTCGCCAGTAATCAGCATAGAGAGTTTATTTTTTGGAAGCAGTTTCTTGTTTGAAATTCTTTCTTCCAAAAGTTTTGGGTTGCGGACAATTTCATCACATATTCTTGCCATAAGAACTCGTGTGAGAACAACAGCATATTTCTTGTCTGTGTTTTTGTTTAGAGTTTCTTGAATTTCTTTAATGTTGCAATAAATCAAAATTTTTGAAAGAGTTGCAGGTTTAAGAATTTTTGCTAAATCTAAAACCTTTTGTTTTGCTTGAAGGCTTGTGTATGGAAAACTTTCGAAGTTGATATAAACAATTTCAAGTCCGCGTTTTGCCATTTGGTGGCTTGCAACTGGGCTATCTATTCCTCCGCTTAGAAGTGAAAGACCCGCACCAGAAACTCCAACTGGAAGTCCGCATGCCGCTTCTTCTTCTCCAAAACTGATGTATGCTTTTTTGTTTTGTTTGATACTCACCCCAACAACAAGTTCTGGGTTATGAATTTCAACGGTGAAGTGAGAATATGTTGTCAGGACTTTGTGCCCCACAATGCCATTTAGCTCTGGGCTGGTTTTTGGAAATGTTTTGTCTGTGCGTTTTGTTTGAACCTTGAATGTTATTGGTTTGGAAATATCTGCAAGTTGTTTAACAACAGCGTCTAAAATTTTCTTTTCGTCTGCGTCAACCTCAATTGCCTTAACTATTTTTGAATAGCCAAAAACGAGGGAGAGATTTCTTAGAATATCTTGCTCGTCATCTGGGTTATAGCCGCATACCAAAACAGAACCATCTGTTCTTTTAATTGTTGCGTTAAACTCTTCAATTGCTTTTTTTGTGTTGCCAAGAAGTTGTCTGATAAAATGCTCGCGGTTTTCGCCTTTAAGCCAAAGTTCGCCAAAGCTTAGTATAATTACGTTTTTCATAAAAACATTATAACATAAAATAATTGTGTAGGGGGCGTTGTCCCCAACGCCCCGAACCGGGTCTCTGAGACAGTGACCACTACATTTGGTCTCGGTCTTGTTCAATATCTTTCAACACCGAAACAATTTGCCCTTGTTGATGCTCCATTCTTTCCACAAGTGCTTTGCGGTGGAATGCGTGAATTGAGATTATTGAAACGCAAAGAACAAAAATAAAAAACCCAACCAAAACTGACTTTCGAAAAAGTTTAATTTCACGACTAGCTTTGTTGTTAGGCTTTTTAGTCATGAAATATATTATGGAGTTTTTGTTTTAATAATCAATTCTTTTTTCTTCAAAATATATATAAGGCTTTATAAACTCAATAGCCTCTTCTTTCGTTCTAAAAAAATCAATACCTTGTAAATATAGCGGCACCCACACAAACTTTGTCTCTTTTCCTAAAAACCATCTTTGCCACGCACGATACATAAAATAGTCACCTGTTTTATAAACCTCGGCACATCTGGTTTTCTTTTCGTTATACATAATATAGTTTGCGTCATCTTTTATTGGAGCATTTGGAAACGTTCCAAACGACTCTATAAAGTCTTGTTTCTTGTCTCTATAGAAACACGCCTTTTCATATAACTCTTCTAGACTGATTGATTCCTCAGAATGACACTTAGAAAAATCAACAGTGACAGCTTTCCCTTCTGTGAAAATGTTTTTAATATCTTCAAGTGTTATATGCTTAAAAACCTTTGTCTCTCTTTGCCTTTCGAAGGCTTTGATGTTATACAAAACTTCGCTGTTATATGTGATATATTTCTCTCTTAAATCTTTTGGGGTTTGCTTATTCCAACTAATAAAAAACCAGCTTCCAATGTATGACATTTCCATTTTAATTCTTGCTTCAACATCTTCTATTGGTTTCTTTGACATACATAATTATACCATGCCAAAAACCTTTCCCACACACTGCCGGGCATAGTTGGTTCGGGGAAATTTTCACTCTTTTGCCACGGACGATTGTGAACCGAGAAGAAAGATTTCGTCACATTTTCTTCCGGTGCATATTCACTAGCCAAAAGCAACTTGCCTTTCTTTAACTCATCTTTATCTATTCTAAGTTCCACCACAGATGGTGGAATTTTAAACCCTTTTGGCTTGTGCTCTTTATATAAATTCTCTAGAATTTTCTTGTTTAAATTGGTCGTAACAGTCGCTCCATTAACCTCTTTTGGCATGGTATTTCTGTCTTTAAAATCTCTAGAACCAACCCAAGAAACGACTATATTTTCAGTGGTGTAGGCAACGCTATAAATGTCTGTGTTTTGGGCGTTTATTCCGCTTCCCTGCGTGCCTGTCTTAGCCGCCACATCAAAGCCCAAATTGCCAATATTTTTGCTTGTGCCGCTTCTGGTGGCTTCTTTTAGAATGTCCGTCACCAAAAACGCTGTGTCAGTTCTGAAAACTTGAGTCTTTTCGGACTTATTTTTATAGAGAATTCCACCCGTTTTTAGCTCTATTTTTTCAACAAAATATGGCTTAATAAACTCACCTTCAGAAGCCAACGGAAGATACGCTCCAGCAAGCTCAACAACATTCATTCCACGCCTAAAACTGCCAAGACTTATGGCATTGTTTATCTCCTGATTATCTAGATTTATGCCACATTTTCTGGAGAATTCGTCCACTTCTTTTGCTCCAATTTTTTCGTATAGCCTAACCGTTGGGGTGTTTAAACTTCTTTTCAAACTGTCCTTAACGGTTACCCAGCCATCATATGTTCCGCTGGCGTTTGCAGGCTTCCAACCATCAATTTCAATAGGCGAATCTTCAATCAAACTAAGTGGGTTTACAATAGATTTTTCAAACGCAGGGGCATAAACCATAAACGGTTTTGCAGCAGATGCAGGTTGACGCATGATGTGTGTTTGATTATGTTCCCCCGTCATCGCCAACACTCTGCCGTGAGTATCAAGCATCACAGAAGCGTTTAGAAAGTGAGCTAGCCTTTTGTTTCTCTTTATTTCTTTTTGTTCCGCTTCATTTAATATATCTTGCTTTTCCTGAGAAAACGTTGTGTATATATTTAAATTCTTATTCCCTAGAGCCTTGACCGGAATACCCGTTTTTATTGAAACTTCTTCCAAAACTGCATTCTTATAGGCAATATCTAGTGTTTGTTTCTCTGCAGAAATAAAAGCAAGTTCGCTAGCCTTGGCTTTGTTATATTCCTCCAAACTACATCGCTCATCTTTATAGATTTCGCTTAGAACCAAATTTCTTCGCTTCAAAAGCGCTGCGTGATTCTCTGGTTTAGAATAGAAGTTTGGTGCTTTAATTATTGCCGCAAGTGTTGCACTCTCAGCAAGGTTTAAATCATTTGCCTTCTTACCAAAATAAACCAAACTTGCATGGCTTATTCCATATGCCCCTCTTCCAAAAAAGATTGTGTTTAAATAGAGCGTTAGAATTTCTTCTTTTGAAAGTTGCTTTTCGAGTTTGAAAGTTGTCATCACTTCTTCATATTTTCTTTTGAATGTCTTTTCATTTGTTAGATATGTGTTTTTTACAAGTTGTTGGCTTATGGTGCTTGCCCCTTCTTTAAGCCGCTTTGCTTTAACATTGTTGACCATCGCACCAACCACTCGCTTATAGTTCATACCATTATGTTTATAAAACGTTTTATCTTCGATGCTTAAAAACGCCTGCACTGTGTGTGGGCTGAGTTCCAAAAGCGTTGCAGTTTTTATTGTGTTGTTAAACTGCTCTATTGGTTTTCCTTCAATGTCAAAAAAAGTTGGAAAGTCTAAAACCGCCACCAACTCTTTTTTGTTCACCGTTGCCGCTTGTGCAGTATGAACCGTTGGAATATATACAAAACCCGTCACTAAAACCAACAAAACTAGAGTACATAATAGAGCAACGCGTTTAGTCATTACTTTATCTTGTGCCGAATATGGCAAAACCTAGTTGTAAAAAATTGGCACACATAGAGAACACCACACCCTCACACAATAGCAACATGGAGGTATGAGACGTGAGAACAACAAAAAAGCCAATGGCAAAACCGAAAGGTTGCATGGCCTGCATGAATAGAGCAACTCCTAGCATGATGAACAATGCTACGCGTAGCACAACAACAAGCAGAAAAAAATAGAGACTAGATAAAAAACTATCTCCATGAATAGAGCACGGAAACACCGTGCTCTTTTGCTGTTATTATAGTGAAGTTAAATTGATTTTAAGATTTAAACAAAACTATTTAACGAACGGCTTGGTTATATATTCTGCCGCTGTTTCTTTTGAAATAACTTTATATGTCTTTTTGATTTCTTCAAGTTCTTCTTTTGTATACTCATCCATCATTCCAGTTCCAAGCACCGCAGGCAGTTCAACGCATTCGACTGCAACCCCAAAAGGCTCAAGTTCATCTTTAAGCGATTTACTTAAAGCAATCAACCCACCTTTCGTTGCAGAATAAACCGCCTCACCCGCGTTTCCTTTAATTCCATCCACACTCGAAACAAACACAATATGCTTAAGCGGCTTTTCAAAACCTTCACTTTCTTGATTTAAACAAAGATTTGTTAGATACATAGCACTCATTAAATTGGTGTTTATAATTTCAGCCATCTCTTTTTCTGTTTGGTCTATAAGCAACTTCTTCTGCGTAACACCCGCATTGCAAACAAGCCCGTAAATTTCCCCGTGATTTTTGTTTATCTCAGAAATCATTTGTTCGCAGTCTTCATATTTAGAAATATCTGCCTGAACGCAAACTCCATTCCCGCCGCAATCTTTTAGAACCTGTTCTGCCTTTTCTTTATTTTTGTTATAACCAAGCACAACAAAAAAGCCTAGCCTAGAAAGCTGTCTTGCAACTTCTGCTCCAATTCCCCTAGATGCACCCGTAACTAGAACTATCTTTTTCATAAGATAATTTTAGCACAGATTAGCGTGCGATGTTGTTTTTCAACTTATTCACTTCTTCAACAAAAATCTCTGCAGCCTTACTAACCTCATCAACTCCGTTATCAACACTGAAACTAATTCTCACACTGCCTTCAATTTCTTTAATTGTGCAACCAATCGATTCCAAAGTTGGGTTGTGGTTATTTTTAGAACTGCATGCAGAACCGTTTGCAATAATCACACCTCTATTTTCCATTGCACGAAGAATATGCTCGCTTCTAACCCCAGCAATCGACATGCTCAAGATATATGGGCTCGATTCCTTTATATCTGCATTAACTTTTAAAGGCGATACGCCTTTTTTTACAACACTTAAAAATGTTTGTTTTAAATTCTTTACATAATCAAAATACGAATCTCTATAACTTTCAACAGCCGCCCCAAAACCAACAATGCCCGCTGTGTTTTCTGTTCCACTTCTTAAACCATCTTCTTGCCCGCCACCAGTGATTAGGGGTTTAAGATTTATATTACTGTTAAACACAAGTGCACCAACACCCTTAAGCCCATGAACTTTATGACTCGAAATAGAAACCATATCAAAAGGACATTTTTTTAGATTTACTACAACTTTGCAAAACGCCTGCGTTGCATCTGTGTGAAGAAGAATTTTTGGGTTATGCCCCTTCACAACTTTATAAATTTCTTCTAGGTTATTAACCGCACCGGTTTCATTTGAAACCAATATACAAGAAACAAACGAAACATCATTGTCTTTTAAAAGTTGTTTTAGATGACTAACATCACATTGCCCGTCTTTTGTTAGGTTAATAAGTTTAATGTCCCACCCTGCTTGTTTAAGATTCTTTGTTGGGCCCTCAACACTTGGGTGTTCGCCTGCAGTGATTAGAATTGTTTTTTTCTTAAACCTTGTTGCCTGAAATATTGCAATGTTGTTTGCTTCCGTTGCACCTGATGTGAAAATGATATTATATCCAGCGCCAGCATTCATCTTGTTTCTAATAATCGTTCTAGCCTTTCCCATTTCAGCTTTAACCGTCATTGCTTTTGTGTGAAGACTTGAAGGATTATAAAAAAGTTGTTCGTTTATTCGATTTGCTTCTGTCACCACATTTTTATATGGCCTTGTTGTGCTTGCGTTGTCTAGATAAATCATACTGTCTCAGTATATGTTTTTTTTGGCAAAAAGTCAAAAACTATCTATAGTCTAAAAATTAGATAGACAAAACCAATAAGAGTGCTTACAACCGTTCCAATAACAATAACCGGCCCGGCAATGGCAAACATTTTTGCACACACTCCAAAAACAATACCCTCACTTTTTCCATCCATCGCCGAAGCAGTTGTTGCATTGGAAAAACCAGTGATTGGCACAAACGTGCCAGCACCTGCAACTTTTCCTAACTTATCAAACACACCAATGCCGGTCAACAAACTTGCAAGAAAAATGAGAGCACTTGCTTCAATCGCTCCAATGTCTTTTGGTGTAAGCGTCGGCCATAAGTGAAGTGCCCACATTCCAAGCGCCTCAGCACCCACACAAATTGCTCCACCAATCAAAAATGCCCAAAGAATGCTTGGAAACAAACTTGTTGTTGGCTCTCGCTCCTTTATAAAATCTAGATACTCCTGATTTTTTTGCTTATTCATAAATACTCCTTCTATAATTTGAAGATTAATTGATTTTGATAGACGTATTAAAATCGAGGACTGTTTGAGCGAAGCGAGTTCCGCAGATTTTAAGACTCTAGCAAAACAATTTAGCTTCAAATACTACTTGAGATTTTTAGTCCTAGCTTTAAATATAAGCGCCATAAAAAATGCAGAAACAATTGCAACAGAAAGCCCCGCACTAGCAGCTGTCAATGGTCCTGTAAGAACTCCCAAGAAACCCGTAGCCCTCGCACCTTCAATTGCACCTCTAGCAAGCACTGCCCCAAAACCAACAATCGGAATCGTCACCCCGCTTCCAAAAAAATCTTCTAGATACTTAAACGCAGTGACTGCCTCCAAAATTGCACCAAGAACCAAAAGCCCAACAAGAATTCTTGCAGGAGTTATTTTTGTTTTCACAATAAGAATCTGTGCCAAAAGCACAATAACCCCTCCCGCCAAAAATGTGTATAAAAAAGAAAGAAAAATTTCCATATCTACTCCCTCTCCAAAACAACTGCATGACAAACACTTGGAATGCTTTCACCCTGCTGACTTGTTGTTGTGCTAAGCAAAGCACCTGTTGCCATAAACAAAACTTTTTTGTATATACCCTCTTGCAGTTTTTTTAGAATATGACTTGTGAGAACAATCGCACTTGCCCCTGCACCGCTTGCACCTTGTTGTGTTCCCTGACTGTCTTCGTAGACCATCGCCCCGCAATCGTTATAGTTATCTAGAGTATTTATGTTTATTCCCTCTTTTGCGATAAGCTCAAGAAAAATTCTCTTTCCGAACAAACCCAAATCTCCAGTTACAATCAAACTATAGTCCTCTGTCTTCGTTTTTGTATTTTTTAAATGAGTAAGAAATGTGTGAACCGCAGCCGGAGCCATTGCCGCACCCATGTTAGAAGGGTCCACAATTCCAAAATCAATAACCTTTCCAATCGTCACAGCAGAAATCTTTATGCCTTTAGTCTTTACGTTCTCTTTCTTTGCTTCAAGAACAACAGCCCCTGCTCCAGTCACTGTCCACTGACTTGTCTTCTGCCGTTGGTTTCCAAGTTCCAGTGGAAACCTAAACAATCTTTCCGCGCTTGAAAAGTGGCTGCCCGTCACACACACGCAGTTAGACATTGCACCACCTGAAAGAATAAGACTTCCAACAACCAAACTTGAAGCCATTGTTGCACATGCATCATATAATCCCAGTTGCGGGAGCAACAACTCCCTTGCCGCAAAACCCGTTGAAGTCGACTGGTTCATCAAATCTCCTGCAAGCATAAGGTTTATGTCTTCTTGTTTTAAACTTGCTTTTTCAATTGCCCCGTTCACAGCCTCCACAAGCATTTTCGTTTCAGTTTTTTCGTAGGTCTTTTCTTTCATTGTGTCGTCATCTAAAACGATATCAAAAGACTCGCCAAGTTTTCCCCTAGCTTCCTTTGGACCAGCAACAGAAAAGAAACCCACAACCCTTGGAGCGTTTTTCAAAACAACTGTCTGCGCGTTTTTCTTTATATCAAACATAACTCATTTATTGCCACTAAATCGACTTTTATTCGCGGGGTTTTAAGGGTTTTGGGGAATCGAAACCCTCAACGGTTTTTTGGTTCTTTTTTGTCGCAAAAAAAAGAACGAATAAAAAAATAAAATTCAACAAACAATAACCTTAACACAAATCAGTAAGGAGATTTAAATGAAAAACAGAAAACTTAAAACAAGCCTAATGCTTGGAGGCATTGCAGTTCTTGGAACAGCACTTGTTGTTGGAGGAACAGCATTCACAAGCAATGTGGCAGAAGCACCTGAAGCAATTGTGCTAAACAGCATCAATTCTTTCAATAGCATTGCAAGCAAAATAAACGTTTGGGAAGACGGAGACTTTTCAGACATGAACACAAACAATCATGTTGGACTAAACAGCAGTCACGTAAACTTCAATACACATTCAAACAACAGGCGTGCAAACACAAGCATGACAAACATTCAAAGCTATCCACATCTTGCGGCAAACAATCACTTCGAGTCTAAGGACTACATCAACTCTCACCCAGAGTTGGGACGCGGAGAACCTGCAACACTCACAAACCCACTTGCCACAACAAACAACACCGGAAGAAGAGGCAGAATTGGCAGAAGAAACAGAAATAACAATAACACTCATAACAGCCCAAACACAAATATGGGGACAAACAACCACACAGGAACAGGGCTAAACACAAACACACATCACAACGGAGATTTCTATCACATAAGTTTTAGACAAGAAGAACTTAGAGAAGCAAACCAAGCCCTAAGACGTGCACAAAGAGAACTTAACGACCAAGTTCAACAATCAAATCAACTTGTTGCACAAATGAAAGCGACACCAAACCAAAACCTATCTAAAGAACAAAGAGACAACATCGCAAGCCATGCAATTGTTCTAAACAAGGCAAAAGAAATTCTTAAACACGACGTTACGGAATTTAATGTTGGCAGAAACAACATGACACATATGCAAGGCGGACGTGGCAATCACACAGCCGAGCAAAAAGCAAATGTGGAACTTATGATTCTTTCAGCAGAAAAAAACCTTGCAGCGCTTGAAGCAGGAAACTGCAGCATTCGAGCAATCAACCACGAGCTTAAACAAGCAATTGGTCATATCAATACAAATCAAACAACAAATCAGATGACTTCAAACAACACTGCGATGAACAACACAGACAATACGCATTTTAGAGGAATAGGCAGAAGGAATCACACAAGAAACAATATGGACCAAACTTCTGTAAATAACACAGGACTAAATACGGGAACAGATTTCAATAGCTACAACAATAATCAAATGATGAACTTCGATAATATGGGAACCAACTCTAATAACAACACAGTATTCTCTTCTGCATCAAATACAACAGACACAACAAATCAAAACCAAACAACCCCAAACACAACAGATGGAATGACAGGAACGCATAACATAACTCCAAGACATAACACCGGCAGACACACCGGAACAACAAACACTTCTGGAACAACCATGGGTTACGCTCAACTTTGCAAAAAAGGTTGCTAATCAAAAAACGCCAAACGGCGTTTTTTTAATTAACTTCTTCAATCAGTTTTCTTCTTAAGTCGTTTAAAATTTTGGTTTCTAGTCTAGAGACTTGAACCTGACTGACATTTAGAAGTTCCGCCACCTCGCTTTGAGTTTTTCCCCTATAGAACCGAAGCAGAACAATCTTTTGTTCTTTCAAACTAAGCTCGCCAAGCATCTTTTTTAAAGCAAGGCTTGTGATGAGTTCTTCTGTCTTGTCTCCATCGGTAATCTTTTCAAACACTGTTTGAGTTCTTTCACCCTTTGCCCCATCAAGTTTCTTGTAAATCGAAACCGGCATGCTGCTTGCCTGCATGGCAAAGATGATTTCTTCCACTTCCAAATCAAAATGTTTTGCAATCGTTTCAACTTTTGGACTGTCTTCATTCACAGCCTTATATTCTTCAATAAAGTTTTTTATATCAGAATATAACATCTTTGTGCTTCGGCTTACCTTAATACTCCCATCATCTCGAAGAAAGCGTTTAATCTCCCCCGCAATCATAGGCACTGCGTAAGTTGAAAACCGAACGCCAAATGAAGAATCGAAATTCTTTATTGCCTTAACCAAACCCATGCTTCCAAGTTGAAACAAATCTTCATAGTCTACGTTTTTTCTTAAATAGCGCTTCACAATGCTTTTCACAAGCGGACTGTTTAGCCTAACCAACTGTTCCATTGCCTCCGCATCTTCTTCTTTTGCTTTCTTAATTAAAGAGAGAGTCTCCTCATGTGAAAGCATTTGCCTAACTCCTTTTTTAAAATAACCACTGTGCCTTTCTTTCCGCTTCTAACCTCCACACTGTCCATAAAACTTTCCATAACGGTAAACCCCATGCCGCTTCTCTCTTCTTCTGGTTTTGTTGTATAAAACGGCTCCTTTGCTTTTTCAATATCAGGTATTCCCTCACCTTTGTCTTCAATGGTTATTGTTGCCAACATTCCATCAATCAAAACAGAAAGGGTGATAATTCCGTTTTCTCTTCCCTCATAGCCATGAACAATTGCGTTCGTCACCGCTTCTGAAACTGCTGTTTTCACATCATTAATTTCATCAATGCTTGGGTTAAGCCGTGCCAAAAACGCACCAACAACACCGCGAGCAAAACTTTCGTTTTGGCTTATTGCATCAAACTCCATTTTGAATTTGTTTATTCTCTTCATATATTCTCCTTACACAGTTAGGGGCATGATTTTATATAATCCGCTCATCCTAAAAATTCTATCTATTTGTGCACTTGGGTTTTTAAGAAAAAGCGGAATCTGCCTTTGGCTTAGTTTCTTATATCTTCCAATAAGAACACCCACCCCTGTGCTGTCCATAAAAAAGAGTTCCCTAAAATCAATAACCATTTTAGAAAAACTTTCGCTTTCAATAAGCGCATCCAGTTTGGGTCTTATATAATGGCTGGCGTGTTCATCAAGCTCACCAACCAAATAAATTTCCAAAACATCTTTAACTTTTTTATGAAACATTTGCATAGCGTAAGTCTAGCAACAATATGTTGTCGAAATTTTTACACCCATAAATAAAAAAAGAGATTTTTGAAAAATCTCTATTCTAGCCATCTAAGGAAAACGTCTTGGTTATGAGGTCCCTTGATTTCGCCTCTTGCATCTGCCGAAATCTCGTCGCATATAAGGTCAATAAACTTTTCATCTCTTCCTATCTTCAAATATTCAATCGGGAATGTGTCAAACTGCTTTTGAGTAATTCTCTTTATGTTCTTTTCTATATGGTTACCTTTGTTTCTCCTGTCTATAACAAACCCGTGACGTTTGAAGAACTTGCTTCTTCTCTTAATTTTTCCAAATGCACTTAGTTGTGCAGTCACTTTTTCGCATTTTCTTTTTCTTGCATAGCACATTCCAATCTCCAAAAGCTTCCCACCAAGACCTTCGCTTTGAAAGTTTCTTCTTACATATAGTGTTGAAACGTGAGCCGTCTTTTCTGGAGTGGTGTAGTTATGAACTCTGATATATGCAATTGCACTTCTAATTTTTTCAATCTTGTCTGTTTGTTTAGAATCTATAATCAAAAACGTTGCAACAAAAGAACGAGTCTTTTTGATTTCTTTAATCAACCCCAAAAGTTTAACTTCAAGTGTTTCGCACTTTTTGTCCATGTTTAAATTATACACATTTAAACTCTAGATTTCAAGACCCGTCTCAGATTTTCTGCCAAGTGCATCGTCTTTTATTTCATCGCAAATAGACTTAACAAACTCACAAAGGCTTGCGTCTAAATATTTCACGCCGAGTTCATCAAACCTGTCTTCAGAAACACCGCAAATATTTCTTATTGCATAGCTGCTGACTTTACTTTTATCGGTGGCAAACTTTTCTCTTATAAAAAAGTTTCTTCTTCTTTCAATATCTTCTTCTGTTCCATCACAACTTATTTGTGCAAGCAAAGTTCCAGAGCGATGTTTTCTTGCAAAGCATGCAGCAAGGTGCATAAGTTTGCTGCCTAGTGCTTGCCCTTGTTCTTTCTTTCTAATATACATTTCCGAAATATATGTGCTTCGTTTTTCTGTGCTTACAGTCAAAGAAACATAGCCCCTTGCTCTTTTAAGTTTATCTATTCTATTTCTAGGGTTTAAAACAAAAAAGGTTGCATTAAAAGAACCATCTTTTTTAGCCTTCTCAATCAGTGCTTGTATTTCTAACTGAACCTTTCTGCACTTTTCTGTCATGTATAAATTATACACACTAAAAATCTATATTTCAAGACCTACTTCTTAAGTCTATAAACTTCCCTAGCAATAACAAGTTCTTCGTTTGTTGGAATAACAATCATCTGAACTTTGCTGTCTTTAGTTGAAATAATTCCTTCTTTTGCAAAACAGGCTTTGTTTGCTTCTTCGTTCATATATGCACCCAAAAACCCAAGGTATTTTGCAATCTCAGTCCTCTGCATAATTCCTCTTTCTCCAACTCCTGCTGTAAAAACAATTGTGTCCACGCCGTTCATACTTGCTGCATAACTTCCAATAAACTGCGCAACTCTATAACAAAACATATCTTGAGCAAGTCTTGCTTTTTTGTCTGTTTCCATTGCCGCTTCAATGTCTCTAAAGTCGTTCTTTCCAAAAATTCCTTTAAGCCCGCATTCTTTATTTAAATAGTTTAGAACTTCATCAACCGTCATACCTTTTGCTCTCATAAGGTTTAGAGCAACAGACGCATCAATTGCTCCAGTTCTTGTTCCCATAATAAGACCATCAAGTGGAGTGTAGCCCATTGATGTTTCAACACATTTTCCATTGTCAATCGCCGCAATAGAAGCACCACTTCCAAGGTGACAAGAAATAATTTTCTTTCCGCCATATTTTGTTATTGCAATTTCTGAAACATATTGATGACTTATTCCATGATATCCATATTTTCTATAGCCTAGATTTTCATAGTCTTCGTATTTGATTGGATACATATATGCTTTCTCTGGAATGTCTCTATGAAACGCTGTGTCGAACACTGCATAGTTTTCTTTTCCAAAAGTCTCCGTGCATGCTCTGATTCCCATAAAACTTCCAGGAATATGAAGAGGTGCAACTTTAGACAATTCTTTTTCTTGAGATAAAATTTCTGCGTCTATTTTCTTTGTCTGTGTGTTTTTTGCTCCACCAAAAACAACTCTATGCCCAACAGCTTCAATTTCTTTTTTGTTTTTAATAACACCATTCACAATCAAGAACTCAACAGCCGCTTCAACACCCTCAAGGTGAGTTTTTAAATAAACATCTTTTCTTATTTTTTGACCGTTTAGTTTAATTTCAATAAAACTTTCTTTCTCACCAATTCTTTCAACAAGCCCCGAAACCAAAACTTCTTCTTTTGGCATTTCAAAAACTTGAAACTTTAAACTCGAACTTCCTGCATTAACAACAAATACTTTCATATATATCATTTTCCTTTAGACTTACAGTATAGCACTTTTTAGAGCAATGTCGTCTTGCCGTCTTGTATTCTTTGAAGCTTTTTTGCTTCATCCCAAAAACCAATTCCAAGTTCCTCATCGCTTGCAATCATAAGTGGCGTTTTTCTAAAATCAAACTTCTCAGCCGTTTCTCTTGGAACAATTGCCCTTCCGTGTTTATCTAAATCAACATATCTACACTTTGGATAAAACGCTCTTGCTTTATGCCTATCTGCCATTGTTTTTCCAATAATCTTTTCAGCGATTTCTTCCATTCTGTTTTCTGTCCACATAAAAACACCACCGATTTCTTCGGCAAACATGTCAGCCCATGTAAGATTTTCCCTAAGGTCTTCGCGTATAGAATCGAGATTAATTTTAAGCCTGCTGCCATCTCGAATTATGATGCTTCTGTCTAGCATAATCAACTTATTTGGTGGCGTTAATAACATACGTATATTCTATTATAAAAAGAAAGAAATTTCAATAGCGATATAAGACGAAGATAGTTTTAGTGTTAGACAAGGAAAATAAAAAAATTGCGAGACGCCGTGTATTAAACATACACAAGTCTTGCAATTTCTTTTAATTTGACGACGTATAACACAAAATTAATTCGTCGTTATTTAATCAAGTAAAGTTTCTTTTGCGGTGAGCCTAAAAACTCCCCGCCCTTTTCTGTCACCAAAACCATTTCCTCAATACTTCCACCGTTCTTGATTGCAATACGCGGTTCAACTGTGTAGATTCCGTTTAGTGCAAGCTTTCGCATTGTTGTAAACCTAAGTTTGTTTTTTCCTGCAAGTGTTGTGCCAAGTTCGTGCACAAGGCTTCCAACTGGGTGACCGGTTCCGTGGTTATAACTTGGGTAGCCACTTTTTAGAACATATCCCCTCACAATCTCATCGATTTGATGCCCTTTCTTGCTTGGCTTCATTGCCCTTCTTCCTAAATCGATTGCCTTAATCAATGTGTCAAAAACTTTTTGCACTCCCGATTCAGCCTTTGTTTCGCCATCTTTTAGAGCATAGCCCATACGTTGAAGGTCGCTGCAATATGTCTTGCCGTTTTCCGCAATAACTCTTATTCCAAAATCTATATAAACAGTTTCGCCTTTTTGAAGTTTCTTGTCGCTCGGATTTGCGTGTCCACCTTTTGTCAGGTTTTCACCAATCAAAATAATCGGTTCAAAAGACGCTTCTTCTCCTTCACCAAGAAAACTTATTGCCAGCTGTTCAATTTCTTTTTCGCTTATTCCAACTTTCATTGCAACAAAAACTTGCCCCATAATTTCCTGAGTGCGAACGGTAACCTTTCTCATGTTTTCAATATCTTCCTCTGTGTTGTTTTCACCAGCACTTAAAATCAAATTTTCGCCAGATTTGATTTTAAACTTATTGCTCTTATATGCTTCCTTAATTCTTTTTTGAAGTTTAATAAACCCACCATAACCAAGAGAGTCTAACGCTGAAATGCTTGAATAGTTTAAATAGATTTCTTTTGGAAATTTCAACTCAGTAAAAATCTTTACTAAGTGCATATCAATCTCTGCAGAAGAGTTGTAGGACAACGTCGTTCCATTAAAACCTTTCACATTATCTATATCTAGTGTTGATGTAATCAAAAACGTTTTGTCTTTACTTAAAACAACAAAAGACTCCGGCAACTTTCTGCCAACTTCTCCCCCAAAAAACTTCTTAAAAAATTTATCTGTTCCATCTGCTGAATAGAACACCCAGCATTCTGTTTCTTTCAATATTTTATTCATGCTTTATTCTAGCACATTTGGCGTTTCTATCTAGTTTCGAAAGGTCAACATCAAACCCTGCATTTTCTGCGTCGCGTTTCATTATGTCCGCCGTCACGTCGATATAATAAAGTTTGCCCTTCTTTCTAAGTTGCACGCCATTAAACTGATGACCAATTCTTGCAAGCCTTCCTTCTCTAAGATTTAAACACATCTGGGCTTTTGTCACCTTCTCGCATTGAATGCCACAATTGTTCAGAATGCTTGAAACCTCACTTGCATATGTTGTGCATTGTGCTAACTTTGTGATGTGAACCGTTGGCGATAATCTTGTTGTGTCGTCTGTGAAAGCAGGAATGTCATAAAACTGCCCATCAATCAAATGTCTTGTTACAGACGGTTTTGCATATGCATCTTCGGAAAAAATGAAACCATAGTCATAACCATAGCCACCTTCTGTTCCAATTCCCTTCTCAACCGACGCCAAGCCATTTAGAAAAATATATCGAAGTTTGTCAATCTTGTCATAAAAATTT
>WQZR01000001.1 GCA_009780625.1 Bacillota bacterium | reverse complement strand
TTTGTTATATTGAACGCAAATGTCTAAAAACTCTTCGAATGTGGCAATGCGATAGTCTGGGTTTCTAAGCGGCAACAAACGTGCTTCTTCTAGTGTAATTTCGCTAACTTTTTTTGTCCCATCTTGAAACTGGTCGTCGCAATGAGCCAGAACAAAATAGCCATCACTTGTCACGCGGACATCTGTTTCAATTGCATAGAAGAAATTGCTTTGCCCTGCTGCTGCAAAGGCTTGAACTGTGTTTTCATAGAATGCACTGCTTAAACCGCGGTGTGCTATAAACTTAACTCTGTCGCCAGAGATTGGAACAAACCAAAAGGCAAATGCACAAGGTGTTGCAAGAACTATTGCGGTAATCAATAAAAAACTTATTGTTCTATCTACGCGTCTACAAAATCTTCTAAATCTTGACACCTTTTTCTTTTTTGCCATTATGTGTCAATTTTACCACTTTGCAAATTAAAAATCAATACCTTCAAAGATGCCATAAACATATGCCGCAATCTTCTCTGCAATTGGAAAACCCGATTGAATAAACGATGCAATGCCCGCGTTTGTGTTTGCTTCGCAGAAAAGCAACTCGCCATTGTTTTTGATTAGAAAGTCAACAGATATTATTTCTCCGTTTAGAACTTTTGCAATCTTGATTGAATTCTCAATTTGTTCTTTTGAAAGCTCATATGCCACTGGCTTTGCACCAAGTGAAATGTTTGACCTAAAGTCGTTTTCGGAGACACGCAAAATTGCACCGATAACTTCGTCGCCAACAATATATGTCCTTAAATCTTTTCCGCTAGATTCGGCAACAAACTCTTGGAAGAATAAGTGTCCAATCTCAAATTTACTATAAACATCGCTAAATTCTTTTTCGTTATTAACCAAAAACACACCCTGCCCTTGTTGACCAAACCTGTCTTTTATAACAAATTTTGGACCAAGTATTTTTGCAATTTGTCTATATGACACTTTCATGTCAAAAAATAAAGTTCTTGGTTGTGCAATGTTGTTGTCTTCCATCAACATATGAAAGTTATATTTATCATCGCAGTTGTGGTGGCAAACTGCGTTGTCGATAACTCTAATATTACGTTCCCAAAAATAGTCGTGCATTTGTTCTTCAATTCCAATTCCGCATCTTAGAAGAACCAAGTTTGGAAGATGTGTAAGTTCTTTGCCTTCATATAAAAGTTTTCCTTCTTCAAAAGAAAAAAGTTGTGCAGTGAAAACTTCATAGTTCACTTTCAATTTATCAAATTCTTTCATAAGAGGTTCTTTTTGCAGTGTCACCTCTTCGAAAATTAGCCATAATAATTTTTTCATATGCTTACTTCTTTTTCTTTTTTTCGAAAATATTAAACTTTCTTTTTCTAACTCTTTCAAAAATCGCGTGAGTATAGCAGCCTTCTTCTCTGTGAACTGTTTCGTCTAGGCCTTCTTGCTCATACCCTTCCTTGCCGTCTTCGTCGGCATATTTCTTTCTTCCAAGTGGTTCAATCTTTTTAAACTTTCTTGTTAGGCTTGTTTTCTTGTCGTAGAACGCTTGGTATGCGTGTTCATAAACTGAACCTTGTTCTGCCATGTGGCTTAGAATGTTCAATAGCCCAGTTGCACCAGTGAACCTTGGGTTTGTTTCAATCGCATAAACTTTGCCATCTTTTCCAACAATCACGTCGATGCCAATAAATCCGCGAATCTTTGCGTTTTTGAAACCTGGTCTTTTTATTCTCAACTTATCTAGGTTTTGAAGAATATATCCAAACTCTTGTGCAATCTCTTCGCACTTCTCTTTAACTTCTTCGTCTAGTTTTGTGTAGGCAACAAGGTCACTTCCAATATACACTGGACCTTTCATAACCTGAATGCTCGGTGGATACAACGCAATTTCGTTGTTTGAAATCTGCATTTGAATTCCGACTGAGCCGATGTTTTCGATATATTCACTCACAAGATATTCTTGTTTTGAATCAATTTTAGATTTGATTTTTTTTGCATATCCTTCTTCTTCGAAATACTTACGTGTTAGAAGGAATGTTTCTTCACCACCAGAAGTATATTCTGCTTGAACGGCTACCTGCTGTTTTGTTGGATACTCCCCGCTTTCAATAAGCTTAAGAACCTTTGAACCTTTCATGATTTTATACGAAGGAACTGGAATCACTTTCTCAACCAGTTTTCTGAAATTTATTTTTGAACTTAGCCATGTGATTGCTTTAAGGTTGTTAAAACAAATGATTCTATCTTTAAATTCTTCTGGCACCATTTGTGCAAAATAATCACTAAAGGGCATAAAAAAAGCATCAGGGTCTTTTTCTATAACATTTCTGCATTGTGCAGAAAAAAACTTGGTGTATATCGCTTTGTTTCGCGAACCATATTTGCTGTCGTCGTCTGATAATTGTATTCCACTATGTGAGTTATACGAGATATTTCCGTCTTTACCATCTCCGTAACAAGTGATGCTGCCTTTGAAAAATGTGTCTGTTTCGTCTGCATCGAAGGTGGTGACTATGTCCGATTGTCGCCTGCCTAAGTAATAGACGGGCCCTTTATTATTTTCCATAATCTCCCGATTATACACGAAAATGCCTATTTTGTCAATCTGTTGAGCTCGCTTTGAGCGTTTTCGTGTTAGACTGGTTATTGTTAAATTATATGAAATTTGGGAGAAAAAAATGAAAAAAACAGTATTATGTATCATTGACGGATTGGGTATAAACCCAGAGGAAGAAGGAAACGCAGTTCATGCTGCAAAAATGGAAGACCTTTGGACAGCGTTTGATTGGATGACAAGCACAAGTTTGAAAGCAAGCGGGCTTGAAGTTGGTCTTGCTAGTGAATCGGACGCTGGCAACAGCGAAGTTGGACACAACGCAATCGGAAGCGGACAATATATCAAACAGGGTTTAAGCCTTGTGAATGAATCGTTTGAAACTGGTGAAATCTTTAAAACTGAAAGTTGGAAAAAACTTGCAGAGAACGCAAAAAAAACAAAACTAAACGTGATTTTTCTTCTAAGCGATGGAAACACTCACAGTTGCTTTGAGCATCTCATGAAACTTCTAGAAAACTGTGCAAAAGAAAATATTCAAGTTGCTATTCATGCCTTGGCAGATGGCAGAGATGTTGGAACACAGAGCGTTTTAAAATATATTGATTTAACTCGCGAAAAGATTAAACAATGCGGAGTTGATGCAAAGATTGCAACAGTTGGCGGGCGCGGCAAATTGTTTATGGATAGATATGAATCTAATATCAATTTATATATAGACGGCATTAAGGTTTGTGCATTAGGTGATGCCCCAGTTGTTTCGGACATACACATGGCTGTGAAAATTGAATATAGAAAAAACCCAAGCATGACAGACGAAACTCTTAACCCATATATTCTGGAACCAGAACTTCTAATCAAAAACGGTGATTCAGTTCTTATGCTGAACTATCGCGGCGACAGAGCAGTTGGAACATGCAAGATGTTTGAGCGTGGAAAGTTTCTCACTCCTGAGTTATATAGTGCAATAGACAAATGCTTGTTTGCTGGAGTTCTTCAGTATGATGCAGAAGACAACCTCCCTAACCTTTATCTTTGCCAGCCGCCTGTGATTAAAAACGGACTTACTGAATGGCTTTGTAAGCATGGCGTTAGGCAATACAGCGTGACTGAGACTGTTAAATTTGGGCACTTGACGTATTACTTTAATGGTAACCGCGCAGCACCGTTTGACACAAAACTTGAAAACTGGAAAGAATTTACAAGTGATGTTCTGTTTAACATGTATAACAAGGCACCGAAAATGCAAACTGAAAAGATTGTTAAAGATGCAATTGAAGCAATCCAGAGCGATAAATATGATTTTATTAAATTAAATCTTGCTAACCCTGATATGGTTGGACACACTGGTGATTTTGATGCAACGGTTCTTGCTTGCAAAACTGTTGATGAATGGATTGGAGTTTTGGCTAGATTTTGCATAAAAGAAAAGGTGAACATAATAATCACGTCGGACCATGGCAGTGCAGAGTTTATGGTGAACAAAGACGGCACGCCTAACTCCAATCACACAAACGCTCTTGTTCCGTGCATTGTTATCTCACCTGCTGATATTATTATGAAACAGGGCGAGTTTGGGCTTACAAACCTCGCTGCAACAATTTGCAAATTATTAAGAGTTCCAGTCAGCCCACACTTCAACGAACCGATTATAAAATAATAAAAAAACGCCGAGTGGCGTTTTTTGTTTTATTTAAGTTGTGATATCGCAACTGCTAGTGCAACTGATGCTCCAACAATTGGGTTGTTCCCCATTCCAAGGAAGCCCATCATATCCACGTGTGCAGGAACAGACGAACTGCCCGCAAACTGTGCATCACTATGCATTCTGCCCATTGTGTCTGTCAGACCATATGATGCTGGTCCCGCTCCAACGTTATCTGGGTGAAGAGTTCTTCCAGTTCCGCCGCCTGAGGCTACGCTGAAATATTTTCTTCCGTTTTCAACTGTCCACTTCTTATATGTTCCAGCAACTGGGTGTTGGAAACGTGCTGGGTTTGTTGAGTTTCCTGTGATTGAAACGTCGATATTCTCGTGTTTCATGATTGCAACGCCTTCAAGAACATCATCTGCACCATAAACCACAACAGCTGCTCTTGGACCTTTGCTGTATACTTTTTGCTCTAGAACTTTAAGCGTCAACTTCTCGTGGCAGAAATAAGTTTTTGTGTATGTAAAGCCGTTGATACGAGCAATAATCTGTGCCGCATCTTTTCCTAAACCATTTAGAACAACCTTTAGAGGCGTTTTACGCGCTTTATTTGCAGTTAACGCAATTCCAATTGCGCCTTCTGCTGCTGCGTATGACTCGTGCCCTGCAAGGAAGCAGAAGCTTTTTGTTTCGTCTGTAAGAAGCATTGCTGCAAGGTTTCCGTGCCCTAGCCCAACCTTTCTTTCAAAAGCTACAGAACCTGGAACGCAGAACGCTTGAAGCCCTTCGCCAATCACTCTTGCTGCATCTGCTGCACCTTTCACTCCTCTTGTTAAAGCAGTTGCAACACCTGCTGTGTATGCCCAAACTGCGTTATCAAAACATATTGGTTGAATTCCTCTAACAGTTGCGCTAACATCAATTCCTGCTTTATCGCAGATTGCTTTTGCATCATTTAAATCTTTAATTTTATTTGCTTTTAAAAATTCATTTACGCCTTTTATGCGTTTTTCATATCCTTCAAACATGCTCATAGCCTACTCCTTTCTTGGGTCCACAGTCTTCACTGCTTCGTTAAAGCGACCATATGTTTTTGTGTTATTCTTTAACGCTTCTTCAGGCGATTTGCCTTTTTTGATGTCTTCAAACATTTTGCCAATTGCAACATATTCGTAGCCGATTACTTCGTCGTTTTCGTCTAAGCCCATTTTGGTTATATACCCTTCTGTTGTTTGCAGGTATCTTACACCTTTTGTTTTTGTTGTGTATGTTGTTCCAACTTGCGAAATCATACCTTTTCCAAGGTCGTCCATTCCGGCACCGATTTCCAGCCCGTCTTCTGAGAACGCTGATTGTGTTCTTCCATAAACAATCTGCAAAAACAGTTCGCGCATTGCAACGTTTATTGCGTCGCAAACAAGGTCTGTGTTTAATGCTTCAAGCAATGTTTTGCCTGGAAGAATTTCTCCCGCGATTGCTGCTGAGTGCGTCATGCCACTGCAACCAATAACCTCGATTAGAGCCTCCTCAATTATTCCGTTTTTAATGTTTAGAGTCAGTTTGCAAGCGCCTTGTTGTGGTGCGCATCCGCCAACTCCGTGAGAAAACCCAGATATATCTTTAATATCTTTGTTTACAACCCACTTGCCTTCTTGAGGAATTGGGTTGCTTGCGTGGTTTGCGCCGCGAGAAACTTTTGTGCATCCTCTAATGTGTTCTGATTCGTGAAATGACATTTCTACCTCCTAAAAATTCTCATTACCCATTCTATCACTGCCCCCTTATATTCGACAAATGATTTGATATGGGAAAATAATGAAAAAACGCCTTGCGGCGTTTTATTTATAAATCTACAACAGGTGACCACATAATTTTCTACTCCTCCCTATTTGATGATATTATACCATCAATCTATTATATTATTCAAGACGAAACCTTGCTATTTTTGCTTTATTTTAGGTGTCTTTGTTAACTCATGTTCAAGCTTCGTAGCCTTTTCACTAGCACTCTTTTCAATATTCTTTTTCTGTTCTTCTTTTTCTTTTTCAATACTCTGCTCTAATCTGAAGTTTTCTTTATACATTCCATTCCATCTATTATAGAGCTCTATGGTGTGCGTAAAGTATTTTCTTGCGGAAGATTTATTTCTGATTGCTATAACTGGGAACATAAGTAAAATTAAGTCCAATAGTGTCTGATGAAGCGATTTAAAGACAATCATCTCATCAGCTATTTTGCAATTAAAACTCATACATATAGCTTCTATTTCATTTAGTGTATCCATAGGTATACATTGAAACTTACTCCAAATTCTAGAAAACTCAAAATATTCTTCACTTGTTTTGTCTCCAATCTTTGCAATATTATCAGTTAGTTTTTTGATTACAGCAGCATCGTCATCATGAAACATTGTGTATATTTCTAAGAATAAAGTTTTGTCTTTGTCAACTATATCTAATATCTCAGAAAAAATATCTTTATCTTTACCGTATATTTGGTCATACTCTTTTTTGTTAAAAAGCAGTTGTTCAACTTTATGAGTTTCAATGTATTTCCTAACTGGAGCAGTTCCAAAATTTATATTCGCTGTTTTTTTACGAAACTCTTGATAAAGAACAGTTATAAATGTAATACTGTTTATCATGCTAGTATATCTCTCGGCAATTTGTATAGCGTTTTCTTTTCGCTTAAAGTCAATGTCGACTTCAAACTTCTTTTTGCTTAGAAGATATGCTACTATAGCTACAATAATACCAAGCCCAGATAACAAACTCCCTATAGCACTGACAATTTCCCAACACATATAATTCTCCTTATAACTTTATTAGTTTACCAAAATTCTCCATTTTTCGCAACGACATTTCCCAATAAACAAAAAATACCGAAAGGTGTTTTTTACATTCCCCCGTCTTGTTTGAATTTATTTGTTTTCAAGTAGCAACTTACTTGATGATTGGAGCAGCACATGCATTTGATGTCTCGCCATGTCGTTTAGCTTTTTTGTTCTTTCTTCTGGTTTTATTCCTTCGTTTATCATTGCGGCGTTATAACTTTCCATATTTGCAATAACCAACAGTTGTTGGATGTTTGCATAATCTCTCACATTACCTTTTTGGTCTGGGTTCTCTTCGCGCCACTCTGCAGCAGTCTTTCCAAACAAGCAGACATTCAATCTATCCCCTTCTGATGCATAAACAAAATTTATTTGTTTTGGAGTTAAGGTCGGAACAATTAGATTTGTTTTAATCGCGTCTGTCTGAATGCGATAGTTTATTTTCGAAAGTTCTCTTTTTGCATCCCACTCGAGTTGTTCTCTTTCTTTTACCTTCAACCTTTGGAATTCTTTTATTAAATAAAGTTTAAAACTTGTGTCTATCCAACTTGCAAATTCCATTGCAATGTCTGGATGGGCAAATGTTCCTTCACTATATTTCCCCGCACCTGGAATAATACCAATCGCGTTTACTCTCTTTTTCCATTGAGTTGGAGACATCGTAAAAGCGTTGTAGCCAGATTCTTTTACTTTAATTCGGCTGAATTCCGCCGAATTAAAATCTGGGTTAAACAACTCTTCCCATAGCCCATAGAAGTCAAATGAATCTCTATTTGACATCCATTTCTTAATCACATCTGAAGGGTCTTCAATATTTTTTAATCTTGCAATATCCGTTAAAGAAATATATAAAGCATTACCTTTATTTCTAGTTGAAACTTCAACCCCATTCACAATCATCTTCTTTTTCATATACACTCCCCTATCTTTAATGCTTAATTATATCAAAGTCTTATTTATAAAACAAATGTTTTAATAATAGATAAACAAAAAAACACCTTGCGGTGTTTCTTTTTGCTCCGTTTTTGTTTATGCGTTTGGTGTGACTTCAACAAGGACGCCTGGTTGTTCTAGCCTACCTTGACCGTCTGCGTTTACTGCAACAACGTATACCCAATATGTTGTGCCGTTTGTAAGCCCTGAGAATGTGTGCGAACGTGCTGTTGCACCACCGGCTACATCAACCCAACTTAGACCAGTTAGGTCAAGTTCGTATGCTGGTTGTGTTTGCTCTTGGTCGTACCACCCTGATTGAATTGTTTTAACTTCGTCCATGATGATAACTCTATAGCCAAGAATTGGAAGGTCTCCATCGAACATTGGTTGGAACCATGTTAGAGTGGCTTGAGCGTTTCCGCCAACTGCTTGAATGTTTTGCGGTGCATATGGAACTTGTGTGAAACCAGTTCCCCATGATTCTTTTGGTGAAGCTTCAATTTTCACTGCTTCCCCGTTGCCTGCTGCGGTTACTGCTCTTATGTAGAATGAGTTAGCTTGACCTACAGTGGTTGAAGTCCAGTTGTTTTCTTCAATAAACTCGCCAGTTTCTCGGTCGAATCTGAAGATAAAGTTTTCGTATGTGTATGTTCTTGTTGAAGCAGAAACATCTCTCCATGTCATGTTGTCAAATCCGTTTTCAGCGTTTTCGAAGTTTGCAGATATTTGATATTTTGTTATTGTTGCACCTCCATTGTTTGGAGAAGCCGACCATGAAAGAGTTATGGAATCTTCTGTCACAACAAAGTTTACGCTTTGCGGTGCAGACGCAATTGTTGCAGGCGTTGCCTGTGCAGTTGACTCTGGGCTTGTACCTTTAGAGTTAACTGCCCTTAGTTTAAATGTGTATAATTGACCATTTGTCAGATTTTCAAGCGTGTGCGTGTGAGTGTTTCCAATACTCGCCCAAGCAGCACCGTTTATTGAAAGTTCGTAGCGGTCAATTGACGTGTTGTTTCCGCCCCAAGTTAAATCAACCTTTTGGTTTCCAGCCACTGCCACAAAAGATGGCGGAGCAATTGGAACTGTTGTTGTGTCGCCGCCGCCTCCGCAGGCAACAAGAACAACACCGAAGAATAAAGCAAACACTGGAAGCAATAATATTCTCTTGATTTTTTTCATATTCCCTCCTATTTAATATTTTATTATATCACCAGGCATATAAAATATTAAAATAAAATTGAGGGCATCAATAATATTCTGTGTTGACAGTGGCAGTATATGAATGGTATTATTTACATAGTGGAGGAAAGCTCTATGGCAAACAAGGTAGACTCAACATCAAAAATTTCTCAACTTAGTCTGTTTGACGATTTTTCATCTGAACCTAAAGTTGAACTTACAAAACTAAAAGGTGACTTAGACGAGGCTGCAAAAAGAAGAGAGAAAGAAAAGAGAGAAGCAGAACTTAAATCTGACGCATTGGGCTCTTGTTGTGCAAGGTCTGACCTTGGTTATTCTTGCAGATGCCATTAAAAAAATACTTGTCTTAATCTACATTAAATGTTATAATCTTTCTTGTCGCATACAAAAACTCATGGGTAGTTTGCAGAGCGGTCAAATGCAGGGGACTGTAACTCCCCCGGCTTTCGCCTTCGGTGGTTCGAATCCGCCACTACCCACCACACGCTATGCGTGGGGGCCTTTAGCTCAGTTGGTTAGAGCACCCGGCTCATAACCGGATTGTCCGGGGTTCAAGTCCCTGAAGGCCCACCAATATGGCCTCGTAGTTCAGTTGGTTAGAACGCCTGCCTGTCACGCAGGAGGTCGTCGGTTCGAGTCCGATCGAGGTCGCCAAAAAAACGCCGTCAGGCGTTTTTTTGTTTTTAGAAGTTAAATTTTTCATCATCAATTTCTTCGGTTGCTGCTTTTGCCTCTTCGGCAATAACCTCAGTTTGTTGTTTTCTCTTATAGAACAACATAAGAACTAGAGCACCTGCCATAAAGATTGCTGCATATGGGAACAGGAATCTCCAGTCGTCGTTAAACACATAGTCTGCAAACAGACCTGCAATAACCGTTGTTAGGGTTTGAGCAGACATTGAGGCAACATAGTATATTCCTGTAAACTTTCCTTTGTTGTTTTTGTTTGCATAGTTCATAACCATTGGGAAAGAGTTTACGTTTATCATCGCCCAACCTGCACCACACGAAGCAAATGCAAGAAGAACAAAGAAACCTTGAATGCCTTCTAGAGATGTTGCAAGAATCAATAAACTCATTGGAACAAGCATTAGGGAAATACCCATAATCACGCTCCACTTCTGTCCGATTTTTTTATTTAGCCAAATAACAAATGGGAATGTTATTAGAGATGTGACTGGAAGAACTATAACCGCAAGCCCAACCAGCGAGCCGCCACCAAGAACTCCGCCAATCACTTCGCCTGTTAGGTTGTCTGTGTAGCCACCGTATGTGCTCCAAAATGTTTCAACCGCATTGAAGGCAAAGAACCAAAGGAAGATTGAACCTAAGATAATTGCAAGGTTGATTTTATCTTGTCTTGTAAGCTTTCTGTCTGGTCTTTTTGCTGCTTCAGTTTCAGCCATTTTTTCGCCAAGTTCTAGCTCAGCTTCCATTTCTGCAAGAACTTTGTTTTCTTTAACGTTTCTAAATAATAGTGCAATCATCAGAACCATAATCAAACTTACTGCAATAAATGGAATAAGAACCATTGCACTTTGGTCTTTAACCAAGTCTGCGTGAACAATCATCGCAATTCCACCCGCTAAGATTGCACCGATGTAGCCAATGAAGTTTACATATGCGTTTGCTTTTGGTCTAAGTGGTTTTGGTGTTACGTCTGGAACTAAGGCAACTGCAGTTGTTCTTACAATACTCATTGCTATAAGAACAATTGCCATCATTGCAAGCGCTCCGCCAAATGCACCCCAACCGCTTCCAAGCATGAACAAAACTGGAATGAATGGGAAGATAAGAACTGTTAGTGCCACACCGCAAATAATGTATGGCATCCTTTTCCCTATTCTTGTTTTTGTTCTGTCGCTTAGAATTCCGATTAGTGGAATAAACAATAGCGCAAATAAGTTGTCGATACTCATAATCATTCCAATGATTGTGTTGAAGTTCTCAACGCCCATGTCCATAAGCATAACTCGAAGTATAAGCGGAACATAGAAATTAAAAACTTGCCAAAACATCAGAACTGCAAAGAACCCTAAAGCGATATAGATGGTTCTTTTGGTGTTCAGTTTTAGTGTGTTTTCCATATTTTCTTCCTTTTGCATATAATGTTTTTATTATAGCAAAAAGTTTAAAAAGCGACAACGATTTTATAATGTATGCTGGTTTTTGATTGTTGTTTTAACAACTTCCCTAACATTGCTTGCTGGACTAACCGTTCCAAAAGCTTTTTGAATTGCATATGCTTTTCTATAATCTTCAAGCGTGCTTCTAACAATTTCGTTTTCTGTGTTTACTGTGAGGAATATTCCAGTCTTTGGTTCGAAGCAACGAATTACACTATCGCCATCTTTTTCCATGCCCTTTGCACCACCATCTAGGTTGACTGCAACAAGTTCGCCGTTGTTTCCAAAAGAGCACACAACATTTCCAAGTTTTTCGTTTCTTGGAACATGACCATGGATTGTGTAGCAAATTCCTTCGAATGTGTTTTCTTCGTTTCTAACTGGAAGTTCTGTATTTTTTCCATGTCCTCTTCCCCAACGCTCGTTTACGCCAGTTTTATAGAATATATTTTTTCTTCTAGTTTCATATGGCTCAAACCCAGGTTTTGTGTCTGGCAACCAGCCACAGCCATATGCGTCCACATCGTATACCATCGCCTTATATTCTGGTTGACTTGTCAACAGATAGCACTGGTCGATTATTCTTCCTTCTGTGTCTCTTGTGAAATAACCAGCGTGAGAAAGACCAATTGTTTTGTCTTCTTCTTTTATTATTTTTGAAGTTGGACATCTCTCGAAATAGTGTTTCATTTCTTTAAAAACGTGAGCTAGGAAAATAAGACAAGCATAGTCTTTGTCGCAATATGGAGTTTTTGAAAGAGCATCACCAACTGCTTTCCCTTCGATTATATATTTTTCAAATGCTGGGTCGTCGTTCATTCTGCTTCTTCCATACACACCCGTTTGCATTTTTTTGTGAAGCATGTCTATATGTCTTGAAAAGTCTTCTTTGAAATTTCTATAACGTGGAGTTGATTCGGTTATATAACCTGCGTTGTCTGCCATTAAACGTTTTGTTACCGAATCTTTTTCCGTTATAAGGCGTTTTGTATATTCCACCCCAGTTTTAACTTTTGAAAACTCAACGCATCTTTTTTTAATTTGTTTTATTATTGAACTGTTTTCAGGTTTTTTGAATTCATCTTTAAAGAAATGTTCATATGCCAAGATTGCATTAACAAAACTTATATCATCAAATCCGTCCACGCTTGGGCTAAGTCCGCCAAAACCTCCCCATTCTCCGCTTCCATAGTTTTCTCTAAAAACTGGAACATCGTTCCTTTTGTAGAACTTAAGAATGCTTTTCCATGTTTCTGTCACACCGCTTGCTTCGTTGCAACTGATTGCATCTGCAACTCCCATGTCTTTAAACACATTTCCTTCAATTTTTCCGCTACAGAAAAACTCGTCGTTGTTTCCTAGAATCAATTTGAATTTTGGGTTGTCTTTTACGTATTTAAAAAGTTGATATGATTCAGGTCCGCCATTCATGATGTCGCCCGTGCAAATCAACTCATAGTTCCCGCCAGCCTTTTTTTGAATTTTATGTTCTAAAACAAGAAGTTCGTTAAAGTTTCCGTGAATATCTCCCACCACGAATGTTCTTAGTGCCATTTTTCCCCCTAACTCTTATATAAAAGTATAGCATAAATTACATTGACATATCTTGCGATTTCTGTTAAAATTACATTCGTTTTACATAAAGTAACGGACTATAAGAACCTCTGCGAGAACCTTGCTCTGCGAGTCAGCTCAGTGAGTTATAGTCCAAACCGAAAACGCTTAGGACTATAGCTCAGTTGGTTAGAGCACCACCCTGATAAGGTGGGGGTCGATGGTTCGAGTCCATTTAGTCCTACCATAAAGATAACCGCGAAAGCGGTTTTTTTGTGCCTATATTGACCAGCAAAGGTTTATAAAGTATAATTATAATACTGAGGAGTAAGATGTCTGCTTTAGAAAAATTAAAGAATAGCAAAAACTTTCCAAGAGATTTTAAAGCAGAAAATGCTCTTATTGTTGGTGCTTTGAAATGCTTACAAAACGACGCCTATATATTTAAACTCAGAAACAAGTTTGACATTCTTTTAGAACTGCTTTCAAACGGACACAAAAACATAAACAAACTTAAAGAGTTGTTTTATGAGCATCTTGTGGTTTTTGAAACCGACCTTATCTATGACGATGAGTTTAAACGTTCGCACGATACAGTGGACTATTTAGGTTCAAGCATAAAACAGCAATATAGCCTATATGGAAAACGCAGCCCGCATACTGGTCGATATAGTAGTTCTATTGTAGCCGATTTGGACATACGAGATAACTTTGGTGAGATTATGGCTTGGTCTAAAAGAACTGCTCCCCTTTTTGATTTGGAGAGTTATGCCGCTGACGACGTTCTTTCTTTCACTGGCGTAGACATTCGAGATGTGCTTAGCAACGCAGAACAGTTTAATATCATTCATGCAGCATATAAAAGAGCTAAGAAAATTATTAATGACGCCAGACCATATTCAGTTGATTTCCTGCCAGAAGAAGAACAGGAAACGGTTGAAATGAAACTTTCTTCATATCTTGGAGACTATGTGACTAATTAGTTTGTCTACTTTTTTGAAATCAACAGCATCTTTATAGACAACTTCAAGTTGCATATGCACAGCCATTGCATCGTTTAGAGTTTTATATGCGGACTTAAATAGTTCGCTTTTTTGTTGTTTTAGGTCACGGGTCGCCCAACGGTCGACCCCTACAGCATTTGGGTTTATATATTTTGATAAATCAATTATTTCTTCAACAAGTCCTGGATATTTTGGGTCGACGATGTGTGGAAGCGTTCCATCAATTATTGCCAAGCCCAGTTCGTGAATAATCACGCCGTCGTAGGAGTTGGGGTCGAAACTGCACATGATGAAATCGATTGTTAAAGTTTGCGGGTCGCTCTTAGGCGCGACCCCTACATTCGCAATAACTCTTTCTGTGAATTTTTTTATAAATGTGCTTTTGCCAACTCCGCTTCCGCCCTTCAATATATACATTTTTTTGATGTCATACCAGTCAACGATTTGGTCATAAAAAGAAACAAACCCGTCTGCCGTGTTTGCCCCCATAAACATTTTTCGTTTTATTATTTTCATAATTCATACTATGCTTTTTTCAAGATTGTTTACACTCATTCGCAAAAAAATACAACTCGCCTCTAGGCTCAAACAGTATGTTTTTGCTCTCTCGTATAAATCAATCTTTCAAAAATATTATTTCCTTGGTCTGATTAGGAAACTAGAGTCTCCGAAAGAAAAAAATCTATATTGCTGTTCCACGGCTTGTTTATATATTTCTTTATAGTTGTCAAAACCAACGAATGCCGAAACCAACAAAACTAGTGTTGAATTTGGCAGGTGGAAGTTTGTAATCATTGCATCGATTATTTTAAAATCGTAGTCGTTATGAATAAAACTGTTTGCAAGAAAACTTCCTGCCTTGATTTCGCCATATTGTGCACTGTTGTGTTCAAGAGCTCGCATGCTGGTTGTTCCAACACCAACAACTCTTCTATTCTCTCTTTTCGCTCTGTTAATCTTTTCTGCCGCTTCAGGTGAAATGAAATATTCTTCTGAGTGCATGTCGTGATTTAGGATGTTATCCACCTTGATTGGTCTAAATGTTCCCAGACCCACATGAAGAATTATGCGAACAATTTCCACGCCCATCGCTTCAACTTGTTTAATCACCTCAGGTGTGAAATGAAGCCCTGCAGTTGGTGCAGCGCTGCTGCCTGCGTGACATGCATAGATTGTGTTATAGCGTTCGCAGAGCGGGTCGCCCTGAGGTGCAACCCCTACGTTTTTTATGTAACTAGGAAGAGGGACTTCTCCCACCTCATCTAGAACTTCTTCGAAGATGCCAGTGTAGTTTAGTTCAACTGTTGCTTGACCATCTTCGTGTTTCTCTGATATTCTAACTTTCATTTTGCCGCAGTCAACTGCGTCTCCTACTTTAAGTCTTTTTGCTGGTCTGATTAGAGCGTTGTATGTTTTTTTGTTCGGGTCGCCCTGAGGTGCGACCCCTATATCTTTTAAGAGAAAAACTTCGCACTCTGCACCAGTTGATTTTTTTCCAATAAGTCTAATCGGCAAAACCTTTGTTTCGTTTACAACAAGAATGTCGCCTTTTTTTAATAGTTTTGGCAAATCTAAAAACTTGTTTCCGTGGTTTACATTTTTGCCATCAAAATAGAGAAGCTTACTTTCGTCGCGCTTCTTTAGTGGAGTTTGTGCAATAAGTTCTGGTGGCAAATCATACCAATAGTCTTTGATGTCTGTTTTCATTTTAGAAACTGAGTTGTCCTCCTGCTGGTTTTCCTGTGATGTGTTCGATTGCTGCGTCGGTGATTATTCTTCCGCGTGGTGTTTTTGTTAGTAAGCCTAACGCCATCAAATATGGCTCATACATATCTTCGATTGTTTTAGAATCTTCACCTGTGATTGCTGAAAGTGTTTCAAGTCCAACTGGACCGTTTGAATATTTTTCGTGAATTGCTTTAAGTAGTTTTATGTCTGTTGCGTCTAGACCTAGTGCATCAATTCCAAGTTTTTCTAGAGCATGTTTTGTTTCTTCAATACCTATTGAATCTTTCCCTGCAAATTCCGCAAAGTCTCTAACTCTTCGAATAAGTCTGTTTGCAATTCTTGGCGTTCCGCGTGCGCGTTTAGCTAGTTCTGTTGCTGCATCTTGTGAAATCTTAATTCCAAGAATTTCAGCACTGCGTGAAACGATTTGAGCCAGTTCTTCGGCTGTATATAGCTCCAGACGTTCAACAACACCGAAACGGTCTCTAAGTGGTGCAGAGATTAACCCTGCCCTTGTGGTGGCTCCTATAAGCGTGAATGGTTCAATTGAAATGCGAATGCTGTTTGCAGATGGACCTTTTCCTGTGATTAGGTCTAGGCTGAAATCTTCCATTGCTCCATATAAAATTTCTTCGATATTTTTAGCAAGTCCATGAATTTCGTCTATGAATAAAACATCACCACGTTTGATGTTTGAAAGAATGCTGGCAAGGTCTGCAGCACGCTCAATTGTTGGACCAGTTGTGTATCTAATCTGTGCGTTCATTTCTGTTGCTAAGATGCGTGCAAGAGTTGTTTTTCCAAGTCCTGGAGGACCATATAGCAAAACGTGGTCTAGAACTTCATTTCTTTTCTTTGCTGCAGAGATATATACATTCAGGTTTTCTTTAATCTTTTTCTGACCAACAAAAGAAACTAGACTCTTTGGTCTAAGTTTGTTTTCAAAATCGATATCTTGTTCCTGTTTTATAGGAGCAACATCGCGAACTTCTATTTGTGTTCCAGCAGGTTTTGCTGACTTAATAAAATCTTTAGGGTCCATGCTTATATTTTAGCACAAAAAAACTCCGTTAGGAGTTTTGAAATACTTATTTATATCTAAACTCCTTAATGACCATATATATCAATATTGACAATAGAGAAAGAGCGAATGTAATCGTGAATATTGCTGCGAACAAACTAGCTGTAAGATTTTCTGGAAAAAAACTTAAAGTAATTCCCAAAATACCAGACAATGCTGCGATTATTACTAGAATCCAAAAAATCTTATCTTTTAAATATTTCTTCATACTATAACATCCTTAATGAGAGTTTAATTATTTCTTCGCTGGTTTTTGGTGAATGCTCTCTCGTTTTTTTAATCACTTCTGCAGATTCTTTTTTGGTAAGCCCTAGACTCATTAGCCCGATTTGTGCGTCTTGCTCAATTTGGCTAAGACTTATGTCTGATTGCGGGTCGCTCTGAGGCGCGACCCCTACATCTGATTTGTAATTCTTTCTAATGTTTTCTTTAAGTTCAAGCACAATGCGTTCTGCTGTTTTCTTTCCAACGCCTTTTGCTGAAGCAAGGGCATTCACATCTCCCCTTACAATTGCTGAAGCTAAGTTCTCAAGTGGCATTGCGCTTAGAATTGTCATTGCTGCTTTTGGACCAATTCCCGAAACTTCAATCAGATTTAAAAATATTCCGCGTTCTTCTTTTGTTTTGAAACCTAAAAGCACCAACGCGTCTTCCCTAACATGAAGGTATGTATAAAAAAAGTCTTCTTCGCCTGTGTGCTTTGCATTTGCAATCGAAAACGAAGACGCCAAAATTTCCATGCCCATATGTCCGCATTTAACGATAATGCTCTTATCTGTTTTCTCTACAATTTTTCCTTCAATAAATGAAATCATTTTCTGCTCCCTTTGGTCGCTCGGGTCGCCCAGTGGTCGACCCCTACATTATTGTTTTAGTAAGTAAGCTTCGTGCGGTGTTAGGAACTTATATTCCCCGCGGTTTAAGCCGCCCATTTTCAATTGCCCGATTTGAACACGTTTTAGAAGAATTATGTGTTTGCCGATTGCTTCGAGCATTTTTCTGACTTGTCTGTTTTTTCCTTCGGTTATTGACAACTGAAATCTTGTTATTTTGAAGTTCGGGTCTTCATATTTTTTCTTGATTGGGTTGTCTTCTAGATTTTGTTTGATTGTCTTTTCGTCTAGCCCTGCTTTTTCTTCTTCTTTGATATAGTTTTTCACCTTGTTTCTATAAATCTGTTTTGCCGATTGAACTTCAATAATCTCAACTGTTGCTGGTGCGGTTTTATAGCCAAACTCCAGCGTTACGCCAGTTTCAAGTTTTTTGATATCGTCTTTTGAAAGTTCTCCTTCGATGTTAAGTTGATATATCTTTTTAACCTTGCTTGAAGGATGTGTTAGTTGTCTTGTCAGTTCTCCGTCGTTGGTTAGAATAAGCATGCCTTCTGTGTCGTAGTCTAAACGCCCTACAGGATAAATTCTTGGCAGGTCTTTTTCTTTAATTAAATCAAGAACAGTCTTTCTGCCTCTGTCGTCTGTCACTGATGTGATGTAGCCCTTTGGTTTGTTCATGCATATATACACAAAGTTTTTTGGAAGAAACAAAATTTTGCCGTCTAACTCCACAACATCTTCTTCACCCACGGTGGTTGCAAGATTTTTAACAACCTCGTTGTTAATCAAAACCCTGCCTTCTTTAATGGCATCTTCACTTTTCCTACGGCTATAATCAGTGGTCGACGCGATATATTTATTTAATCTCATATTCTATATTATACCACTAAGGTTGTTAAAGTAACTTTTTAATTAACTCTATAAGTTCAGGAATTTCTGTCGTTTTAGGATTGCTTGAAAAATGACCATAACCATCAAGATATATGTCTTCTGCTCCACACTCATGCGAAAACAAAGCTTGAATTGGAGTTTTGATTTCTCCTTCGCCGCTTCTTATGACAAAGACTTTTGTATTGCTGTTTTTCACAAATCTTTTTGCTTCGTCGGGAACGATGGACTGTTTTCTTACATCTACGATATAATCGTGTCTTCCGTCGTCATAGTGATGTGTTCCGCCTGGAGCAACGCCAATGAATGCAAAAGGCTCAAATTTATGCTCGAACATAAATCTAGAAAAATATGCACAACCAATGCTGTGGCACACAACAATTGTGTTTTTGTTTAATTCCTTCCCTAAATATGTTTTTAAGATTGCATCAAATTTTTCGTATCTACTTTCGGCTCTAGTTGGAAAAGATGGCATAAGAAAATCTATGCCTAGCTCCTCAGCTTTTTGTTTTACGTCCTGACCCCAAAGGTCTACTGTGTCTGCGTTTAAACTGTGCAGCAAAATAATATTTTTCATCATGTTTAATTGTAGCATATAAGAAACTGAACTGATGCGGAAAGTTTAAATGCGCCACTTCCAAGGCTTTGCACTTCCACTGTTTCTGCCATAAACTCACCTATGTGCTTTGAAAGTTTTTTTGTTTCTGCCAAAACTTGTTGCTTTAGCTCTTCTTCCTTCTCGCTAAACTTTTCGTTTATTTCAACTAGTGTTTTTTCTTTATATGTTGTGACTGTTTTATATATTGGAAGATGCGAAGATATACTTTTCTTATTACTTGCAATTTTATCAAAGTGTGTGAAGCCGTGGTGTATTTCCCCATCACCCCACTTTAAACCAAACAACGAAAGTGTTTTTGCTGTTTTTGTGTTGCCTGTATATTTAAACTCCTGCCTTGCTTCATGAAAAACAACTTGATGAGTTTCAACTGCCAAAATGACAATATTGGCAACAGCAGGAACAAGCCGACTCTGCCCGTTTATTGCGATTTCGGGTTTAATCAAAATATCCCCTTCTCCAACTCGCATGCCGGTTTTAACCATAGCAGTTCCACTGCTAAGGCTGACGCAATACACAACGCCGCTCTCACTTGAAACAATCGCGTCTTGTGGGTTTCTTATAATCGTTTCGTTTGTCTGTTTCACATTCACAACGAGTGTTGCACCAATAAAGTTGATGCTAAGAAGAGCAATCTCTGGATTGGCTTCTCTAACTGCATGTTGAAGAGTTATTAAATCAACGGAACTCTTTGGCCTAAATCTAGTGTCATTTATTATCTTTTCTATATTTCCAGCTAGAGCAGCATCTGCGCCGTTGATTTCGATTTTGAAAATAAAAACTTCAAATAAAAAAAGAAAGACAAAAAAAAGTAGCACACTAGCACAAAAAAATGCAACAGACTTTTTTAATAAGTTTATTATTCTTTCGCGAGTGCTTTCTCCGTCTCTTTCTATTTTTAGATTCTTTTGCTTAATAAACTCAAATAGTCTTTTTTCTTCACTGGAATCAACACGAAACGTGACCTCACTATCACTAACTTTTTGTATTTTTGATAAGGAAAAATTATGTTGATTTAACAAACTGAGTATTCTTAGAGGTGAAACAGATTTAATTCTCATATCACACCTTGCTCTTTAGAGGTTTTTTGACTTCGGTTTTAAGAATATCACCAACTACAACAATCAAGCTAGGCTCAAGTTTTTGAATGGACAGATTGTTTCCAACAACTTTTGCCGTGCCGCGTTTTAGTTTGAGTTCTATTTCTTCTGTGGAAAAGCATAACACTTCCAAAAAGCCTTCAGCATAATATGCTTTACTTTCCACAACAAGACACCTAAAGGAAGAAAAAACAAAGGCTTCGTCTAGCCCTGAAAGTTTAGAGAACTCGTCTAGGAACTTTAGCATAATCAATTGTATGCAGAAAAAAACGCGTCTTAGACGCGTTTTTTTTAGCTGAAGCCCATATCATCGAAATCCATTTCGAATGGTTCTACATCAAACCCTGAAATCATTGACTCTATTGTGTGAATTGCGAATGTTGCAAACTGACCGACTTCTGGCGAAATAAATCTTAGGAGGACAACGTCTTCAATTTCAATAAAGTTTACAATAAGTTGAATGTTTCCATCTTCGTCTTGTTGATATCTAACAGACCTTCTAAGTTCTCCAACGAAGTCAGAGTCTAATTGCTTAATCTTAACTTTTGCCTCAATTCCATATTCAACACTGTCATCCATATATTCTGGTGCAGCACCGCCACCCCACATCCATGGTCTTCCCCACTCTCCGCCAAAAACGAATGGGTGGTTAGGGTTAGGGTCGCCATTTTCTAGTGTCACATCGTCAATCATCACATCTCTATGCGTCCAGTCGAAGAAACCTGTTTCTTCGTCTTCAATCTCTTCCATTTCAAACCATTCCATAGGACCGTTGCTGTTGTGTCTTCCAAGTTCTTCCATAAGTTCTTCATCGGCAATGTCGTCTTCTTCAAAAGAACCCCATTTTCCAAATCGTCCAAAACCATTTGAGAAACCATGATTGCTTCCGTTATACAAGAAATCGTATTCATATTCGCTAATCAAATCAATATCGTCGTTTCCAATGTGCCCTATTCTAACGAAACCTGAACTGAAGTATAAATGTTCAAAATCGTTCCTCTGAGTTGCAATTCCATTAAGTTCAAATGCAACAGCGATATATTGTTGTCTTGGCATAAATGGTCTTTCAATAAGAATGTCTGCTCCATCTGGAAGTTTACCCATAACTTTTTCAGTCGGCATTCTTGGGAAATAGTCATCCAGTTTTAGATTGTCTTTAAAAATACTTCTTGTTATAGCTCCATTGTTTGCATTAAGCAAGTTTCTATTTGCATCAAATATATCTTCAAAAAGTTGTATGTCAGATATGTCCTTAAAATCGCAGTCTGGATATCTAGATTCTCTAAGCCCATCTGAAAGTTCAAAGATTGCAAGTTCCGTCACGAAACCAAGCACTGTTATTGGAACGAACTTATAAACCGAAACACCCAGCATTGGCGCCATAACCATTGATGTTGGAACACCATTCACTTCAGTTTCAATAATACTTCCATTTGGAACATTTAGAAGAAGCGGGAAACTAGGGTCAGCATTGTCTATGTTTGGAATAGGAACCTCTCCACCGTATGCAAACGGCGCGAAAACCATTTCGTTCACTCCATTAAAAGTATACGGGCGGTCTGGAAGTTCGTTGTCCAATGCATCAAATCTATCTCTTTCAATACCCTCAATTTCTGCTTGTAAGAATCCTAAGTCTAGAGTGCTTAAAATTTGTTCAACAACCCCGCGATAGTTTCTATAGTCCGCAGGGAATGCTGTTAGGGCATCTGACGTGTCGTGTCCATTCATTGTTATGTCTTGAATAAATCTAGTAACAATAATTTCTTCTAAATCACTGTTCGAGTCTCTTCCAACCATTGTTATAGCTTGTCCACCTCTTCTTTCCCCAGACCAAGTTCTTACGGCTTGAATTGTTGACCTACTACCCAAAGCGTTTAGTGGTGTTAGTTGCAAAGTTACAGCTGCACTGGTTAGTGTTTCAGTTCCTGGAACAACATCAATTCTATCTACAAGATAATAGTGACTTCCGTCGTAAATAATTTCGTAAGCAAAATCGTGTCTATAACCGCCTAGCGCCATAGCAGCATCACCTCTAAAAGCACGGTTCGCAGTTATTGTCGTATCACTGTTTACATTTGACCATCCAATCATAGTTCCATAGATATATTCTCTTAGAGCTTCCAAGAAATCTATATCAAAACCAATTCTTTGAGTGTTTTTTATATAGTCTTGTGTTGACCTTCCCCCACCAAGTGCATCAAGTTGTTCTGCTTGGTTTAGAAATGCAATTCTGTTTACAAGTCTATTTAAGTTTGTTGTTGGGTCTGCAAATTCTTCTTTTTCTTCATCAGTTGCAGTTGTTGGGTCGAAGTTATACATTGCTGATGTTCCAACAAATGCTTCAAGAAAGTTGTTAAAGTGATATTGGTTTGGTGGTGGCAGTGGTGATGATGTGTATGTCCAATTTGGAGCATATCCCCAACTGTCGTTTAATATTGCATTGAACGTTCCGTCGTTAGACATTCTAGCTGCTGGAATTGGCATTGCTGTTGCAATCATGCCACCGTTGTTCGCACCACTTCCAAAGATTAGAGGTCCGTTGTTTTGTGCAGTATTAAAATAAAAGTTTGTACCAAGTGTGTTAGGCATTCTAAGCCCAGAGTTTTCGTCCCAAGTTCCAAATGTAAGAGGAACACCATGTCCCCACTGAATAAAATAATCATCAAAAACATGGCTCGCCAAGTTTTCAAATATACGACCACCCATGTTTTCGAATTCGTGGTTGTGCGAAAAACCTTGGCCATAGTGCAGACCAAGTCCTGTTAGGATAATTTGAGCAACTCTTCTATAAATGGCTTCCATAACCATTTGGTCTGAAGCATCAGGACCATCTGCAACATAAACCGCATTTAGAGAAGAAACAAGTTCCATTGGGTCGAAGGCACCGTCACTTGTTCCAAAGTCATCGTCGCCTTCCCAGTCGCTGTCATCGCCACCTCTGCCTACGCTACAAGCAATGAAAAAGAGGCTAGTGAAAGCAAATACAACAATCAACAGCAGTTTCTTAAGCAGGCCTCTAGTCATGTATATAGTCTTAGTTTTCACTATCAATAGTATACCAACGGAATTTAAATTTCGAAATTAGAAACGATTGTTTTTGGAAGATTTTTTTAGATTAAAAAAACGCCTCTGAGCGTTTTTTTGTTTAAATTGTTATGCTAGTGGGTCTGTGTTTGTTGGCTTTTTAACCATAAAGATTTGTTCTGGCATAATTTGTTCCTGATATGCTTTAAGCTCTGCTTCAAGTTTTTTGATTTTTAAGTCTAGTTTAAAACTTTCTGCAGCATATGGGCTTAAGCCATCAATGATTGTTTCCTTATCTGCCATTGCTTCAAGTTCTGCTTTCTTTTCATACAACTCGCCAAGCGTTGCTTTTATTTCTGCCATTGCTTTTTCAATTTCTGGGCTCACAACTGTTCCAATTGTAAACACATCATATGCGTCGTTTCCGAAACTCATTGGCATCATCGCACTGCTTATTCCCATATCTGCACCATCTGGTCCTTCATTTGAAGGTGGGAGGTGTAAATCTGCAGCTTTGATTGCGTCAATAACTTCATTGTTGTTTACCGTCATACGTCCGCTGAGTGAACCGAATATGTCTTGTCCTAAGTTTGTCGTCACTTGTCGTGAGAAGTGTGCTATAAGTGCGGTTTGTGCTCCAGTTAGTTCTCCGTCACCAAAGTCCATATAAGCCAACATTACTAATTCTTCTATAGTTGTAACACCATATTGAATCAAAAGTTGAGCAGCTGCATGAGTGTTGGTTTCCTCTGGAGGAGCACTTTGAAGCCATGCAATAATTCCACCTGGTTCTGTAACACCGTTGTTCCATGCTGTTTGTGCACCTGAAGTAAGTCCACCAGCACCCCAGGTTCTTGTTACAACTAGACCGTTTGTTGGGTTTAACCCTGAAACAATAACCGTATTTCCGTTTTGTGTGATTTGTGGCGCAACTTGTTCAGTCATTGCCCAAGTTGCAAAGTTTGTGTCTGCTCGTGTCATGCTTACAGATGTGCTGCCAGCATTGATTGGTCCGCCGTTGTCAGAAGAACCAATAAGCGAATTTATAACAGAGTTTAAGTTATTTCCACTATTTTGAAGTTGACGAATATCCCAGTCTTTCACAAGCGTGAATGTCACATTATGCATTTCAATTGGACCACTTCCATCTCTTATGAACACAGTGAAAGTTAAAGTGTCATTATCTGCTGTCATAAGACCATTGACTCCCGCACCTAGTGGGAACCAACCATCACCAGTTGTGTTGATTGTTTGCATGTTAAGCACACCAACAATATTTTGGTTTCCAGACATTAAGCCTTCTTCCACAAGTCTTCCACCAATTGCAGCGCGCAGTCTATTTAGGTCTGCGTTATTGCCCATCAAAACTCCACCCTGTTGCATTGCATTCCACACGTCTATAGGTATGATGTTTGTTGCACCTGGAACTTGCCCTGGTTGTTGAATTTCTTGAATTGTTCTAGGAGCAGAAGTTGCTGCCGAGCCAGATAGGAAAACAGTTGTCGGGTCCTCATAACCCATCAGTTGTGCCGACGCAGTGAATGTTTTTCCAACAAGCGTTCCCCCTGCGTTTGCAGCCTGCATCTGATATGAAGTTGCTCCCGGACTTAATGTGATTGGGTCTCCACCTTTATAGTTAGAAATTGTCAGTTGAATTTGTGCACCTGCATTTCCTGCCCCTGCTGGAATATCCCACTGAACAAGACCAGCATTGTTTATCCTAACGTTTGTTAGGTTTCCAAGTTGAACTTGTGTTTTTGGAACTGGAACTGTTATATCGTTAAAGTTTTTTGCAGTAATCCAGTTTGCAGAGGTGTTTCTTGCTTGAGTTCTAAATTGAAGAGGAACTCCTGTTGGCACTGCATTATCTATCATATCGTCAAAATTAAATTCTGCTAGTGGAATGCGAACTTGATTTGTGTTTCCTTCTCTAAATGGCGTGTTGCTCCAAACTTCAAGCCAATTCGAAATCGCTTCTCCTCCATTTTGGCTACGAACTTGAACTCTAACTCGCTGGTCACTAAACTCCCAGAACTCTGGAGCAAGTGTCATAACTAAATAATTACTTTCTGCTGTAAGGTCTACAACATCTCTTGCAACGTTTGTCAACCCAGCTGGAATTGTTACAGGATTGCTTGTTGCTGGTGTTTGGCTGTTACTGAATGTATGAGTGTCGTTTTCGGCTCTTGTCATTATTGCTGAACTTACAGAGAATGTTTTTCCTGCAAGTGTTCCACCTGCGTTTGCTGCCAACATTTGATAGCTCGATGAGTTTTGCGGGCTTACTGTGAAAGCTTCTCCGTTTCTATATCCTGCAATTGTAAGTTGAACAGACGCGGCTGTGTCGTGTGTTCCTGTTGGACGCGTCCATTGAACTAGACCTGTGTTTGAAATTGAAACGCCTGTTACGTTTCCAAGTTGAGCTTGAACTTTTGGAACTGTAAGGTTCACTGGCGATGTTGTTGCACCCTGTGTGAATGTTGTTGTTGTGTTTTCTGGTCTTGTTAAGAATGCACTTACAGTAAACTGATTGCCGGCTTGTGTGCTCATAAGTTGGTGACTTGTTGGACCTTCGGCTTGGAAAGGTTGCCCACTGTTGATTCCTGGAATTATTAGGTTAACTGTTGCGCCTTCGTTATGCTCTCCTGCTGGTCTGTCCCACTGGATTAGACCGCCGCTTGTGATTCTAAGATTTGAAATCTGTCCAAGTTGAACTTGTGTTTTTGGAACTTGAAGTGTTTGTGGTCCTACAGTTGGTCCTTGTGTGAAGATTGTTGTTGCATCTTCTGCTTTTGTTAGGAAAGCACTAACACTGAAGTTTGCACCTGGTGTGATGCCTGATGTAAGCTGGTGGCTTGTTGCGTTTGCTGGAACAAAAGGATTGTTTCCATTTACCCCAATAATTGTCATATTAACAATTGCACCTGAGTTGTGTGCCCCTGCTGGAAGGTCCCATTGAATTAGACCTGCTGCATTTATTCTTAGGTTTGAAATTTGCCCAAGTTGAATTGACTGTTTGTCGATTGTGCGTTCTGCAGTTGCAGGCGTTGTGCTTGGAAGGAAGTTATATTGTGCATTGCTTGTTCTTGTCATGATTGCACTTGCTTCATATTTCATGCCTGGTGTTGTTGTTATTTGGAATGTTTGTGATGGTGCATCTGGTGCGATTGTGTGAGTTGTTCCGTTGATTGTTAACGCAACTGATGCGTCTGCATCGTGTACTCCTGTTGGGCGTGTCCATGTAACTAGACCCGCTGTTGAAATTTGAAGGTTTGTGATGTTTCCAAGTTGTGCGTCTTGTTGGGTTACACCTGGTTCTGGAATGTATACTGCAACTGAACTTACTGCAGCTGCTGTTGAACCTTGTTTTGATGCTTCAACTCTAACCGTAACGTCTGTTTGCCAGCTAGGTTGTGGAATTGTTACAGTTGTTTGATTTGCCGCAACTATTCCTTCCCATATAACTGCTTGGTTTGCGTTGTTAATCAGTTTCACGTCAACTGGAATTGCAAGGTTTGCAGGACCTGAAACTCTGCTTACAGAAATCACTCTTGTGTCAATATTTAAAGAAACAGATTGAACTTGAGGAGGCTCTGTTGTCATGCTTGCTGTTGCTGGCACTGCACTGTTGTTGAATATATGCGTATCGTTTTCTGCTCTTGAGAAAATTGCACTTACGTTATATGTTGTTAGTGGTTGAACGCTTGCAATTTGATGTGTGCCTGCTGTTGCTGCCAAAGTGATTGGCGAGCCGCTGTTCACTGTCAATTGAATGTTTGCATCACGCTCGTTTGTTCCTGCTGTTGGAACTGTCCAAGTGATTGCACCTGATTTTGCAACTGCAAGACCTTGAACGTTAGCGAGTGTCACTGTTGTTTTTTGTGCAGTTGCTGGGTCTGTTGTCATGTTTGCTGTTGCTGCCGCTGCAGAATTTGTAAATTTATGAGTTGAGTTTTCTGCTCTTGTGAAAACTGCACTTACATTATATGTTGTTTCTGGTTGAACATCTGCTATTTGGAAACTTCCAGCAGTTGCCGCAACTGTTGAGTCTGTTCCGTTTATTGTAAGTCGGATATTCGCACCGTGTTCGTGTGTTCCTGACGCTGGAGACGTCCATGTCACTTCACCAGATTTTGCAACTGCAAGACCTGCAACGTTTCCAAGTTGAACTGTTTGTTGCTGTTGTTGTCCGCCGCCACCTCCTCCGCACGCTGTTAGTGTTATTGCTGCAACTGGAACAAGTGCTAAAGCCGCCAATGCGCCCGCTCTTGGTCTAGTGAAAAACGCTACTGTTCCTATTGCCATTCTTTTCAAAAATCCTGGATTGTTTCTTTCATTCCCCATGTTGTTATTCTCCTATGTTATATTTTTCCTTAGACTTCTTGATTGTAACAAAAGTATATCACTGTTTCTATGAATTGTCCATAACAATATTTAAAAAAACGACATAAAAAAAGCAGGTTTTCCTGCTTTTTTGTTTTTGTTCTTTCATTATATTATAGCAATTCCAAAGTTCTTCCAAATGCTCTGAAGAAGTCTGTTTTTGCTTTAAGTGCTTCTTTTATTTCAAAACTTGCATCTTGGTCTGTTTCAATTTTCAAAATAACACTGTCACCAAGAATATCGCAGTTGATATCTTTAACTAGATTCTTATAGCACTTGTCCATATTTTCTGCAAGACGAATGATTGAGCCAAGTTTTTTGATTGCATCAATATCTTCTGTTGTGATGATTTCTCTGTGGCGAGTTAGTTCTGTTGGGTTTAGGTTTGTTGAAATTTCGCTTAGTGCAGAAAACGCTGCAACAAGAAGTTCTCTGTGAGTCAGTCCAAAAAGTTCGCTTGCCAAAATGATTGGGAATGCGTTCTTTTGGTGGTTGTCAAAACCTATTCTCTTTCCAGCGTCGTGCATGAAAGATGCAACTCTTAGACTCTTTACATATGTTCTTGGAAGTTTGTGAAGAACTCTAAGTTCTTTAAACAAAATCATTGCAATGTTATATACGTTTTTAGAGTTTGTTTGGCTTGCTTCATATTCTTCAAACTGCTTGTCGAGTGAATAGCCAAGAAGGTCGTTGATTGGTTTTTCAACAATGCTTGGATTGATGTGAGAAAGCATTGCACCATATGTTAGACCATGTGTGCTTATTGTCATTGCTTCTAGTTCTGTGCTTTCAAAAATTGTTCTTAGAGCAACAACTCCAAGTGGAACAATGTCTGCCCTCTCTTCGCTAATTCCTCTAAGCTTTTTGTTTGCATCAACTTCAAGACCAAGAAGGAACTCCTCTGCTTTTCTTACGTCTTTTTTGTCTAGTGTATAGTTGTGAACAATGTCTAGACTATATTTCTTTTGGTTGTGGCTTACGCGTGCAAGTGCTTCAGCTGCATAGCCCACTGCAACAACAGAAAAGTCTGGTTCGATTTCTTTAATTTCTTCAATCGCTGCAAGTTCTTTTTTAATTTTTTCTTCTAGGATTTTTGCTAAATCTTTTTGGCTGCCTTTGTTTTCTTTTGCAATATTCTCTGGACCAAAATCAATAACTTTTTTAAGTTGAATGTTTCTTCTTGAATATAGAACAAGTTCAATGCTTGTTGGGTTCACAATTGCAACAAGAGCCTTTGGAGCTTCTATTGTGTTAAACACCGCAGACTGAACATAGCCCACCTCTTCTTCCATTGTAAGAATTCTTGCCTTCCAGCCAAAAAGTGTTCCAACCTCTGCAATCAGGCTTTGATTGTTTTTTGCGTTTTTGATTGCGTGTGTTGCATAAACAAAAACCTCATCTGTCATATAGCTGTTTACAAGCTTTTGATATCCTTTAAGAATTTCCAAAACTTCGGCAACGCGTTGCGGTTTAATAAAATACCCTTTTGGGTCGTTTGTCGCTTCTTCGCCGATGTTTATATAGTCTACAACTTCATCAATTTTTGTAAAAAACGTGTCGCCTGTTCTTTTTGAAATTGTAAGTTTCGTGTGGCTTGAATTTAATTCAATTATGCCGATTGTTTTCATATAACCTCACTGAATTCAATACTTAATGCACGCATTATAGCATACAGAGTGGAAAAATGTCAATTTAAAAGTCGCACCGTGGTGCGACCCTTTTTGTTAACGCATAAATCTTTCTGCTTGTTTTGCTTTTTGCTCTAGTCTTTCTTGAATGCTTGAATATCTCTTTTCCATTTCCATTTCTAACAGTTTTTTTCTTAGAGTCACATCTGCCAGAAGTTTCTTTTGAGCTTCTTCATATTCTGTTTCTAAGAAAGTTTTGTCATACATAATGCCTGCTTCGTTGTCGTAGCCTGAGTCTTTTCTTTTTCTATATGGTGTGATTGTTTCAACGATAAAGTTTTCAAACGCATCAAGACCTTCTAGGTCTGCAGCCATAAGAATTTTGTCTAGCATTTTTGGTAAATCTTTCACAGCAATTTCTTTGCTTTCAATTGCTTTTCCAAGTGCTTCGAAACCATACATTTCCTTTGTTGCTTCTACTCCGAATGGTGTTGTCATAATACAAGTCTCCTTTTCTCTTTTGTCTGCCTATTGTACTCCCAAGTTCGACTCTTGTCAAGAGTGAATTTTTTTGCCCAAGTCTCTTTTTTCTAGAATTTTTATAATTTCGTTAAATTTGTAATCATAAAAATATGCGTTCCTTTTTTCATATAAGAATTGCCCACTTAAAAGAAATATTGCCATGATTATAAAGGTGAAATTGATTGAACCCCAAAAACTTAGAACAAACAGAATAAGCAAAACAACACTGGTTATAATAGCAAACACAGTTGTCAAAATAACGCCTAGTTTTCTTTTTTTGTGGTGAGAGCAAATTGCAAGCATTGTTCTTCCACCATCTAGTGGCAAAATTGGAAGCAGATTAAAAACTGCAATAAAAATATTTGCATGTACAAATTGCTCCGTAAGAATATAACTCTCAGGAATTAGCCACCAAATTCCTATAAAAATAAACGCTATAAGAATGTTCACAATTGGCGCAGAGAGTGCAACAACGATTTCGTGCATTGGTGTTTTAAATTGTTCAGAAGCGTCTAGCATCGCTCCCTGCGGCATGAATGTTAGGTTTTGAAGTTTATATCCAAACCATGCCGCAACCACAGCGTGGGTTGTTTCGTGAATTAGCAAAACCAAGATATAAGTAAAAAACGGCAAGCTGTTGCCAGTTATAACCATTATTATTGCAAGCACAACAAACAATGGATGAATGTTGATTTTATTAACTAAATATTTCATGAAAATTTGTCTCTTCTCTTAGAAATGTTCCTATGATTCCTATGTCAAAAGTTCCAGAAATCATAACCAACAAAAGCGTTGCCATAAAGAAGAGGGTTATAAGAAAAACGATTTCGCCAAAAACACCTTTTTTGCTGTTCTTCTTTTTTTTTAGAAGTTTAGAGAAATCTTCTTCGTTGAAGGTTCTTTCTGTTGGGACGCTCTGTGGCGCGTCCCCTACATTTGAAACAATACGCTCTCGAATGTCGACAACCTCAACAGGGTCGCATGGTGATGCGACCCCTACACCTTCAGGTGCACGGAGTACAATTTCTTTTTTAAACTCCAAAAAACTGGTGTTTGAAAAGTCTTCAAGAAGCAGTTGTGTTTGAATTTTTTCTCTAATCATTTTTGTTTGCAGTTCAACCTTCTCTGCCTCACGCTCTCTTTCTCTAAGAACTCTTTGTTCGAATGTTTCTTCTCTTTCCATCTCCTGCCTCTGTTTTAGTTCTCTTAAATAATCAAGCCTTGTTGGTGTGCCTAAAAAGAATTCTGTTCCTTCAAAGTTTTTCATAATCTATGCTATGCCAAGAACTATATCTATATGTGGGTTTGACAATAGTTTGCAAATAAACAAAGCACTCGCCAAATTCTGCACCGCTCTATATGTAAAACTTTCCTCATGAGCAGAAAGATTGTTATAACCTCAGGAAAGGGCGGAGTTGGAAAAACCAGCTTTAGTCTAAACATTGGAGCACAACTAGCCAAACTTGGAAGAAAGGTTGTTCTTTTGGATTTAGATTTGGGGCTTAATAACCTAGACGTTGTTTCTGGAATTGAAAATCAAATTATATACGACATTGTTGATGTTGTTTCTGGAAAATGCAGACTTAAACAAGCACTTGTTAAAACGTCTATTCACCCACTTTTGCATGTTCTGCCAAGTTGCCAAAGCTATGGCAGGCATCTTGTGACGGTTGAAAAACTCCAAGAAATGATAGGGCTATTAGAAGGTGAATTTGACTATATACTTTTGGATAGCCCTGCGGGTGTGGACGAAGGTTTCTATAAAGCAGCCAAAGTTGCAAACGAAGCAATTATTTTAACCACGCCGCATATATCGGCCATTAGAGACGCAGCAAAAGTTCTAACTATTCTCAAAAGCCTTGAAATTGCTGAAACAAACTTTGTTGTGAACAGGGTTCGAGGTGATATGTTAAAGAACGAAGAAACGCTTAGCATTTCGGCAATTGAATCTTTCATCAAATGCCCTCTTCTTGCAGTAATTCCAGAAAGCGACCAGATGGGTTTTTCGGGAAACATTGGCTCTTCTGCAAAAGGTGGAGAAGTTGAAAAGGCTCTAAAAATTGCCGCACAGAACATCGACACTGGAAGTCGAATTATATATGATGCAAAAAAACCATACACCGGACTTTGGGGTGCATTTAAGAAAAGGAGAACTGCCTTGTGAAGCAACACCTTATAGAAAAAAGACTCAGCACGCTGAGTCTTCTTCCGCAGACCGAAGGTCCGCAAAAACTTATTGAAGTTGTTCGAAGCGATTTGATTTCCTGCCTCTCTAACTATTTTGTTTTTGAAGACAGCAACGCTCTTATGAAAATAGACAATGAAGACGGTCTAATTACACTTAAACTTATGCTTAAGTCTGATGCAATCAAGCCGCTTAACTATCTAGGTTAGTTTCTTATTTTTCAAAGAATGCAATCAAAACTGCACCTGGGCCTGTATGTGTGCCAACTGTTGCAGAGATATACCACGTTCCGCCGTCTATGAAGTTGTGAATCTGTTTTGCCGCTGCTTTTAGGTTTTCGCATTCTTTGTGTGTATGCGCATGGCCAAAGTAAACTGGTTTTGAAAAGTCGATGTTTTTATATTCTTTAAACTTTGTTAACAAATATTGTTTTGCTTTTGCTGCACCCACACATTTGTTTTCATTAACCAGTTTTCCTTCTGTTAGAATGATTATTGGCTTAACGTTAAGCAAACCACCAACAACTGCAGAAGTTGCGCTGATTCTTCCGCCAGCTCTAAGATATTTAAGTGTGTCAACATATGCAAACAACTTAGCTTTTGGAACAAGAACATTAAGTTCCTTTGCAATGTCTGCCCCTTTCATTTTTGAGTCTCTCATTCTTACTGCTTCCATAACAAGTGCAATTAGTGTTGCAACTGTCGCTAGACTGTTGATTATATAAATTTTGTCATAACCCACTGCATCTTTGGCTTGCATTGCTTGGTCGTTTGTCACTGAAAGACCAGAAGAAATTAGAAGAACAACCATCTCTTCTCCCTTCTTTTTTACATCTTCGAAAATCTCTTCGAATGTTGCTTGGTTTATTGCAGATGTTTTTGGAGGGTTTTTGCTTTCCACAAGTTTTTTGTAGAATTCTTCGTGGTTTAAATCTTTCCCATCGATATATTCTGTTCCATCGAAATTGATTGGCATATGAACCATTTCAACTCCAATCTTTTTGGCATCGTTTAGTGTCAGACCTGAACTGCTGTCTGTAAGTATTCTTATCATTTAAATTTCTCCTCTATTCAATATGAATATTTGAGTATAACAAAAGTTCTGGCAACCGTCAAACGTTTTAGTCGCTTTTTTTACTGTTTATGTCGTTTTTTTAATTAATGTTTTAAGCTGATTTAATGTCTACAATTGTTGGTTTCTTTTGCCCTGGGTGGAAAACTTTCTTTTGTGTTCTGCTGATAATCATTTCCCTAGGCACACCTGTTTCGTTTGCAAGTTCTTGAAGGCGGTTTTCTGCTGCAACCATTCTTTCTTTTTCATATGCTTCCTCGCCAACTTCTGCTATTCTGTTTTTTCTTATATTCTTTTCATCTCTCAGTTTTTGTTGATAGTGTGAATCTGTTGAAAGCATTTCCTCAAATTCCATTTGTGCTTCCATTCCCTGCTCTGTAAAAATCTCGTCTATTGTATATTCCTTTTGCACGCGTGCTTTTATTGCAGCATCATATTCTTTCATGATTGCTTTTCTGATTTCTGGGCTGGAAATATCTTCAGTGTTAAACTTCTTCTTATTTCTTTCAACTATTTCAATAAATATATCTCTTTTATCTATCACCTAAACCTCACCTATTCCTTTATTTCCATCCACCGAAACACCTTTTGTTGTTTGAGAGCCGCCACCAACATTCAATGTGTTAAGTTTTTTTCCTTTGCTAAGCACTGGCCCGTCTATAATGTCTCTTCGCATTTTCATCAATTCTGAAAGGCGTTTTTCAGACGGAGCAGTTTTTCCTGCCAGTTCCGCACGTTTGGAGTTATAGATTTCGTCACCATAGGTATTATAGTAAGCATTTTCCATTTCATCTATATGCTTTCTGTGCATTGCTCTATTCGCTTGAATTTTTAGAAGTTTGTCAAACTCTGGTCTTTCATCTCTTCTTTGCTTATATCTCTTTCCGTTTACATATTCATAACTTTCATTCAGGTCTGCTTTTTTCATGCCTTTTTCAATTTCGCATTCTGTACCTTCAATTTCTTCTTGTTTTTGTTTAATCACACCAAGACATCTTTGAAACTCTTCTCTATATGTTGTTAGATATAAATCGTCTTCTTTAACAAAACCTTCCAAAGCTTGGTTTGCGTTTGCAAACTTTGTTTTTGTGAAATTCTCATTTCCAAGAAACTGACCATAGACTCTTCTAAAGTCCGAACCGTTGTTCACCATATCTCTAAAATCGTGTGAAGCAATCATATGGCAACCGTGAGTCAACGCAACTGCTGCAATTGTTCTGTCGTTATCGTGGTCGTCGTCTGTTTTATCGTGTCTAACTGGTGGCACTCCGGCTTCTCTGAAAGCTCGTCTTAGAGCAACAACGTCGTGGTTCTCCGCCAAATCGTTAAACTTATATTCAACGCCACCAAAGTTTGTTCCCTTAAGAATTGATTCTGCTCTTTCACCCATATGCTTTCTTGCTCTTTCTTCGTCTGTCATGTGGGCTTCGTGTTTTCTGATTCCAAATCTCATGTTGCTGATTTCACCTCTAACGGTGTCGCAAACACAAAGTTCAAATCTATGTGGGTTTTTGATTAGATATAGAAAAAAGTCTTGCGCTGCGTCTCGAAGTTCTGGTTTAGAATCGTCTAGCATGTCGCAAAGCATTGAAGAATCAAATAGAACTTTTTTTATTCTCTCTTCCATCTACTATTATAATAGCACTATTTGTCTAAAAAACTCGAACTAAAGCACTTGTATATCTTAAAATTGTTTTAACTTCTTCCACCTTTTTTATGTCCAAGCATACTGCCACAATGCCACCAAGGACGCTGGAATCGTTAATCAGGGGCTCTATGATGATTGTTGCCACAGCATTGTGTTCAATTGGGCTTCTTTCAATCAGGGCTTCGAGGGTTGCTGTGATGGTGATTTGCTCCCTGTTTTCTAGATGCGAAATCAGTTTATTTGTGATTGGCAGACCAATCATGCTTTTTTTGAAACCAGAGAGAGCAGAAACTTCACTGTCGTTTACGATGATGATTGAACAGCCAGAAAATTCTGCAACTGTGCTGGCAAAACCATCGGGGTTTATGACAACAGAAAGAAGACTGTCCACGCGTCTTAGCGACAGTTCTTCTTCGCCCACCAAAGAAATTTCAAGCGGCGCACCCGTCTTGATTTTTAGGCTTCTTCTGATTTCTTTTGGAATGACAATACGACCGAGGTCGTCCACCCTTCTGATAATTCCGCTTTTCATAGAAGTATTTTTTGTCTAAGTATTTTTTTTATTCAGTTCTTCTGAATCTTTTGCTAGATACAGCGCTATTGAAAAGCTAAAGATTAAGGCACTGCCAACAAAGAAACTTACAATTATAGATGTTTTTGCAAACTTGTTCCAGTCTAGAGTCCTAAAAAGATAAAACAATATGTGCACAGCACCAAGTACTAAAATACTAAAACCCCAAGCACCAAAAGCGTCAGTCGCAGAATTAAAATTTATTATTATCAATACGACCGCTGTTAGTATGTATAATATTCCGCAAAGCAACCAAAACAGTACAGTTAAATCATGTAATTTTTCTTTCATGTCTAATCTCCTTCCAATCACTTAATTCTACCCCCCCCCCGAAAAATTCAAAGCGTTTTACATCTGCTTTGATATTTAGAACAAATGTACTATAATAGATTTATGACTGAAAGAGAACTTAGAGGACAAGCAAGCGGATTGCCCGTAAGAAAAGATGTCAGATTGAAAAGTTTCGACTATAAAGAGCCGCGGTTTTATCATGTGGTTATTTGTGTTCAAGACGGGCATTGCATTTTGAGCGAGGTTTTGATGCCTACCGAACACGAGTTAAAATACGGAATTCGAGGAAATGTAGGGGTCGCACCTGAGAGCGACCCGCAAATCAAATTGTCATCACTAGGAAAAATAATACTAGGTAGAATAAACCGTATAAATGAAACTAGCAAAAGATATAAGATTGATTCCTTTGTAATCATGCCAAATCATATTCACATGATTATTCAAATTTTACACAACGGGTCGCTCTCAGGTGCGACCCCTACGATTTCACTAGGCCAAATTATTCATCACTTCAAATCAAATTGCACAATAGATGCAAAATACAAATTCTTCCAGCGAAACTATTATGAAAGAATAATCAGAAATAAAAAAGAGTTGAATGAAACAAGGCAGTATATTCAAAATAACCCTGTCAACTGGCTGACTGATTTCTATTTTGTTTATAAAAAATAAAAACGCCAGCGGCGTTTATTTTTTATTCAGTATCTTTTGCAATGAGGGTTGCGATTGAAAGAACAAATATAAAAATATTGCCTGTCAAATAGCTGATTATCGTAGATGCGATTGCAAATGTTTTTGTTTTGGTTGTCATTAGAGCGAGGAAAAAAATTATATGCACAAAACCAACCACCGCAATAATACTTCCTGAAGGAATTAAAATTGTAGACCAAAGCAAATCGTCTCCAATATAGTAAACAATACCTACAATTATTGAAACAAGTCCTGAAAGCACACATATGCCCCCGTTGATTAAATAGAACAAGTTGGTTAGAAACCTTAAATCTTTTTTCATAGAATTATCCTTTTATATCTTTCTTATTCTCTTCGTCTTGAAGGAAGAAAATGATTAGTGAAAGAATGAGAATAAGAATGTTTCCGGTGAGGAAACCAAAGCCCATGGCTTTGATTGCAAATCTGTTCGAATCTGGAATTGAAAGCGAAAACAAGATTATGTGAATAATTCCAAAGATTGTGACAATTATTCCGATTGTCCATAGATAGTCTAGGCTGAAGTATATTCCAAAAATAATCAGCAGTACGCCGGCAACAAAATACACCACTCCGCTGAGTATTCCAATAATTCTTGTTAGAACTTGCAACTTCTGTTTTGCATTCATATATATAGTATAACAAAAAAAATGCCGAAAGGCATTTTTTTGTGTATTAACGTTTTGAGAATTGTGGAGCTTTTCTTGCTGCTTTAAGACCATATTTTTTACGCTCTTTCGCTCTTGGGTCTCTTGTTAGATATCCTGCTTTCTTAAGCTCTGGTTTAAGCGACTCGTTGAACTTGATAAGCGCTCTTGATAGCCCGTGTCTGATTGCGCCTGCTTGTCCTGTAAGTCCGCCACCTTTAACGTTTACAAAAACGTCAACTTTTTCTCCAGTAAGCACAAGTGGTTGGTTTACGATTTGCTTTAAGATGTCGTTTAGGAAATATTCTTTAATATCTTTTTGGTTGATTTCAATCTTTCCTGCTCCGCCGCCAACGATTCTAACTCTTGCAACTGCTTTCTTTCTTCTTCCAGTTCCCCAGAAGAATTTTTGTTTGTTTACTATTTTCATACTATCTTCTTCCTCCCACTAGTTTTCTTGGTTTTGGCTGTTGAGCTTGGTGAGTGTGTTCTGCACCTTTGAACGCTTTCATTCTGTTCATTTGGTCGTCTCTAAGCCTTGTGTTTGGAACCATTCTTTTTACTGCAAGCCAAAGCATATAGTCGCTTCTTTCTGCAAGAAGTTCTTTATATTGAATTTGCTTCATGTTGCCTGGGTATCTTGACGGTCTGTAGTGAAACTTGTCTGTTAGTTTTGCACCTGTCAAAACAATTTTGTCTGTGTTTAGCACAACCACAAAGTCGCCACAATCTGTGTGTGGAGTGAATGTTGGTTTGTGTTTTCCACGAAGAAGTTGAGCGATTTGGCTTGCAAGACGTCCTAGTGGAATATCACTTGCATCTACAACATGCCATTCTCTTACAACTGTTTGTGGGTTTGCCATTTTTGTTGTTTTGTTCATTTTCCTTTTTTCTCCTCTTTTTTAAATCTCAGCATAAACATTTCATATGCTGGTGTGGATTTTCTCCTGCGCGGGTTTCCCCTTATTGTGACACTTTCTTATGGGCTAATAAAAAAATGCTTTTAAGCGCTTAGCGATTATACCTTATCGCATAAAAAAACGCAAGTGTTTTTTTCTTGCGTTTTATGCTGTCACTTCTGTTGGTTTCTTCTTTGCTTGTTTTTTCTTCAATGATTCTTTTCTTTGATAAATCATTTCTGCAAGTGCTTCGGTTCTCACTTTCAAATCAATCTGCACACTCTTTGTCACATTTTTTATTGTGTTGTCTGTTGGGCTATAGCCTAGTCCGTGAACCAAAGAATAGTCGTGCGGTGTTGGGTTTCCGCCTACTTCAAGAAAATACCACTTTTTGTCGGCGTTGTTTAGAATGAAATCGAACCCTGCAACAATTCCTAGAAACTTTGCACAACCTTTCATAATACGTTTTGAAATGTCTTCTAGTTCTTTTGGAAGAACACAATTCTGCGGGTCAAACCCATGAGCTTTCAAAATTTCTTTATCTTTTTTTGAATAGCCAACATCTTTACCAATAACAATATTATCTCCGCCACATTCTGAGTTTGATGTCACGCTTTTGTTGTTTATAAAAAACGGGCTTCGTGAATCATGAATAAGTCCCTCAAGCGGTGTTCTTATTTCTTTCTTGCCAGGCTTTCCATATTCGATTGTTGCTGCTTCAATTGAAAGGTCTCCTGTGATGTAGACTCTAAGCGAAGTGTTATATTCGCTTGGTGTTTCAATATATTGCTGGAAAACCATTTCTTCGAAATGTTTATATGTGATTGTTCCTCCATTTTTTGAAAGAGCCATTTTTTCTTCTTTAAGATATTGATATAAAGCAAAGAACGGAACAAGTTGTTCTCTGTTTTCAATAAGAATTTTATCCATTCCAGCGTTCAGCATTTCGCTTTTGGCAATAACTGGAAAGAAAGGCTTATCGAGAAACTCCCAAAAGGAAGCCGTCTTTGGGCGTTTGATTTCACTTGTTTTAAGAATTTTGTCAATTGCTTTTCTTTCTTCCTCAACTATTTTGCTATATTCGCCCATGTCAAATTCGCTGTCGATTGTTGAAGTGAAGAAGATTGTGTCTTCGTCTATAAGTTTTTTGTCTGTGATGTATTCGTGTGGCGTTGATTCTTTTAGGGCATTGAACAACTCCATTCTGTGTTTAGAAAAGAATTTGCATGCGTCTTCGGAACCATGCCCTTTTCCATCTAGCCAATCTTGATTAAAATAAATTTTCATATTGCTATCTTATAGCCATATCTTGCGTTTGTCAATATGCTATAATGAGAAATAATGAAAAAATCTGAATTCAATCATAAGATGGTTATAAGTTTCGACGGCACGGGGTATGCTGGTTTTCAAATTCAACCAAAACAGAAAACGGTGCAAGGGGTTTTGGAAACTGTTTTGGAAACTGTGTGCCAACAAAAGGTGACGGTTGTTGCTTCTGGCAGAACAGATTCTGGAGTGCATGCAAAAAAGCAAACCGTGAATTTCTTTACTTCAAACAAAATAAACTGTGGACACGCAAAGACTTCTTTAAACCAAATGCTTCCACCTGATATTAGAGTTCTATCTGTTGAAGAAGCAGACAAAGAGTTTTCGGCAAGATATTCAGCAAAGGCAAAAACATATTCCTACACAATTTGGAACGGCGATGTTTTGTGCCCATTCGAACGCGACACAGCAATGCACATCAAACGCCCACTGGACATAGAAAAAATGAAAGAAGCCTCTGCCTCATTGATTGGCTATAAAAACTTTAAAAGTTTTTGCAAGACTGGAGCAGCAGTGACGGACCATATGAGGAAACTTACAGATATAAGATTCGAAACAGGGTCGCATGGTGATGCGACCCCTACAATAATCAAAATATATTTCACTGGAAGAAGTTTTCTTCATAACCAAGTGAGAATTATGACACAAGCGCTTGTTGATGTTGGACTTGGCAAACTTACCAAAGAAGACATAGAAAACGCACTAAAAAAAGAAAGCCGCACCAATGGAATTGGAACGGCTGATGCTAAGGGTCTTTGCCTCGAAGAAGTTTTATACTAGAAAAATTCTCCAGTGCCAACAACTTCAGCAGATTTTAGATATGGCTTTGTGCATTTTTTTGCACATGGGTTTTTGCATTCTCTTATCACTGTTGCATCGAAATATTCTTTATATATTGGAAGTTGTTCTTTGTTTAGCAAAATGCACATCTTTATATAGTCTTTTAGAAAGTCCAACTCTTCCCTAACACTGTCGTCGCCACTGTTGAATGCTTTCACTTTTTCCATCAATGCTTCAATTGCAGGAACGCATAGAAATAAATCGCAAAGCAGTGGTCTTTCTTCATCGTCTAGTGTGCAGCCTTTATCTTCATCAAGTTGTTTGCAGACAAATGTTGTTGTGCAACAAGTATACGCTGAGCCACGTTGTCTTTGAAACAAACACTTTCCTTCTTGCCAGTCGCATAACTCAATCAGGGCTGCTTTAACTTTTTTGATTTCCTCGCCAAGTTCTGTTTTGATTTCGCTTAGTCTCTTTAAATCTT